>NZ_LMCJ01000023.1:50716-72036 GCF_001623085.1 Pseudovibrio sp. W74
GCAAACCTACGTGCAAATACTTGATGTACACAACATGATTGATATTTCGGCATAGTCAATAATAAAATTACCCACATAGCTATATTCTGCTAATTTTAATGCTGGTAAATTTGTTTTTTTTGATTGATCTTATTGGTGTTAGTTACTGTTGTGTACAATTATAATTTTGACAAGGGAGGGCGACATGGGCCTAGAAAATGCTCCATTCAGCAAAACAGAATACGATCGGCGCATTGCTCAGACCCGCAGTGCCATGATGCAGGCCGGGATTGAGGTCTTGTTTGTGACTGATCCATCGAACCAGGCTTGGTTGACGGGCTATGACGGCTGGTCATTTTACGTGCATCAAGGCGTAATCCTGCCATTGGAGGGAGATCCGTTATGGTGGGGCCGGATCCAGGATGCAAATGGGGCGCTGCGAACTGTTTGGATGGATGACGACCATGTGCTTGGCTATGCAGATCGATACATCCAGTCAACAACCTGCCATCCTATGGAGGATCTGGCATCACACCTTGAAGCAAGAGGCTACTCCACATCCCGTATCGGCGTGGAAATGGAAAACTATTATTACTCCGCCAAAGCACATGCGGTTTTGTTTTCAGAGCTCCCCAATGCAGTGCCTGTTGATGCAACGGCGCTGGTCAACTGGCAGCGCGGTGTTAAATCAGAAGAAGAACTTGTTTTCATTCGAAAAGCAGCAATCATCTCGGACAAAATTATCAGGATTGCACTTGATAAAGCTGAGCCTGGGATGAAGAAGAATGAGCTGGTTGCGGATATAAGCCACGCCGGGATTACTGGTGTTGGAGATGACTGGGGAGACTATCCTGCCATTGTGCCTCTGACACCATCTGGAAGGGATGCGACAGCACCTCATCTAACCTGGAACGGCAACCAAATGCGAACTGGAGAGATTACTTTCTTTGAACTCTCCGGTTGCTACCGGCGTTATCACGCCCCACTGTGCCGCTCAGTCTTTCTTGGCAAACCTCCACAATCGATGGTCGACGCCTCGATGGCCCTGACAGAAGGATTGGAAGCTGGCCTGGAGGCGGCCAGAGCAGGAAACCGCGCCTGTGATATAGCCAATGCACTCAACAATGCACTCGCCAAAGTCGGCATTGATCGTGGAGGACGTTGCGGTTACCCGATTGGCCTGAGCTATCCACCTGATTGGGGCGAGCGCACTCTCTCGCTTCGACCTACGGATGAAACAGTTTTGTTGCCCGGAATGACCTTTCATTTCATGCCAGGCCTTTGGCTGGATGACTGGGGGTTGGAGACCACGGAGACAATCCTCATCACCGAGGCAGGCCCGGCCCAAGCTCTTTGTAATGTTGAGCGCAAACTCTTCATAAAAGACTGATTTATAAACACGTCAGGCCAAACAACTAGTGTGCCAAGGGATCAATAGCTTTGCCCTTGGCACTATGAGTATATACAACGAGAACACGAGAAAAGAGTGATCGGTGAACATCTTGGATCTGGCGAATATCGACTATAGCGCACGCGACCGGTTTGACCGGATGTATGATGAAATTAGGGATCGTATCTGCCTGTTGGATTACGCGCCCGGAAAACGACTTTCTGAAACAGAACTGGCGGAAGAATTCGGTGTGAGCCGGACACCATTGCGCCGGGTGCTGGTTCGCCTGGAAAGCGAAGGCCTGCTGCGCTCAGTTCATGGTGTCGGTACCTTTGTAACGGACGTGGACATCAAGGAGCTGGAACAAACCTATCTGCTGCGCATGGAACTGGCGGAACTCAGCGGAAAATTGTCGCCAGCACCTCCCACAAAGGAGATACTATCTGAGTTTGAGGCTTTGACTGCCCGCGCCAAAGAACTGCAGACAAACCCAAATGCCCGCGAGTTCTCGATCCTGATCATGGACTTCTTCCTCACCATCCTCAAGCTCACAGATAACGGTCCTTTGCGCGAGATATCGGAGAGGCTCTACATGCAGACAACCCGCATCTGGCTCAAGTCTCTATTTGCATCCGTCATCGATTTGACAGACGAAGTTATCATCTTCAACCGGGAAATGGACGACATCCTGACAGCGTTAAAGCTGGGAGACCTGAAAGCCGTCTCCCTCATCCAAAAAGCCCACATCTCCATGAGCTTCACCCGCATGAGAATCTCTTACCAAAACGTTGAGAACAAGTAGGGAGGATGCATGAAGAGCATAAGAATATCCACGATAGTCACTTGTTCCTCATCAAGTAAACGTGACAAATACACCCTTGAGCAGCGGAATGTTTAGCCCTGCTATACACTAATGTTCGGCGGCTTATACGAGATAGCACCAGCAGCATTTTTGGAATGCCTTACGCTTAATTGCCCTCTAGAACTCCAGAAGCTACCATCTTCATCTGAAAGTTGGTTTCAGTTGGCATCATATTTCCAATGCTTTTGTGATATTGATGATTTTTATAGCAATCGTCGCAGCACCTATGCCTACTCACAGTCTAAGGCATTAAGCGTCAGTTAAAGGTGCAATATTTGCACTTCAAGCCCAATGAAAAAGCATCTCGTTTGTCACGAGTAAGATCAATAAATCTATTCAACTTGAACTCTCAGACGGAAGGAGAGGAACATCATCAGATCCTTGAGTATCTATCATAAAAATCTACTCTCCCCTTCCAAGAAGATTGAGGTCTGTTTGTCAACACACAGAACGGCTATTTGAGTAAGGGAGTGTTTGGCCCTGTTACGCGTTGATGTTATGCGGCTTGTGCGTGGTAGCGCAAGGGGTGGGTTTGAAGAGTTTTGTGTTTAATCGTCTGCCGGGTTTTTAGGATTTGCTTAGCCCGCCCGAAATAGGTATCGGCTGGCGTCACGTTGCCAAGGCTCTCATGATAGCGCTAGTGATTATAGTACTCGACGAAGTTACCAATCTGCATTTCCAAGTCCTGTGACATGTAATAGTTTTCGAGCAGGATACAGTTCTTCATGGTCTGGTGCCAGCGTTCGATCTTACCCTGCGCCTGCCGGACGGATTAAACACACACGCTTTAATGCAACAGTGCGACCGTTTATCGAAGCCAATCCGGGTTCGAGCCTAGCGCTGGCTCTACTGCTGGACGCACGGCTTGCTTTACTGCAAACCTATCAAGAGCTGGATAAGCGCGTTAAACACGCGGCAAGCACCAATGCAGTGTGTTTGCGACTGATGGAAATCCCTGGCGTTGGCGTAATGACTGCGCTGGCATTTGTTCGCTGCGTTGGATGATCCAGCACGATTCAGGAGTTCGCAAACGGTTGCTGCCCACTTCGGCTTAACACCGAAGCGATTTCAGTCGGGAGAAACCGACAATCCTGGCCGGATCTCTAAAGCTGGAGACGTGGAGGTCCGTTCTGCCCTTTATACGGTTGCCAATGCGATGCTAACCCGCTGTACTGGCGTATCCAGCATCAAGAGCTGGGGAATGCGCCTGATGCAGACCAAAGGGCGCTGCCGTGCCGTTGTTGCTGTGACCAGAAAGCTTGCATTTGTCATGCATCGCATGTGGGTTGATGATACATCGTTCTGTCGTAATGGCTTGGAGGTTGCTACATGATATAGCCTGACCTCAACATCACAGCAGGCTCGTCTTCTCTGGACGAAGTTTGTAGATTAAGCCAAAAATGTCTGCTACGCCATGAAAGCTCGTCCACAAGCGAGGCTCTCTACAGCCATTCCGGCACATGGATGCAGCCGTTCACAATGAAGAGCGCTCCAGACTGCGAAGAGAAGCGTGACCCGGAGATAGATATGGTCCGAATGAAAAGGAAAAAGAGCTTGACCTTAACACTCGATTAGAGAATCGGACATTTGGGCGGATCTAGCAAGAGTTGAATGGCAATCTCTGCATAAGCTATGCAAACGGCTTACACGTAGAAGGCTCGAATTGGTCTGAAATCAGTCCCCTTTCCGAGTGTTCGGTTAGTAGTGGCGTTTCGATCGGAGAATGTAAGGTGGAGAAAGCGTAGATCTGCCTGCAAAGCAGGTTGCCTTAAGCGAGTACGAGGCTGAGCTCTGCGGGCGCTAACTGAAGCATGTACTGTGTCCAACTGTCAGTGGTGCGGCGGCACCTCCTTGGTTGCACACATAAGCACTTCCAAATTGGATGAGCGTTTTAAGTTATGTAGTTCAAGTCTACAACAACCTGAACAGCCGATCTCACCACCTAGTCAAGCAGTTTAAGTAGAAGGCAGTTGGTCTTGCTCGCTCTCTTTCTAGAGAGCTAAGTTCAAAACCAATACCTTTGCTTTTAAACTTTAATGTATAGCCCAAAGCAAAGTCTCTCATAACTATTTGCGTTGTAAGCATAGTTGCCTTCAAATACTCAATCATCGATGGCATCAAAATGATAATCGCAGATTCCAGGTCTGTTATTGCTAAGTTTAATAGGAGTAAGAAGAGCAACAGTCTGAGTGACTAACTTTGATGTGGGAGAAATGCCAGTTAGCAGCTTGATGATACCCCTTTGTCGTCAAGGATCGAAGAAGTACCCAATGACTTCGCTAGCTGGAGTGGTCCTATTATAGTTCTAAGGAGCCTCTACATGTTTACCTTGGCATTTCTCCCAAATTATTCCTTAGTTATTTTAAGGTTACGTCTTCACTATGTAATGCTGTAAGTTGTTATATCATTATATCTTAACGGCAATGTTCTTATCTAAGTACAAATAAAATAAAATTATATAAAAATTAATTATAATTAGATTAATTAACGTATAGACCACAGCAATATAGCATTAAAATTATTTGTGTTGCTACCGTTGTGAGGCCAATCTACTTTTTGTCGCGGTTCTACTTGAGGATAGCGATGTTTAGATCCCAATTTTTTAAATAAGAAACCCCCTCTCTTCAGTTGAACAGATCTTCAAAAACCTGGAACGGCGTACCCTGTTGCGTACTTGCAAGACGTAGCTTGAGCCATTTCACATCTAGTGTGTTTTCTTGAAAGGATTATCCTTTGCTACGAAATCTCTTGACTGCTGCAGGCTTTGTGCTCGTAGCCCAAGCCTTGATCGCGCCCCCCGTGCAAGCCGATACCACTCAGCAAAGCGAGGAGCAAACGGAAGAAACAAGTTGGGTTAACTGCGCCGATGAGGGCAAGCACTGCTATCCCGACAGTGACGGCGTCATCACCATGCGATACGGTGAGGGAGATAATTATACCTACATCCTCGCTCAGGGTCTGGACAGAATTTCCTGCAACAATTTCTGGGGCAACCCGTCGGATGGTCAAAACAAGAAGTGTGCCTATACGACAGCGAACCTACTGAAAGTCGCGCCTGAGGGTAGCTATATTGAAGTTGCGAAGGAAGGGGCGACGTTCAACCTGCCTGATACAGGTAAGATGCACTGGATCCGATATGGCAGCAGCAGCAGCTGGATGTACACCGTGATGTCCGGTGATGGCGAGCAAACAGTGGCATGCACCAACGATTACTTCAACTACAACCCGCTCAACGGCACCGACAAGGTATGCCAGTACAGCAGTAGCGCGTACTATACTCTGTCAGAGGATAACACGCCCACAGAGTGCGCTACCGAGGGACAAAACTGCACTCCGCAAGTCGGCGATGTCGTTCTCATGCGTTATGGCACTGACAATCAATTTGATTGGCGCTTTTTGCATTCAGCAGACAGTATCTATGAATGTAACAATGAAACCTTTGGGCCAAATCCGGTCCACGAAACCAAGCGTTGTTATTGGATGGCCGTAGCACCATCTGCTACCAGTACATTTGGGGTCTGGTCAAAAATCCAGTCTTGTCAAGGGCAAGGATGCTCGATTTCGGAACAACTTTCAATCGGTACCTCACGCACCAATACTTGGTCGACGACGGCAGAATGGTCAAGCACAGTCACAGAATCTATGGAGGAAAGTTTTGAGGTTCTTGGCGCTGGTGGAAAGCTCAGTGAACAGGTGTCAATGAGCTTTGCATTGTCAGAGAACTTCCAAACGGCGCTATCACAGTCTGTGACAAACACCTTTACTGCTACATGCAATCCAGACAAACATGCCACAAATCGAGTGCTTTTCCAGTTCCAGACAAATACAACTGAGAGCTGTCTGGAGACTGGAAAGTGTACAGGAGCCACCGATACACAAGACTATGCCTGCATTTCTAATCCGCCGGCTGGCTATGGCGGTCCACAATGCGTTCCCGGTTATTGCAGAGAAGATGACCCACTCTGCCTAGAGCCTTGTGCTGAGTGATAAGTATCTTAAAGGCGGCGTCTTTATCTTGCGCCGCCTCTCCATTCAACAAACTGAGTTCACACACAAAATTCGGCTACAACCCTAAAGCTGTCGCTCCATGCGCTGCTTTTCTTGTAACAACCCTTCGCGAAGTTTCTCAATTAAGAACTCGGCCTGCGGTGTAAGAACACGGCCCTGGATCCGATTGACGCAGACGTTGTAGTCCATGGACACATCTAATGGTAAAACTTTGATGGCGGCATCTTTAGGTGGATGAAAGGCTGTTATCATATCAAGAATACTCAAGCATTCTAATGAATCTACAAGTAATGGCAGTTGGCTGGGCGCATCCGCGCTGATCCTGGTATCTGGAACGACACCCACATGCTCTAAGGTTCTCAAAATGAGCTTACCATACAATGTAGATTCTGACGGTAAAATGCTCGGGTACTTGCCAAAATCAGAGACGGAAACTTTCTTCTGAGTTGCAAGTTCATGCGTAATTGGCATAATGCCCACCATCCGCAAGGTGGTCAAAACCACACTTTCAATATCTGGATGGGGCAGCTTAGGAGTTCCTATTCCAAGGTCAATTTCCCCTCTGCGCAGCTTCCAAATCTGAGTATCCCGCCCTCCAACAGAAACAATCAAATTAATATCGGGCCATCGATCTCTCACGGCCCGGATAGCATCACTGAAGAGGCGCAGTTGTGCTCCAGGTACAACAATCATCACCCTGAGGATTTGCTCACTACCGCGACGCAGTGACTGAACAGACTGATCAATATGCTCCAGCTGATCAAACATATCCTTACATTCTTGGTAGAGCGCATCTGCTTCTACGGTTGGTCGCAGGCGCCCCTTTTCGTTGACGAAGAGGTCAAATCCCAATGTCCGTTGAAAATTACTGATATGCTTACTAACGGTAGGTTGCGCAAGTTTAAGCTCTGACGCTGCCTGAGTAAGACTTCCATTCTCATAGATTGCTCGAAAGATCTCAAGTCTCTGAATGGTCAATGTACTCAATTACCCTCCTCCGCCTCATAGCTTATAGCTATAGGGCCTTCAATTTCTTTTTGTTGCGGTGGTCTAATGAGTTGCTTACTCACAGTCCGTAGTTTTACTAGAGCGCAAAATGGAAATCGAACGAACCGAATGTAATGAGCGATGATAAGTAACGAGAGCCCGCATTCCGCGTTACAATTAATCTCTGTGTTTAACTCGAGGTTGCGATAGTGTGCATTTCGGACTGAGAGATCTATATTTGCTGTTAGTAGATGTCAATAATACAGCAATTAATTTTGATACCATTAAGTAGTAATGGGATATTTTTAAATAAAAAATACGTATATATGATGAGTTTATTGAATTATCTCTATCCTATCAAATGAATAAATTGCAAAAATGCGATATATTATCAAATCAAAATTCTATTAGTATGTAGTAAGTTCAGGTAATATCGAAATATCAAGTAATGTGAGAATATAGTACTTGTCACCCAACTGAAACTTGAGGTGGTACTTGTCCGATTGGTGCCACAGCTGCTCCACATAACCAAGACGACGCCCGTTAGCTGCTGTGCCTCAGACCCGCCTTACAACCAGATAATCCGGCGAACGTCATAGTTTCAAATTACACGTGACGATAAGATTAGAGACCTTAGTTTATGGATACTCAGATGCTTTCTGGTATTAGATCGCGAGTTGTTGTTTCGACTCTTGCGGTTATTGCAGTGATGCTTGCGCTCCAAAGTGCTTTAAGCTTGCTTAAGTTTCGAACACTGGTTGTCGAGGCAACATCATCTCGGTTGCAAGTCACCGCGAGCGCTATTGACGTGGTTATCCGGCGAGCGGAAGCTGTCGGCCTGAGCATGCATGAAATATCCGATCTGGACGCTTTGATCGAACGCGAGCGCTTGCGCGACCCAAAGATTCATCAAATTATTCTCTTAGATCTTCAGGGCACGATCCTGGCTCATTCCGGAGATCGCAATGTCTTGCAAGAAGATATGAATGAGGTTCTGCCCGGCGTTCTAACGAGTGATGATAAGACCATAACACGTGAAAGTGGGGAGTATCTGTACGCTGGCCGCTTACTGCGCGACTCTTCAAACTCCATTATGGGAGCTATTTTAGTCTCAGAGCATACTAAGGAGCTATCAGCAAAAGTGAGAGACACATGGTCCCGTCTCACACTTATGTATCTGGGTATTTTTGCAATCGTTGCAATCTCGATAGGCCTTTTCTCCTTGTTCCAATTACATGCTCGAAAGTCTTACTTCAGGAAGTCTGGTAAGGCGGATTTGGGAACTCTTGATCCCAAGGGATCTGATGAGCTGCAAAAACAGATATCGAAGGGCAAGAGAATGCAAGAAACAGCACTACTTGACCTTTCAAAAATGTCTAGTGTCAGCGCAGTCACCAAACTGAGCGATAGTCTTGAGGAAAGTTGACGTGACGATATTCTCAAGATTCTCAAGACACTTTTTGCTGACTATGTCAGTTGCTATGTCGGTGGCAGCATTTCTAAGTGTTGTTGTTACTCTGGCGGAGTTTAACTCTGGCCTAAACCCATTCTTGCTTGCAAAGGCACGGAGCGTTAGCGAAACCGTCAAGCAAAATCTGGAATATGCTAGCGAGATTGGTATTCCGTTCTCTGAAATCAGAGGAGTTAAAAAGTACCTCACTGACCTAACTGCAGAACACAAGGAAATAAGTGGAATTTCTATTGTTGCAGTTAACTCTCCGGTGCATTTGGGAGAGAGTGAGACACTCCCCTTGGAGCGTGAGAGTACCGAGAGCAATGCCATTTTACTTGCTCAGCAAACCTTCGACTCCCTTTCGAAGTTAGGAGTGTTTATTTTTGGTTCTGACAACAGGAAACAGACGGTATTAACGGATGTAGTTGTGAATGGTGCTCCTGTTGCTCGAGTGCAAACCACTTTGGATGAGGAGTACGTCAACAGTCAGCTCACCAGTATCTTTCTTGATACATTTGTTCTTCTCTTGGCGGCATGTCTGATTGCGGTTGAAGTCGTGATTGTTTGCGTCAGTTCAACCATAACAGTGCCACTACGTCTTGTTGAAACAGCCATCGTAAAGTGTGCTGGAGGGCATTTGGGCACATATCTTGGCTCTGACCGCAAAGATTGGGCCGGTCGGTTCATTGCAACGATGAACCGGCAAAACGCCAAAATTCGTAAAACGCTTGAGCAACTGCAGCAGGCAAAAAATATATCACGCGAAGAGTTGCGTACTTTCGCTAAGAAATACAAGTTGTATCGTGTCGAAGAAGGTAACAAGGCGTCTATTGCAGATGCACGGATACCACTTTTTGTATTTTGCTTAGCTGATGAGCTTCAAAAGTCGTTTCTACCGTTTTTCTCCATGGAGTATTACGATGAAAACGATTGGTTCGAAAAAGACATCATGACGGGCCTGCCGATTTCAGCCTTCATGCTGGTCGTCGCTATCATCTCACCGTTTTCAGGACAGCTTATTGAACGTTTCAGCAACAAAAAGCTTTACCTCGCTGGTTTGGTACCTGCAATCGGTGGTTACATTTTCTGTATTTTAGCCCAAGACGCAACTGACATTGTTATTGCTCGTTCGATTACTGCAATCGGTTACGGGATTATTACAATCAGTTGCCAGAGTTATATTGCTGCTGTCGCAGACGAAGGGAGCCGCGCAAAAGCAATGGCAACCTATGTTGGTGTTACCATGACAGCCACTATGTGTGGAACGGCAATTGGTGCAATTTTGGCTGATTGGGTTGGTTATAAGCCAGTTTTCGTCATCGCTATCAGTCTTATGGTCCTTGCAGGTATTCTGGGTTGGCGAATGCTGCAAAACGAGTTGCCAAGCTTCAAGTCGGATACCGTCTCAACAACATCAAAAGCAGGTAAGCCTTTGATAACGCTCTTAGGAAACACGCAGTTCGTGGCAATCCTGATGTTTTGCGCAATTCCGACCAAAATTGTCCTCACAGGATTCCTCTATTTCTTTGTTCCAATCTATCTGGCCAGCTTGGATGCCAGTCAATCTGAGATTGGTCGGATTATGATGGCCTATTCCTTGATTATTATACCAATCAGCCCACTGGCCTCTCGTCTCTCTGATCAGCTTGGAAAAAATCTTTCCGTGATCACTTATGCAACAATTGCGTCAGGAGTGGCTCTGATGGCTCTATACCAAAACACGAACATTATCGCTGTGTTTATAGTGGTCGCGTTGGTAGGCCTCGCTCATGCCTTCATCAAGGCTCCCATCATGGTTGCGGTCATGGAAGCAGTCGAGAAGGAGCAACAAATTAGCAGAACAGGTGCGCTGAGTTATCTTCGTATGTTTGAGCGTGTCGGCAGCGCTGCTGGTCCACTTATCGTAGCAGCACTGCTTGTAAAGCAAGAGTATACCACTGTTGCCGCACTTCTCGGTGCTGCGATTATTGGCTCGGGACTCATAATGCTTCTGGTTTCACGCTCCTCAAAGCAGGAGGTGCAAGCTCATGCCTAAAGTGATGCTCATCATAGTTGCCCTTATTTTAATGGCGGGGGCTACAAGAGCCAGAGAGGACGACTCGGACGCTTATCAGGTGCGCATGGTTGTTTGGCGTGGCTGTGAAGAGGCTTGTAAAAGCTTCACTCATTTTTTCAAAAGCAGAAAGCTTCCTGTAAACGTGATCGTCACTGATGTGGCGAAAGACAAAAGCCTCTTGCCGGAAGTGAAGCAACTGCTCCTCAAAGAGAGACCCGATCTTGTTGTCACCTGGGGGACTTCAGTCACGCGTTCTCTCATTGGCACGATTGCAGATTACGGTATAGGCTCAGGTTTGGGTGACATCCCATCCCTTTTTATGATTGTCGCAGATCCGGTTCGTGCAGGCATTATCGTAGACCATGAAACCTCAGGGCGGCCCTTGGTAACTGGCGTGCATAATCGTGTGAATGAGACTGTACAGCTCAAACACATTTTTGAGTACCAACCCATAAAGCATCTCGCGGTTATTAACGAGTCGAACGCAGTTAACTCTCACCAGAACACTCAAAAGTTGGCGGCACTTTCAGATCAACTGGGTTTTGAGGTCATTTCTCTTGAATATAGTCTTGGCGCGGACGAACGGGCAGATCCAGCAGAAATTCCGCTCAAGATTGCCGAGGCAAAAGCCCTGGGCGCAGACGCGTTATATGTTGGATCCAGCTCTTTTAATCTCGAAAACCGGCAAAGTTACACAGAAGCTGCAATATCAGAAAACCTGCCGGTTTTTAGTGCATATGAGCAAATGGTTCGCAACGGCCTGGCCCTTATGTCTGTTTCTAACAGCTACAAAAACGTAGGCAAATTAGCAGCTTCTCAGGCCTACGAAATTTTATTCAAAGCAAAGTCACCTGGAGCACTATCAATCAGGGCTCTCGAACGATTTTCAGTACTCGTAAACATGCAAGCCGCAAAGCGACTTAGTCTTTACCCTCCCTTATCGATCATCAGCATCGCAAAGATTGTTAAATGACAATTGTATTTTCTCATCGGCACTCATGGCCATGACAGGCTGCAAGTTAACTTGATCATCACCGCGGTGTAATACCCGCGCTTTGCGCTGGATTTCGCCACTGAAGTGTTGTGCAACAGAGCTCGCATTCACCCTCCTCCGCTTCATAGCTAATAGCAATAAGTCCTTCAATTTCTTTCTGTTGTGAAAGTCCAAGGCCTAACTATTTTCTGCAAATGAAAATACTGAGAAGTTGGATACTAGAAGAAGGGTAAGCAATGCAGTTTTCAGGTTACAATACTCAAATCAGGAAACTATCTCAGATATTTACCTGGGCAATTCTGGCTTTGGGTGCTTTGCAATTTCTGCTCGGAATTGGGGGCCTCGAACAAAAACCAGCGGAGATCGACGCGGCTGGCTACACGCGCTTCCATGCATTTTGGGGTATGGGACTCTTGATTGCCGTTCTTGGAAAACTCATCCTACTTTACTTTGTAGACAAGCGCAGACTTCTCAACAAATCGCACCATTGGTTTTTACGCCTATCAATCACAGTGCTATTTGCTCTTCTTGCTGTTTTACCTCTCGTTGGCGGAGTGAGATTGGCAGTAAATGAAGGACTTAGCAGCTATTTGGGACTTACTTTGGCTAGTTGGGAGCGTGCGGATAGCATATATTTTCTAGCAGAATTGCACACTGCACTGGCCCATACGCTTGGCTGTGCCACAATTGTCTACGGCCTGAGCTGGGCTGCAAATTACATTCACTCTGTGAACAGAGAACTGTCCCACATTATTCTAGAGGATCCACATGCTTAGATGTGGAACTCCGCAATAAAGCTACACCGGAAACTCTATCAAG
Source organism: Pseudovibrio sp. W74 (assembly GCF_001623085.1). Taxonomy (NCBI): domain Bacteria; kingdom Pseudomonadati; phylum Pseudomonadota; class Alphaproteobacteria; order Hyphomicrobiales; family Stappiaceae; genus Pseudovibrio; species Pseudovibrio sp. W74. The sequence continues at coordinate 63,265 of NZ_LMCJ01000023.1, forward strand.
CGTCATTCAATGAAGGGCAATTGTTAGTCCATTCGAAAAACATCATGTCTCCGATTGATTTCCAAGCAATGTTGCTGGCGACCCTTGCATTTTGCCAATTGCTCACGCCCGCTCAAAACGCTGATCCACTCACTTGGCGTTGATGACAACCATCGCCGCCTCTAGCATGTTATGCGGCTGGTGCAGTCTCATATCCAAGATTTACTCTATATTTTTTGCCATTGATGCACCTCGTAAAAGAGACCGCATTCATCATCCTCTGCTTCATAGCTAATAGCAATAATGCCTTCAATTTCTTTCTGTTGTGAAGGTTCAGGGATCTAGGTATTTTCAACCCATGAAGAAGTTGGAAGGCTTGGCAAGGATGGTTTGAGCCTGACGAAATGAGCGGCAATAAATAGCAAAAAGCCACCTTTTTTATCTGATCCAATTGCCCATTTTTGCTCTCCACCGCTCCAATCCGAATGAGTGGCAGCAACCGTTACGCATGAGCGCGTTGCCCATAAAAAGTGTCCATCCGAACCGGAAGCACTTCGCAGGTACCATTTTACTCATTTCGGGAAGCCATACCCAAAACTGACGAGTGTTCCTGAACAGGCATCGACAAATTCCGCGTCATTTCACATCAAAACGATCAGGTTTTGGAGTGAGATGGATACATCAAAGATTTTGAACCAAGAGTTCCAATAGCCGCATGATTACGCCCCCTTCAGGAACATATTTCGATCATTTTCTGGACCATCTGCGGTGCGGTGGGTGCATGACCAAAGTGGCCGGCACTACAGCAAGTCGAGCGCCCTATCTTGCGGCAGGGCTAATTGTATCAGGACCTTTGATGTTGTCCGTAGCAACCGACGCCTTTGGGCAGACTTGGGAAGGTAACCACTCGACCGACTGGTTTGCTGAGGACAACTGGTCTGGGGATATTATCCCGAATGGGGCACGAAGTGTTTACATCGATACCACAGCACCCAATCCGACCAATGTAACGGATAAAACCACCAACGGAACTGCAAAGGCAAAAAATCTGAGGGTAGGCTACAGCGGCGAAGGAACTCTGACAGTATCCGATGGCGGCGTGGTGAATAGTAACTACGGCTATATCGGAGATAACAGAGGATCAATCGGCGCCGTTGAGGTGACCGGCATCGGGTCAACCTGGGACAATTCAGTGGATCTCAGTATCGGTGACAATGGTAACGGCACTCTGACGGTGTCCGATGGCGGCATGGTGAGTAATTGGTACGGCCACATCGGTTATAGCAACGGTTCAACCGGCAGTGTTGAAGTGACCGGTACCGGATCAATCTGGGTCAATTCAGGCATTCTAGCTGTCGGAGGATCTGGCAATGGCACTCTGACGGTATCCGATGGCGGTAAGGTGAATAGTAACTACGGCTATGTTGGCCGTTACAAAGGCTCAACCAGCGTTGTTGAGGTGACCGGCACCGGATCAACTTGGGGCAATTCGGGCAATCTGAGTGTCGGCCGCGATGGGGGGGGCTCTCTGACGGTGTCTGATGGCGGCACGGTGAGTAATATATCCGGCTTTATCGGCCGTTACAAAGACTCAACCGGCATTGTTGAGGTGACCGGCACCGGGGCAACCTGGGACAATTCAGAGAATCTATATGTCGGCCGCGATGGCGATGGTACTCTGACGATTTCCAACGATGCAACAGTGAGTGTGTCCGGGGTGACCCGGCTGGGTTCTAATTCAACGGGTTCTGGCGTTTTGAATATCGGTGCGGGCAGTGGTGAAACAGCTGCTGTAGCCGGTACGCTTGATGCATCCACGGTTGAGTTCGGAGACGGAACCGGGGTGATCAACTTCAACCATACGGATAGTGACTACACCTTTTCCGCGGATATCAGCGGGGCTGGCAGTGTCAATCAGCTTTCCGGCACTACGATCCTGACAGGGACGAATACCAACACCGGAGACACCATTGTTTCTGGTGGCAAGCTGATTGTTAATGGCACCATCGGTAATGTGACAGTCAATGGCGGCACCCTTGGCGGCTCAGGCACGATCAACGGTTCGGCAACAGTCACAAGCGGAACAATTGCTGCAGGCAATAGCCCTGGTACGCTCACAGTCGGCGGCAACCTTAGTCTGACAGCTGCCTCAGTCCTCGACTTTGAACTCGGCTCTCCGTCCGGAACGGCGGGTGTGGACAGCGACCTCATTGCTGTTGGCGGTGATCTGACACTGGATGGATTGCTCAATATCACTGATGCGGGTGGTTTTGACGCCGGGGTCTATAACCTGATCACCTATGGCGGCAGTTTGACCGATAACGACATTGAAATAGGTCTAGCGCCGACGGAGTTCAACTACGACATCCAAACCGCCACAGCGGGTCAGGTCAATTTGTTAGTCAATGCTAACCTGCTGAGTTTTTGGAATGGGGCGGTAACCAGTGCAGACGGCACCATTCATGGCGGATCAGGCACTTGGAGCGCAATTGGTACCAACTGGACTAATGCCGACGGTTCGGGAAGCGCGCCACACGATCCAGACAGCTTCCTGATCTTTCAGGCAGAGGCAGATACTGTCACGGTAGATAGTGCCGGGGTGTCTGTCTCCAAAGGCATGCAGTTTGCAACGGACGGATACAGAGTTTCGGGCGGAGATATTGCACTTACCGGAGCAACTGCGATCCGGGTCGGAGATGGTACTGATACAGGTGCGGGATATTCGACTATCGTCGCCTCCAACTTGACTGGAACCGGTTCTCTCAAAAAGACTGATCTCGGAACACTCATCCTAACCGGCAACAACACCTATTCCGGTAACACCACAGTGTCTGGTGGAGCACTGGTTGTTGATGGTTTCATTGGAGATGTTACGACTGATGGTGGCAGTCTTGGAGGGTCGGGTACACTGGGAGCAGTTACAGTCAACTCCGGTGCTGTGATTGCACCTGGTAACTCCATTGGTACGATGAACACGACATCGACTGTTTTCAATGCCGGTTCGGTTTATGAGGTTGAGCTGAACGACGGCGGCGCTGCAGCGGGTGTCAATAATGATCTGCTTGCTGCCAGTAACACCGTCACGATCAATGGTGGAACGGTGCATGTCTTGCCGGAAAGCGGAACTGATGACGGATCGACCTATACCGCTGGCACGATTTACACCATCATCACCGCAAATGACGGCATTAATGGAACATTCATTTCCCCTACACCAACCGATGATTTTGCATTCCTCAATTTTGCTCTGTCCTATGATCCTAATAGTGTTTTTCTGACTTCAGAACTTGCCGTGCCCACGTTCTGCGCTTCAGGAATGAGCGCCAATCAATGCGCAACGGGCGGCGGTGTGTTTTCGCTTGATAGCGGGCCTTTATACAGCGCGGTGCTCAACCTTTCAGGTGAAGAGGCACCGCAGGCGCTTGATCAGCTCTCTGGCGAAGTACACGCTTCAATCAGGACAGCGCTGCTTGAGGACAGCCGCTTTGCACGCGAAGCTGCGCTGCACCGTATGCGCATTGCAACGGTAGCTGTGACCGCCGACGGACAGGCACAGGCTGAAAAACGTATCAGCGAGAACGCCACCTTCTGGGGGCATGGCTTTGGCGCTTGGGGGAGCTGGAGTGGAAACCACAACACTGCAGGGTTTGATCGCTCGATCGGCGGGTTGTTTGTGGGAGGCGATGTCCTGATCGGTGATAACACCCGTCTTGGAGCTTTTGGCGGTTATGATGATACCAGGTTAGAGGCGAATGGCAGAAAGTCCTCTGCAACAGTAGATACAGTGTATTTTGGTGCCTATGGTGGAGCTCAGTTTGATGCTCTGGGGCTCCGTGTTGGTGGCAGCTATGCATGGCATGATATCGACACAGCACGCTGGGTTGCTTTTACTGGCCTCTCTGAAAACCTGGCTGGTTCCTATGATGCGCGAACTGCACAGCTCTTTGGTGAGGTGGGATACCGGTTTGATCACAACACGAGCAGTCTGGAACCTTTTGCCAATGTGTCCTACGTCCGCTTATCCAGCAACGGGTACTCTGAAACTGGTGGCACAGCGGCTCTGACGGCTGGTCACGAAACCATAGATAGCACCTATACCACTATCGGGCTGCGAGTAGGAACTCTGGCTGACCTTGGTGAGTTCAGCGCGAAGCTTTCAGCGCAAGCCGCTTGGCAGCATGCGTTCGGCGACAAGGAGCCGTTTGCCAGCCATGCCTTTAATGGTGGAAGTAACTTCTCTGTCGCCGGTGCGCCAGTTGCCAGAGATATCCTAGTGCTTGATCTGGGCGCTGCAGTTGACCTTGGAGAGGATGCAGCCGTTGGATTGTCCTATAATGGCCGGTTCGGTTCTGGGCTCACTGATCAGGGGCTCAGGGCAAACCTTACCCTGCGTTTCTGATCATCCTTGAGCCACCACCACCGCACAGATCATCATGCCCGCCGCCGGGGATCAACAGCGGTGGGCAAGCCTTCTTAAAACACACTGAGTACTAAAGTACGCCACCTCCATCATCTTATACCGGCCTTGTGCATGAGACGCATGGCGACTGGACTGTTGCCTGCACGCTCACCGCATCGTCCGATGGTCACAGCACCAAACACTGTTCCATTTTTCAACAACAGTTTGCGTGCCAGACCCAACAATAAGCACTGGCAATCGAAATCATACCCGCAGACGATAGTGCTGAAGGCACGCTCATTTTTCTCCTTCCGTCTCAGCTTATGTGCCGGACAGATGCTAGCAACTGTCATTTACTTACCTGCGTTCTTGCAGTGTAGCGAACGGCAGATAAGTCCGAACTTCTTACGCCTCTAAGAAAGTGGTATCTGCTACCTTTATCAGAATGCTAGGTGGGAGCCACTACAGGTTGAGAGCATGTTCCGGCTAAGAATACCGCAAGGGTGCGCGAATGTCCGGTTTTGGTCAAAAATGATTTGCTGCACCCGCGAAGATCTGCGCCTCGCGAATGGCAGCAATGGGCTCTTCGGTATGAAACTTTGATACTTAGAAAACTGTCGTTGAATGAGCCCTATACATCCATTCGTATGTAACTTAATTTTGACTGAGCCTGCAGTCTTTTGCGACTTCTCGATCTGGTCAGTATGAGAGTTTATTATTCTCCCACTCCAGCTCTTTGAGCTCACGTGCCTCCTAGCGTAGATGCTTAATTTCACTAGAGCTCGCCTGTCGAGCTGTTTCACCAACAAATCGTTTCCTGCCAGCTTCAAAAACCTTCTTTGAACAGCTGTAATAAAGCCCCAAAGAGATATCTTCTTGGCGGCACAGCTGTTCTCACCTCGCAATCTTGCAAGCAAAATGCGGATCATCTCTACAATGGAATTGCGTTGCAGATCCTACGCTGAATGCCTTTAACGGCATTCTCAATGATAGCATAGGGACCCTTGTGTTTTGCCTCATTGTTCACACCTACCGCCGTAATCGTGAGCCAAAACACTGCTTTTCAAGCCGCTAATCAGTCTCAAGGCTGCAACTACAACCCGTTATTGCATCATAGCCCGAGCGTTATTTTAGGTGATTTCACTCTGGAAACGCACAGGCACATGACTTCATTGCTAGCTTGTTCTTCTGGAGTGAGCAAGCCGTCGCGGTGATCCACATCTCCGCTAACCACATCCACCATGCAAGATCCGCAAAGGCCTTCGGCGCAGCCTACGTCAACATGAATTCCGTTCTGTTTCAGCACACTTAAAATACTGTCATCCGGGCCAACGTGATAGACCGCCTGAGTTGATTCAATTTCAACTTCAAATGCAGTATTGTCACCGTGGTCTACATCAGAAGAGGCTGCGAAGCGCTCGAAATGAATTGTGCCGCCACGCAGGGATTTTCCTGCCTCAAGAATGGCGTTGAGTAATGGTTCGGGTCCACACGTATAAATGTCTCCATTAAGCGGTACGGACTGCATCACTTCTTTTAGCTCAATGGGACCGGAGGTCTCGTCGCAGTGAAGCTGATAGCGATCACCAAGGTTAAGCGAGGAAAAGGCATCATCCAGAGCAGCTAATTCTTTTGAACGGACGAGATAAATCACCCGAAAATCAGCCCCTGAATTTTGCAGTTGGCGCGCCATGGCGAAAATTGGGGTAGCGCCTATGCCGCCAGCTATGAGGGTTTTGTGATTTGGGCCATCCTGCAACACGAAGTGGTTACGCGGCATGCCGATTTGCACACTCTGGCCCTCATTTAACGCGTGCATGGCCAGAGATCCGCCACGGCCTGCATCTTCGCGCTTCACGGCTACATTGAGCCACTTGCCGTTCTGGTCCCAGTTCCAAATGGAGTACTGGCGCACCAGATCATCGTTGAGGCGGATGTCTACATGAGCGCCGGGTTCCAGACCTGTGAACTGGCCCTCTTCAAGCGCAAAGCAAAAGTCCGTTGTATCGGCACTCAGCACGGTTTTTTTTATGAGTTTGGCTCTGTGAGTTGCCATTATACTTCCTCCCTGCTTTGCCATGCGGCAAGTTTTAATCGTGTGCGAACACCAAGACCCAGGAATGGATCAGGCGGGTTTAAAGCCGGTTGACCGGAGACTTTTTCCATATCTTCCAATAGGGAACTACGTTGTCCAGAGGCAGCTTCTGCCATCAGTCGGCCGGAAATTGTTCCGCGCGCAACCCCGACACCATTGTGACAGGACGAATTCCAGACGTTGTTTGCTACCTGACCGAAAAAGCTCACATGATTGCGTGAAAGACCGCAAATTCCGCCCCAGGTGCTCACAAATGACACGGCTTCCAGTTGCGGATAGCGTGTAAGGAATGAGGCGCGGTGTTGCAGCACAATCTTTTCCAGCTGCTCATCTCTAGCACCATAGTTGCCTGCATAATCATATTGGTTGCGTATCAGCAGTCGGCGATCCTGCGTCATGCGCAAGGTTGTTCCACCCGGATCTGCCGGGGTGAGTCCCCAATCCAGCTCGCCGCCGTAAGCGGTCATTTCCTCATCAGTCAGCGGGCGCGTTATCGAGGCAAAAGTGATGACGGGCGCCATGCGGTTTTTCAGGAAACCAAATTCACTCGTGAATGCATTGGTGCAAAGGAGTGTTTTCGGGCTTTGGATTTGCGTTGAAACACCCTGATAACGCACAGTCAGCGTGTTGAAATCATCTCCTCGCGAAAATTTGATGACCGGACATCCGTCCATAACCTGCACATTTTCAGGCATCGACCCTGCCAGTCCGCGTGCCAGTTTTACCGGGTTCATCAGGACGCCGCCTGATGTGTGCACTGCACCAGTGTAAATACCCGTACCTGTCATGGAACGCAGTGCATCGCGATCCAAAACCGAATAAGGTACGTCGATCCGATCAAGAGCTTTCATGAAGCCTTGCATCTTCGCGGTGCCGCGTTCGTTCATTGCCGCTTGCAGCTTTCCGACCTTAGACCACTCACACTCAATCTGATGGTTTTGTGTGTGCTGCTCAAGATCTGTAAGAGCTGTTGTGTTAAGCCGCAAAATGGCGGAAAGACGTTCTTTATCGTCGCTATCAAGATCAAATTTGTGCGGCAGGTCAATCACAAAACCTGAATTGCGACCGGAAGCACCCCAGCCAATCGGCATGGCCTCAATCAGCGCAATGCTGTGTTCCGGATTTAGCTCAGCCAACCGGCGAGCAGCTGCCAAACCAGTAAAGCCAGCACCAACCACGACCCAGTCAAACTTGCTTGTTTGATTTGTGTGCGGTGCAATACCCATGACGGAAAGTTCACTTAATGGAACCCAGCCCGATGGCGTATCTTTGGGCGGCAATTTGCCGATGTCTCCGATATGTCCCAAGTTGAAACCCTCCTATATCAGAGGTATTTCACAACAAAATAAGATCTTGTCTTCAATATCAAAAAAAAACTATGTGACGTGAAATCATCTAATCTGACAGCCGAGAGAACAACAAAATGGCCCGTCGCTATTACAATTTGCCACCACTGACGACGCTTGCCGCGTTTGAGGCGGCAGCGAGGCATTTAAGCTTTAAAAACGCAGCTCAGGAGCTTTCGGTCACCCCAGGGGCAGTTAGTCATCAGATTAAAGCTTTGGAAGCAGAACTTGGCGTTTCCCTGTTTCGCAGAGTGCACCGAGCCGTTGAGCTGACCGAAGAAGCCGAGCAGCTTTATGAGACCGTTGCCTCTGCTTTTGCAAAGATCTCTCAGAGGCTGCAATCGGTGAGAGAGCGCAATGCAAGTGACGTTGTTACTGTCGGATCAACCTCCGCAGTCGCTTCGCTCTGGCTTTCTCAATCTGTTGTGCGGTTTTGGCAGGAGTATCCGGATATCACGGTGAATCAGGTGGTTGTGGATCGCTCTTTTCGCAGTGTGCCGGAGTTGGATCTTTACATCCGATACGGTCAGGAAACCGGCGGACGTTTTGAGCAGGTGGAATTGTACCGCGATTGTCTGGTGCCTGTTGGCAACAAAGACATGGCCGACACGCTGACGGGATGCAGCCTTGCAGAACTTGCAAGGCAACGTCTGATCCATCTGGAATCTGAGGATCGCACCTGGACATCCTGGCGCGACTGGTTTCAGCAACTTGGGTATGATGGCCCGATTGCAAACGGTATCCGGGTTAACAACTACGCCATCGCCCTGCAAGTTGCGCAGGATGGGGCGGGGCTTGCCCTTGGTTGGCAACGCCTCATCAGGCCGCTTCTAAAAACCCGAGCACTGATCCCGATTGGCCCCACCGTCCTGTCTGCGCCTCATCGGTTCCATGCCGTTTGTCCCCGGGAAGATGGAATATCCGAGGGAGCTAAACTGTTACGCGACTGGCTC
>NZ_LMCJ01000023.1:72104-77229 GCF_001623085.1 Pseudovibrio sp. W74
AGAGGTCAAAAGTCAGACAGATTAATTCAGCTCATCTGAGATTTAACTTTTCTGATATTGAGAGACCCTCTGAATTTCCTCCATGTTCCACACAGATTGGAATTGGAGGAGTTCTAATGAACAAGCATATCCCAACATCACCTATCACTGCCAATGTTGATCAACTGAGCTCCGTGCTGACAACGGTTAATCACGCCAAGGGCCTGCCGAACGAGCACTATATTGATCCGGCTATCTTTGCCGAAGAAAAGCGCTCCGTTCTGTTTGCCAACTGGTCTGGTATCGGATTTGGTAAGGACATTCCTGAAGCAGGTGACGCAAAGCCGATCAATTTCCTCGGTATGCCGCTGCTTATGGTCAGAGACCGTACTGGTGAAATTGGCGTGTTCCAGAACACCTGTCGCCACCGCGGCATGATCCTGGTTGAAGAGCCAACCAAGATCCGCGGTGCAATTCGCTGCCCGTATCACAGCTGGTGCTACGGTTTGAATGGCGAGTTGCGCACGACGCCGCATATTGGCGGTCCGGGTCAGAACACCCACGAAGATGTTGATCTGAAAGAACTCGGACTGACCCGCATCCGCTCGCACATCTGGCGTGATGTGGTGTTTGTTAACATTGATGAGACTGCTCCTGAGTTTGAAGAGGCTCATGCGGATTTAATTGAGCGCTGGAAAGAATTCGAGCAGCCAATTTTCCACGGTGGAGAGACCGCCTCATTCAAACTGAATGTGAACTGCAACTGGAAGCTTGCGGTTGAGAACTACTGCGAAAGCTATCATCTGCCCTGGATTCATCCGGGTCTGAATAGCTACTCCCGCCTGGAAGATCACTACAATATTGAAAAAGAGGGCAAATATTCCGGTCAGGGCTCACTGGTTTACCGCCAGCTGAAGTCTGAGGACGGGCGTGTTCTGCCAGATTTCAATGGCTTGAGTGATAAGTGGGATGAAGGGGCCGAATATGTTGCGGTGTATCCGAACGTTCTGCTCGGTGTACAGCGTGATCATGTCTTTGCGATCATTTTAGAACCGGTGGATCTGGAAAATACCGTTGAGCATATCGAGCTCTATTATTCCAAGCCGCCTCAGGATGCTCCTGAGCTGGATGATCTTCGTGTCGAAAACGCAGGTCTTTGGAAGACAGTGTTTAAGGAAGACATCTTCGTTGTTGAAGGCATGCAAAAAGGCCGTCATGGCGAGTTGTTTGACGGTGGTCGCTTCTCCCCGGCTATGGATGGTCCAACCCATGCGTTCCATCACTGGGTGGCGACCCAGATTGAGAAGGGCCGCACTGTATGAGCGCCTTCATTAAAGATGGGCTTGCCCGCAACTTCCTTGCTGGAAACTGGGTTGAGGGAGACGGTGGAAACCGTATTGCCGTTGAAGACCCAGGCTCCGCAGAGCATTTAGCGCATTGTGCGCTGGCGGGTGAAGAAAGCCTTGGCAAAGCGCTGGAAGCGGCCAGAGCAAGTTTTGAACGTGGAGATCTGGCGGACATGCGTCCGTCAGATCGCGCGGGTTTGTTGTGGCGCATTGCTGCTGAGATCCGAAAAATTGCAGATGAGGGTGCTGATCTTCTGTGCCGTGAGAGCGGTAAAACCCTCAGTGCTGCGCATGAGGAATTTGAAGAGGCCGCTCAGTACTTTGAGTATTATGGCGGTGTTGCCGACAAGATTGAAGGCAAGTCCATTCCGCTTGGCCCGGATTATGTTGATTACACAGTCTATGAGCCTTATGGCGTTTCTGCGCAAATTGTGCCGTGGAACTTCCCGGTCTCCATTGCAGCCCGTTCTCTGGCTCCAGCGATGGCAGCGGGCAACTCTGTGATCATCAAATCCCCTGAACTGGACCCGATCGGTCTGGCGATGCTGGGTGTTGCGCTGGAACGCGCTGATGTTCCAAAAGGTGCTGTTTCGATCTTAAATGGCATTGGCCGCGATATTGGTGCGAAACTGGTTGCTTCTTCTGAAGTGGACCAGATTGTTTTCACAGGTTCAGTGCCAACAGGCCAGGCAATCTTACGTGCAGCAGCTGGTCCTGTTACGCCATCTTTGATGGAGTTGGGCGGTAAGTCCGCAGCTGTTGTTCTTGAAGATGCTGATATCGACACTGTGATCGCCAGCCTGCAAAGCGGCATTTTTTACAATGCTGGTCAGGTTTGCTCTGCGATGTCCCGCGTGCTTGTTCATCGCTCCATCTATGAAGATGTTGTAGAACGTGCTGCCGCACTAGCAAATGGCTTGTCTGTTGGCCATGGTCTTGATAACCCCGAGCATACGCCTGTTATCTCTGCTGCTCAGCTGAAGGGCATTGAAGAAATAACATCAACAGCCCGGCAGAGCGGGGCGCGTGTTGCAGCTGGTGGTTCATCTCTGGAACGTCAGGGCTATTTCATGGCTCCGACAATTCTGGCAGATGTTGATCCGGCAAGCCGTGTTGCGCAGGAAGAAATCTTCGGACCAGTTGTGTGCATCACTCCTTTCGATAGTGATGCTGAGGCCATAGCTCTGGCAAATGGTACGGAGTTTGGTCTGGTGGCCGGGGTCTTTACCAAAGATCTGGCGAGAACACATCGTATCGGCCGCAAGTTGCGGGCAGGTCAGGTGTTTGTTAACGAATGGTTTGCAGGCGGAATTTCAACTCCGTTCGGTGGTGTGGGCAAGTCCGGCTTTGGCCGTGAGAAGGGCCTTGAGGCGCTTTACAACTACGTGCGCACCAAGAACATCGCGATTTCACTGAAAGGCTAAATCGATGAACTGGGAAACGCTGGATAGAGAGTTGCTGGACGCCCACGCAAAAGAAGATAGGGACGCCTTGATACGGCTTTACACAGAAGCTGGCAATCAAAGTGAAACTGCCGGAAACACAGATGCGGCCGGGTTTTACCTAACCCATGCCTTTGTCTTTGCTCTTGAGGCTGGCTCTCCTGAAGCCCCCCATTTAAACGCCCGCCTTGCTGAGCAGGGCCGCGCTATCATGCTGAGTTACCAATAAAATGAGCGCAAGAGTAATTAAAGCTGCTGACGTTGAAATGACCCATCGCGGAGGCCCTCCGGGCATTGCGAGGGTTGGACGTGCGATCTCCCCGGACCTGAGCCCTTCTATGGCTGCCGGGTTTGCGGAGTTTGATGGCTGTGAAGTGGAATGGACCGTTCTCTATGACGAGATTGTTTACGTCATTGAAGGTGAGTTTCGTTTGGGCACAAAAGACGGCGAGCTGACCGCGCAGGCCGGAGATGTGATGTGGATTCCTGAAGGTACCAGTTTGGTCTACCGAGGCACGAAAGCACGCATTTTCTATACGGTTCATCCGGGAAACTGGAAAGATCGGCTGGCAGAGTAAGCCTGAAAGACAGAGCTGCTTAACTTCAGCACTTGCAAGAAATTAGAGCAGGCGGTTTGGCGCTTACTGATGAGGTCATTGCCATGTAGCAGTGATCTCACCGGCAGTGCCATGCCGGGAGCAGGAAGCAGAGTTCTGACAAGAAAGGAACGTGCGGTTTTACATCCATTAAAGTGGCAAAGCACAACAAAAACCAGGCAAAAGAACTGCTGGACGACCTCGCGGAAAACGCAGGAGAGCAGACTTTGGCAAGGCATGCCACTTCTAAAATACAGAATGCGCTCATGCATCTGAGAAGAAAACAAATCTCTCGCGCAGCGTATTCCTTTGGCAAAATGGGAGGAATTTATGCCAATCAAACCACCTGTCACCGAACTCACTATTAAAACCGCAACCAGTGGTTTTTATAGCGGGTTCGCAAAAGATGTTACGATCAGTGCTAAGTTCATAATTGGCGCGCTGCTGATCTGGGCGATTGGATTTCCAGAACACTCCGGCGCTTTTCTTGGCAAGATCAATGGCTTTCTCTTAGCCAACTTTAATTTCTGGTACATCTATGTGATGGCCTTTTACATCGTTTTATGTCTGGCTCTGGCCGCTGTCCCTGCAACCGGACGCTTAAGACTGGGCAAAAATGATGACCGCCCAGAGTTCTCGACCTTCTCATGGTTCTCAATGCTTTTTGGTGCTGGCCTTGGTATCGGTCTTCTGACTTATGCTGCTGGCGAACCGCTTTATCATCTTCAGAATAATCCAGACGTCATTCAAGGCAATATTGCTGCAAACAGTTGGGACACTGTACCTTCTGCGATGAAATGGACTTTCTTCCATTGGGGGCTATCTGCCTGGGGCTGTTATACTCTTTGTGGTCTGGCTCTTGCGTTTTTCGCTTATCGTCGTGGTCTTCCATTGACCATTCGTTCAGCTCTGGCATCTCTTTTCGGCAATAAACTTTCAGGAACAACCGGCGCGATTATCGACATCATCGCCGTTGTCGCCACCGTTCTGGGCGTTGCGCAAACCATTGGTTACGGGGTTGAGCAGCTGGTAGCAGGCCTGCATCGCATTGGCTTTGGCGACTGGCTCATCTCTGTGGCGACAGATGGCAAGCAAACGTCCTCAAATGCTGGCATCATTTTTGCGCTTGTCGTCATCCTTGGAGCATCCACGCTTTCTGCACTTTCTGGTGTTGGGCGCGGCATTAAGTGGCTATCAAACCTGAATATGGGTTTGAGTTTCTTCTTGCTGAGTTTCTTCCTGTTCTTCGGGTCTACTTTCTTTGGCGTGCAGACGCTTCTGACGGGTGTATTTGATTATGTCACCTCACTGCCGTCTTTGCTGCTGACCGTCTGGAATGATGATGGCACTGCCACTGGCAAGGCTTTGTCTGACTGGCAAGGCGGCTGGACTGTGTTTTATTGGGCCTGGTGGATTGCATCTGCGCCATTTGTTGGCGTGTTTCTGGCCCGCATCTCCAAGGGGCGTACCATTCGCGAGTTTGTGCTTGGTGCCATGATCGCAACATCTGCTATGTGCTTCATCTGGTTTGCTGCACTGGGTGGAACCGCGATTGATCTGGAGCTTTCCGGCGCTGCGCAAAATGAGATTGCGGGTACGGGACTTTCTGATCAGCTTTATGCGACGCTTGCTGTTATCTTAGAGCCAACAATGGCCTGGATCTTCTCCATCATTGTTGTTGCTTTGTTGCTGACCTATCAGATCACAACAGCGGATTCTGCTGTATTGGTTATCAATACGATCAACGCGGCTGGTGATGAAG
>NZ_LMCJ01000023.1:77262-78188 GCF_001623085.1 Pseudovibrio sp. W74
CCCGAAAGCGCGGCCACACATCCTGTTCTGGGGCACTGGTCTTGCGCTGGTGGTTGGCGCTCTCTTGATCCTCGGCGGTCTGGGTGCAATTCAGACTGCGATGGTTATTGGTGCTCTGCCGTTTTCGGCAGTACTTGCCCTCATGGGAATCTCTGTCGTAAAAGCGATTATCCGTGATGTGCAACGTGAACGTCTCGGTCTGCTAGTGCCTGCAGAATAAGGTGCTCTCAAGATCTTAAAGTGCGCGATGGTGGCACCTTCGCGCATTTTCTTATCTGCCCCACTACCACGGTCTTACCCAACCGCAGCAGGAGCTCCGTTCAAGAGGCAAACTGCTACATTGTACCCGCAACTCAACAATACCAGCAACGAGCTCATATTATGTCCTGGAGTCTATGCACTGAACTAAGATTAAGATCCAGAGCTTGCATTGCAGCAAGGTATGACCAATCAACGAAAGTTAGGTCTGCTGGAGAGGCAATAGAAAGTCTGCTCCCATTCACTAAACAGCGGAAAACCAGATCAGCATCAAGTTATGCTGATTCGGATGAGCCATCAGCGACAAGTTGATCAAAATCGACCTGTGGTTGAAGTCAAGCACTAGCCGGACGCGCCTAGAGTTAGGTTGAATGACCGGTTATGGTCAAAAATTTTCCAGATCGCTCATATCCGCTACTGTAGAAGCCTTCGGGTGTGCCTGCCTCGATCTTAGCAAGAAGTGGATGATCGCTATTGGGGGCCAAGCGGCGATCATGTACTTCTATTTCATTTCCTGCTGCGAAAAGCTGGCAAAACAGGCCCGTTGTGAATGCAGGTCAGAGCTTGGGTCATGATAAAGTTTAACTTGGCAGATTTTTGCGCTGGCAGACCTACTTCCACTTAATTGAGCAGCCCATGCTCGGGATTTGATCCTCTGGTCCGCAGCT
>NZ_LMCJ01000024.1:0-17374 GCF_001623085.1 Pseudovibrio sp. W74
GTGCCTTATAGGCAAAAGAGGCGAGGTTGTTCATTATAAAAAGCCCGGGCAAGGCGTGTAGCTGATGCCGAAGACTCATTACCAATAAATAGCGCAGGTATTGCCTGCCGCCTTGCTCATCCCGACTTCCGGGAATTCTGGTTCAACACTGCATGGGATGCCATGTGGTGCTATTGGTGTTTGTGCACACTGTGAGCTAGATCGGAATGCGAATGCGAACGCGCAGGCCGCCCAGTGGAGACTGGCGCAAGAAGATTTCCCCCCCATGACTTCTCACAATATCCCTTGCAATTGCCAGACCGAGGCCTGAGCCACCGCTGTCCTGATTACGGGCCGTATCAAGCCTGTGGAAGGGACGGAAGACGTTCTCCCGCTCTTCACGAGGGATACCCGGACCGTCATCATCAACTGTAATAATCAGCCAGTCGGGTGTTCGATTGCCCTTGATGCGCAGCGTCTTGCCATAGCGCGCCGCATTGGAAATCACGTTCAGAAGACAGCGCCGGAAGGCCCGGCCTTTGACGATGACAAGGGGATCTCCGTCGAAGGAGGATGCAACGTCAGCGCCAACAACCTCTGCCTCGACCTCCAGATCCTCCAGCATGAGCGAGATATCAACCGGAGCAGGCGGCTCGTCACCATAGCCTTTGGAGAAGGAAAGATAGTCCTCCAGCATGCGGTTCATTTCGTCGACGTCTTTACGCAGAGCATCTGCCTCAGGAGATTGAGGAAGCAGGGCGAGCTCAAGACGGAACCGCGTGAGGATCGTTCGCAAGTCATGGCTGACGCCTGCAAGCATGGTCGTGCGCTGATCAACATGGCGCTCAATTCTGCGGCGCATGTCCACGAAAGCAAGAGCGGCACGGCGGACTTCACGAGCCCCATGTGGGCGGAAGTTGGAGACTTGTCGGCCCTTGCCGAATTCCTCAGCAGCATCTGCCAGTTGCTCGATTGGCCGGATTTGGTTTCTGAGGAACAAGACCGCGATAATGATCAGAACCAACGAGGTGGCGACCATCCAGACGATGAAGATATGGGAATTCGACGCATACGTCTGGCTGCGACGAGCGATGATACGGAGTGTTTTGTTTTCCAGCTGGATGCGGATTTCGACATATTTCGAAGCTCCAACGGTATCAATCCAAAACGGCTTGCCAATGCGCGCAGCAATCTCACGGGTCATATACCGATCCACCAAGTCAAAGAGTGGCTTCGGTTTTGGTGGTGGGAGCGGCTCTTTGGGTAGCACTGTTACAGACAGGCCCAGAGCTCCAGCACTGATTTGCTTCAGTGTCGCGTAATTGTCGTCGTGATTGTAGGTTTCTGTCATATCGACGACAGCTGCAATCTGTCGGACTACGGCTTCAGACAAGCGCTTGGTTACGAGATCGTAGTGGCGCTCCATGAAAACGAAAGCGAGGACTGATTGCAGGATCAGGAAGGGGATGACGATGATCAGCAGAGCACGGACATAAAGGCCCTTTGGAAGCCGATAATGCAGCCAGCTGGTCACCGCGAAGTAGGGCTTTAAAAGCGTTCTGATCCATTGTGGAAGTGTGAACCGGTCTGATAAGCCCATTGTCCTCTCGCTGCTCGCCTGTGCGCTGGCTGCTATAATGGCAGCTAGTTGGTAACAAGCCGATAACCTATCCCACGCACGGTCTGCAGGTATAGGGGATTGCCGGGGTCTTCCTCAATCTTTCTTCTCAAGCGGTTCACCTGAACGTCGATTGTGCGCTCGCCAAGTGCAGCATCTGCTCCCACAAGGTCAGTTCGTGCTACAGTTTGACCAGGCTTTTCCGCGAAGGTGTTGAGGATTTGTTTTTCCCGATCAGTTAGGCGGACATGTTCGTCATTGCGTTTTAGTTCACCGCGTTCTGCATTGTATTGAAACGGGCCGAACGCCAACACTTCGAGTTTCATTTTTGGCTTTGGGCCACCTCTGCGGAGAATGGCGGAAATTCTAAGGAGCAATTCGCGTGGTTCAAACGGTTTTGAGACATAATCGTCGACGCCAGCTTCCAGTCCTTCAATCCGATCTTCAATATCGGAGCGGGCTGTGAGCATGAGGATGGGGACAGCTTTGGAACGGCGCAGGTCTTTTGCGAGCTCAATTCCGCTTTCGCCTGGCATCATGACGTCCAAAATGAGTAGATCGAACTCCAGGCCGGATAATCTGCGGCGGGCTTCTACTGCGTCTCTTGCGACGGTTACCCGAAAGCCGCTTTCTCCGAGAAACCTTTGGAGCAGGTCGCGGATACGGCTGTCATCATCAATCAGGAGAATGTGAGGTGCATCATCTTCCAGAAGAGCAGAGCGGGCCACGGTAATTCCTCAATCTGTTTGTTTGGTGATGAGACGGGCAACTTCGCTGCGATCATTCTCATCAATCATAAGATATAAAAACTGGCGGACAATCTCATCACTGCCATCTGGCATCATGGAGATCGCCTTATTAATACGTTGGGACTGGAGTTTGGATAGTCGGGCACAAAATTCTGTACCTTTTTCAGTGGTATATAGCAGGCGCTGACGGCGGTCCAACGCTCCTGGTTCCTGACAAATGAAGTCATCATCCACCAACTGTTTCAAAACACGTCCTAAACTTTGCTTCGTGATTTTTAAAATGTCGAGCAGGTCAGAGACTCTGATTCCGGGGTTTCTGTGCACAAAATGAAGAACACGGTGATGGGCACGACCAAAACCCAGCTCATCAAGAAGCACATCCGGATCACCCGTAAAATCGCGATAAGCGAAGAAAAACAGTTCAATAAGGTCAAACCGTGGTGAATCGCTGTCTTTTTTATTCATTTCCTGTCCCGGACAACTGCCTATTTTTTAATCTCATAAAAAATACGTCAGTCATGTTGACTTATTTCAGAATGATAGTTACAAGTTACTCATCGCTGAAGAAAGGAAAGAACTCAACATGTCGCATGTGCGCAATAGTTGAAAAATTAATTTCTTCATCGGTTTTACGTCGTGGGTAGGTATTGATCATCTGTAGTTGTAATACGGCTGCTCTGTATACCTATCCTTTATAAACTCATTGATTTAGCTAGAACACACCTTGACTGGCAAGTCCTTGCCTTGCCTGCACCGTGAATTGTTCGCCATATGGAGAAGAGAAATGGCGGGTATACCCTTTGATCAACTAGAAGGCTCAATCTGGTTGGATGGAAAAATTGTTCCGTGGTCAGAGGCCAAGATGCACGTGCTCACGCACGGTTTGCACTACGGAAGCAGTGTGTTCGAAGGTCAACGCGCCTATGGCGGCGAGATCTTCAAGCTGGAAGAACACACCAAACGCTTACATGCTTCTGCAGAGGTTCTGGGCTTCACTATTCCGTGGAGCGAAGAGCAGATTAACGGTGCGTGTAAACAGATGCTAGCCGAGAACAACCTGACAGACGCTTACCTGCGTCCGGTTGCCTGGCGCGGCAGTGAGATGATGGGCATTTCGGCTCAGTCCAACACCATCCACCTGGCGATTGCTGCCTGGGAGTGGCCAAGCTACTTCTCTCCAGAAGAGCGTTTGAAGGGTATTCGTCTGGATCTGGCAGAATATCGTCGCCCAGATCCAAAGACCGCACCGTTCAAGTCGAAGGCAGCTGGTCTGTACATGATCTGCACAATCTCCAAGCATGCTGCTGAAGCAAAAGGTTATTCCGATGCTTTGATGCTGGACTGGCAGGGCCGTGTTGCTGAAGCGACTGGTGCCAATGTTTTCTTCATCAAAGACGGTGCAATCCACACTCCGATTGCGGACTGTTTCCTTGATGGTATCACACGCCGCACTGTGATTGATCTGGCACGTGCTCGTGGTATCGAAGTGATTGAACGTCGTATCATGCCTGAAGAGATGGAAGGCTTTGAACAGTGCTTCCTGACTGGGTCTGCTGCTGAAGTGACACCGGTTTCTGAAATCGGGCCGCACAGTTTTGTTCCGGGCGATATTACGAAGCTGATGATCGAGGATTACATGGCTGCTGTACAGCCTGCGAAAGAAGAGTTGCTTGTTGCAAGCTGATCTCTTCGCCGCATGAAAATTCAAAGCCCGCTGCTCTGACTGAGTGGCGGGCTTTCTCGTTTTATTCGGTTGCGAGCTGTTGTTCGTGCTGCGGTTTGAAGAGTTTGCCGTTTTCTGTGATCAGCACGCAGATCAAGCCAAGGATCGAGAACAAGGCGACACCGTAGACGAGGGGCAGTTCGGTCCCATTGTACAGCTTGCCAATGCCAGCACCAAGCAGGGCTCCGATCAATGTGGTGATGAAGCCTATCATTGCCGAGCCAGCGCCTGCAACGCGCCCCAATGGTTCCATTGCCATGGTGTTGAAGTTCGGGCCGATGAAGCCGAAGAAGAACATTGCCAGTGACTGAATTGCTATGAATGTCACGATGGTCAGATTACCACTGTAGGCAATTGCTGCTGTCAAAACAGAAGTTGCGGTAAAGCCAAGCAATGCCATATGCGACATTTTTCTGAGGCCATACTTCTCCACCATTTGTGAATTCAGGTAGGAGGAAAGGGCCATTGCGATTGAGATTGCTGCAAACACGATTGGGAACAGGTCAGCGAGCGCAAAGCGTTCCATAAAGACTTGCTGCGCAGAATTGATGAATGCGAACAGGCAGGCAAAGATGAATGTCATGGCCATCATGTAGCCAACAGTCACACGAGTGGTGAGGGCTAACCGATATGCACTGAGGACAGAACGTAATTCCAGTGGGCGCTGGTTTATAGGGTCAAGGCTTTCAGGAAGGCGCATCGAACACCAGACAAATAAGAGCACTCCAAACAGAGTTAGGGCAGCGAACACGCCTTGCCATGGAGCGACCCACAGGACGATCTGTCCGAGAAATGGAGCAATCACGGGGGCAATCTGGAAAGCTACCATGACCAGGGACATCACCTTGCCCATTTGACGACCGCTGTACCAATCCCGGATCATTGAAATGGATGCGACGCGCGGTGCTGCAGCTCCGATACCCTGAAGGGCTCGAGCTGCGAGCATGTGCTCATAGCTTACAGCGAATGTCGAATACACTCCGCCAATGATGTACAGGCTGAGGCCGATCAGCAGCGTGGTTCGACGACCAATCGTATCCGAAAGCGGACCGAAAAAGAGAGAAGCAAAAGCGAGACCAAGCATGTAGGCTGTGATCACCAATTGGCGATCATTGTCGGCGACAGACAATGCAGCGCTCATAGCCGGAAGGGCCGGAAGCATCATTGACGTCGCAACCGCGTTCAGCGCCATAAGCGCTGCAACAAGGCTGACAATTTCCCATAAGGAAAGCCCAGGATGAGGTGCTCGCTCATGCTGCAGATCAGAAACTGCAGACATCAGAGACCTGTTTGTTGGGTGCAAAAAAGGTAAGAGGTCGCGATTGCGACCTAATAAACTCAAATTAGCTTCTATTTGAACTGGCAAACATGGCTATGTCAAGGCAAGTGCCAGTTCATTGTTGCGTGCTGCATGTTTATGGAATGCTGGAGCTATTTGGTTTTCTGCTCGTCCCAGCGCGATGCATCGGCATCATCCACTGCTTTAGCCTCGACCCAAGTTCCCTCGGATGCCTCTTTGAGATGCTCTTTCTTCCAGAATGGCGCCTGAGTTTTCAGGAAGTCCATTAGAAAGTCAGAAGCTTCGAAGGCGGCTCGACGATGAGAGCTGGTTGCTATGACCAAAACAATGTTGTCGCCTGGAGGAATTTTGCCAAAACGATGAATGATCGCGAGGCCTGTCAGGGGCCAACGTTCAACGGCTTGCTGCGCAAACTTTGAGATCTGAGCTTCGGCCATACCTGGATAATGTTCCAGTTCTAGCGCCTCAAGCGTACCGCCTTCATCCCGGCATAGGCCAGTGAAGGTAACGATAGCTCCGACATCTTTGCGGCCTTTGGCGAGGATTTCGGTTTCTGCTAAAACGTCAAAATCTTCAGCTTGAACGCGGACTGTAAATTCTGTGGTGGTGCTGTTTGACATGGTACTCGCAGACTTTGAGATATGCTGGAGGGAAGGTGTTCCTCAACCGCCTGTCATTGGCGGGAAGAATGCAACTTCTTCAGTTCCAGACAAAACGTGATCTTCTTCCACGTGTTCCTGATTGACTGCAATGCGAATGGTTTCTGGTTGTTCGAAGGCAAAGGCATAACCTTCATCACGAGCTGCGAGCCAAATCATCAATTCGCCTGCGGTTTTAACAGTTTCTGGAAGCTCAATGGTCTCCTCAGAGGTTCCAGTGCGCTCACGCAGCCAAGCGAAGTAACGAATTTTCATGAGATTGAGCCCCGGTATTGTATGGCTTCCTTTTTGTGGAAGCCTTGTCTTTTACAGGAATTAGTCTTCAATCAGATGGCCAATTCCGGCGCGGAAGTAGTCATACCCCGTATATAGGGTCAAAATCGCTGCGACCCAAAGTAGCACTATACCAGTTGATGTGGTGTAGGGGAAAACAACATCGCCAGCATCACCTGCGAGCAAAAAGCCCAAGGCAACGAGTTGGACAGTGGTTTTCCATTTAGCCAGTTTGGTAACAGGGACTGAAACACGAAGCTCAGCAAGGAACTCACGCAGGCCAGAAACAAGGATTTCCCGGCAAAGAATGATGATGGCAGCAAAGATGGACCAGTTTCCGATTGTCTGATCCCATGCCAATATTAGGAGACAAACAGAAACAAGAAGTTTGTCGGCAATTGGGTCCAGCATGCGACCGAGAGCAGACTGTTGCTGCCAAATTCTGGCGAGGTAGCCGTCAAAGAAATCTGTGATTGCAGCTATGAAGAAGATACTTAATGCAATCCAACGGGCGGTGTGGGTTGGGAAATAGAAACACACAGCCAGAGCTGGCACAGCAGCAATACGGCCGTAAGTAAGAATATTTGGAAGCGAAAATATAAGCTTACGGGACATATGAACCTTCAAGTTTACGCGGCTAACAAGCGCTCATACGCAGGGTGTGCACATCCAAGTGCGTCCTGTCAATTGTAGCACGCTTATTTGTGCAGGACTTCGGGGGAGTATACGGGATTATGTAAACATCCCGTCACCCATTTCCTTAATGATCTGCTTTGCCTTGCGCGAAGAGAACTCTTTTGCTTCATCCTCAGAGCCATGTGTGTCTGCGCGGATAAAGGTATGCTCTTTGGTCTCTTCCCCAAATTGCTTGGTGATGCGACCCGCAGTTTGCCACTGTCCACCACGGCGAGAAGGTTCAGAGTAAATCAGGTAGCCTTCAAATTCTTCTGCTTTTGCAGCTGGCGTTGATTTTTCATCTTTGTTGCCGCCAAACAGATTTGAGAAAAAGCCCATGTTTATTCTCCCAGACTAAACGTAGTTTTATTGGTCTATAGGTTCGCACATCATGTCGGCGAGTGCATCCTTGTTTTCACTGTTAGGTTCTCCAAGTTTGCGCATGGACCAGTGTTTTCTGCAAAGTGAGATGTAGGATTCCTCACCGCCGATGACAACCTGATCACCTTCTTCGACAATGTTTCCGCTTTCATCCACGCGGGCCACCATTGTTGCTTTGGATCCGCACCAGCAGATGGTTCTCACTTCGCGGAGGATATCTGCAATGGCGAGGAGTGCGGCACTGCCTGGAAACATCTTGCCCTGAAAGTCAGTTCTCAAACCGTAAGCCATTACAGGAATACGAAGATGGTCCGCAACATGGGCCAGCTGCCAGACCTGTTCTTCTGTCAGGAATTGTGCTTCATCGATGAAGACCGCGTTGAACTGGTGCTCTTTGAGTTGTTCCTCAATACAAGCGAACAGATCAAGCTTTGTGTCGTAGATGAGGGCGTCTGATTTCAAACCTATACGCGATGAAATTTCTCCGACCTTGGTGCGATTGTCGAGGGCTGCTGTGAACAGCAAACTGCGCATACCGCGCTCCTGATAGTTATAGGAGGCCTGCAGCAGCAGAGTGGATTTACCAGCATTCATTGCGGAGAAATTGAAATATAGTTTTGCCATTGGCCCTTCGCGGCGCGGCGCGCCTCATCGCGTTCAATCTGATTAGGTCTTCATACATGGATTCGTGAGAGAGGCCAGAACCCTGGGAGGTTACTCACAAGGTTCCACGGCAAACTTTTAGCGTGAGGCGTATCCAGCGACCAAACTTGGTAATTCACGCATGCAGGCTATGGAATGATCCGGCAGAACAGGGGATCGATTGGCATGCTGCAGAGGGTTAAACCAGACAGAAGTGGCACCGATATTGTTTGCGCCTGCGATGTCGTGCTCCAAAGAGTCGCCGACATGGATGAGTTTGTCGGGGCTCATACCAGCCATTGAAAGCATGGCATCAAAGAGACGGGGATCCGGTTTTTTGTAGGGGTACTCTTCCGCCATCACCACGAAATCGAAGAGGTGGGCGATACCTGCGCTTTTGGGGCATGAGTTGCCGTTGGTGATGAGCGCTGTCTTGTAGTTTCGCTTCAGCGTTGCGAGCGTTTCTTTGACATGAGGGTAAAAGTAAGGGGCTCCGAAGCGGACTTTTTTGAAGATCTCCAGCGCTTGCTCAGACAAATCCTTAGCATTACTCAGTGGATTAAGTGCTTGTTCAAATGAAGCTCTTCGAATTTCCAGATAGCGAATGTTGTTGGGGTCTGCGTCTTCAACGAGGGATTTATGTATTTTTTTGAGGCGTTTGGGAGTGATGGGTTTGTCGGAGTAATGGCTTAAAAAACTTGCGGTGGTGATGAGGGCTTCGTCCAGAATTCGCTGAAAATCAAAGAGGGTTTGGTCTGCATCGAAGGATATAAGCAATTCTCGTGGCATTCCAAATTTCCCTCCGGACCGATCCCTATAAAGTTATTATATGCTTACTTTAGGGTAATATGTGAAGTGTCGCGAAGATTGGAAAATGGTCTGAGCCGACATCTTCGTCAATTATGAGGTCTTTGATTACAATTTCTTCAGAAGAGGTAATGTGATCGACTTTTGATCCCAACACTTTTCCAAGAAATGGATTGATAAAATATCGAGTTGTCTGCGGAATGAGGCTGGTGAACGTTGTTTTCAGCTTCAAATCTGAAAGCAGTTTCTGAAAGGTATCTGACCAGACAGGGGTGTTCCAGTCCCCTAAAACCATAATGGGTGAATCTGTCCGCTGTTCTCGGATGTAATTTGACACGTAATTCATGTAGGTCGTCCGTCCGTCCAGGCGACGTTGACTGCGTGGACTTGCCGGGTGGATTGCATAGAGCTGGATCAGGGTGCCGTTGATGTTGACATCTGCGCTCAGGAACTCGCGCGGGATGTACCCGTTTTGCCCGAGGCCAGGTATATGAACCCGTTTTGAGTTCTTTAGCGGAAATTTGCTGAAGACTGTGAGATCAGTGTCGCGCTTTGCTGGTGGCAGGATAGCGTATTGATAATTCTCTGTAAGGAACGTTTTCAGGCGGGGAGTTGCGCTTGCGGTTTCCTGAAACACGATCAGGTCTGGTTGACGTTTTTCAATCAGCTCTTGCAAGGCCTCCTTCTCGAACTGCATATGCAGGAGATTGAGGCTCATGACGTTGAACGACTTGCTCTTGGGGGGGGTATCCAGAATTGCGACAGGTTGAGTGACGAGACGGATGCTGGTGACCATCCAGAAGCTGGAGATGATCAATCCTAAGAGACAGAGTAAATGGAGCCAGTGCAGATTTCTGGCCAGTACGAGCCAGAGTAGGAGACCGACAAAACCCACTGCGATAAGCTGAGGGATGAAGAAAGCTACCGCTTCGCTCAACAGGTTTCCAGGAGCGAATAAAGAGGCGAGGAGCAAGAAGGTGACCGCAAGTGTTCCTACGCGCACCAGATGAAGCAAGATCGGGGTATTTGGTTTTTTCTTTGATAATACCCTGTCTGAACGCACTGCTCTCACCTTTGGTTGTTAAGTTTTGATGAGAATAGCGTATAGTCGTTTTCTATTTGTGAAAACAATGCGTTATCCCGTGATTATTCGTGGAAGTGGTTGTAGATCAGTTTTGCAATGCTTTCGGAGATTCCTGAAACAGCTCGCAAGTCTTCGATGCCAGCTTTTGAAACTGCTTTTGCAGTGCCGAAGTGACGAAGCAGAACGCGCTTTCTTGTCGGACCAATACCTGCAATTTCATCCAGTGGATTTGCGACGATTGCCTTCTTGCGGCGGGCTCTGTGGGAGCCGATCGCGAAGCGGTGTGCCTCATCTCGCATGCGTTGCACAAAGTACAGGACCGGATCACGTTCAGGTAACATAAAACTTTGTTTGCCTGTGACGAAGAACTTCTCGCGTCCTGCATCGCGGTCAGGACCTTTTGCGATGCCGACCAATGGGATGTCCGTGATGCCCATCTCTTCGAGTGTTTCGCGGACGGCGCTGAGCTGGCCTTTACCGCCATCGATCAGCACCAAATCAGGCCATGCAGGGATGTCAGCATTGGATGGCGCGACTTCCTGCTCTTCTTCACCGGCTTTTGGCTCAGTTTTTGATTGTGCGGTGAAACGGGCAGCTTGCTCGTAACCTTCCGGGTTCTCCTTCATCAGGCGGGCGAAACGGCGTGAGAGCACTTCTCGCATCATGCCGTAGTCGTCGCCCGGGATCAGGTCTTCTGACTTGATGTTGAACTTTCTGTACTGGCCTTTCGCAAAGCCATCAGAGCCCGCAACAATCATTCCGCCAACAGCATTGGTGCCTGAGATGTGGGAGTTGTCGAAAACATCGATACGACGTGGTGTACGGTCCAGATCAAAGGCTTCTGCAACACCCTTCAAGAGCTTCAGCTGGCTGGATGTCTCAGCAAGCCTACGGCCAAGAGCGCCCTTGGCATTCGTGAGCGCGTGCTCCACCAATTCGCGTTTTTCGCCGCGCTTTGGTATTGCGACTTCGACCTTGCGATTGGCCCTTGCAGAGAGGGCTTCTGCCAGTAGTTCTTGCTCTTCTAGTTCATGTGAGAGCAAGACCATACGTGGCGGCGGTTTATCCTCGTAGAACTGGGAGAGGAAGCTCTCCAGAATTTCTGAGGGTTCGTAACTTTTATCCGCTTTAGGAAAGTATGCGCGGTTGCCCCAGTTTTGTCCTGTGCGAAAGAAGAAGACTTGCACGCATGTCTGGCCGCCTTCCTGATAGGTGGCGAAAACATCTGCTTCTTCAATGCTCTGCGGATTGATGCCCTGATGGCTCTGGACATGGGACAGTGCAGAAATGCGGTCGCGATAGACAGCCGCCTGTTCAAAGTCGAGGTTCTCTGAGGCTTTTTCCATAGCGACCGCCAGGTCTTGCTTGATGAGCTGGCTTTTGCCTGAGAGGAAGGATTTTGCTTCAGCGACAAGTCCTTTGTAGTCCTCAATGGAGATCTCGCCAGTGCAGGGGGCTGCACAACGCTTGATTTGGTAAAGCAGGCAAGGGCGCGAGCGATTGGAATAGTAGCTGTCGGAGCAGTTGCGGATGAGAAACGCCTTTTGCATAGCATTGATGGTGTCATTGACAGCACCAGCGGATGCAAATGGTCCGAAGTAATCGCCTTTGCGGGCCCGAGCTCCGCGGTGTTTGATCAGGGCAGGGGCTTCATGGTCGGCACTGATCAGGATGTATGGAAAGGACTTGTCGTCACGCAGGAGAACATTGAAGCGAGGGCGCAAACGCTTGATGAGGTTTGCTTCCAGCAGCAAGGCTTCTGGTTCTGTGCGGGTTTCAACGAACTCCATCGCAGCAGTTGCCATGATCATCCGCATGATGCGGTTGGATTGGCCCTGAAGCCGAGTGTAACTTGTGACGCGCTTCTTCAGTGACCGAGCTTTGCCCACATAGAGGACTTCGCCGTCCTCATCAAACATGCGGTAGACGCCGGGGCCAAGGGGCAAGCGTTTTACGAAGTCTGCAATGACTTCAACACCCTTTACGCCAGGTTTGCGCGGGGCGGCGTTGCTTTCAAACTGGATGTCTGGATTGCTTTGGGGCACATCGACATTGTCTTCTGCTTGAGCAGGCATGTCAGATGTGTCTTTAGCCATGATCCAATTACTCTCGGTGTATGCTGAAATGAAATATGGAAACGCACCTTATCCGATTCAACGGCAGGTGCGGTCTCTCAGAAGTGTTTTAGTTGTGTGTCCTAGATGAAATCCAGAGCAAATACGCCGTAGATGTAAGCGACATAGGCAACGCTAAGGAATATGCCCCATGCTTTGCCGAGGCACAGACGCTTGGCGGCAAAGATATACAGCAGTACGGCACAGGCTAGCATGACCCAGATGTCGAAGACGAGGATCTGTTCTGGGATCGGGATTGGAATGATTGTGACCGTGATGCCCATGATCGCCAGCAGATTAAAGACATTGGAGCCAATGACATTGCCGAGCGCGACTGCAGAGTGCTGACGGATGGCTGCCATAACGGTTGTTGCAAGCTCTGGCAGTGAGGTACCAAGTGCAACGACAGTCAGGCCGATGACAGCATCGGACACGCCCCAGGATGATGCTACATCAGTTGCGCCAGAGATGGTCAGTTGTGCCCCAAGTGGCAGGCCGATCAGGCCGAGAACGAGAAAGAGTGCAGCAATTGCTTTGTTTTCTGGAACGGAATCGACGTCAAGATCGTCTTCTTCGTCACCATCAGGAGCTGCTACACAGCAGGAGCCGTTCTCTTTCTTATGCTTCTTGGTTGCGCGTACTGAATCTCCCAGAAAGATTGCGAGCAAAACAAGAAGGCCGATACCTGCATAATGGGTTAGCGTGCCCATGAAGCAGAGTGCTGCGAAGATGACGGAGACCACCAGCATGAATAGAGCGTTTCTGTGAGCTCCATTCTCATCGCATGGTGTTGTTGCGATCAGGGCAGGTACGCCAAGAACCAGCAGCACGTTTGCGATGTTGGAGCCGACAACGTTACCAATTGCAACGCCGCTGACACCGTCGAGAGCAGCTTTCAGAGAGATAAAGAGTTCTGGTGCTGAGGTACCAAAGGCGACGATGGTCAAACCGATGATGAGAGTTGGAATTCCCAGAGCCTGAGCAATTGACACCGCGCCGCGTACAAGCATGTCACCGGCAAAAATCAATAGTGCGAGACCTCCGAGGAGGGCAGCATATGAGAAAAGCATAGGCTGAAATTCCAATTATGTAAGGTTATTTGCTACACCAAAGGGGGCATACAGGAGTCTGACCGGGTATATAGACAGGTTTGGCGCGTTCTTGAAGTGTCTCAGATCACTTTTGACACCAGGTCTCTGCAAAAATTTCAGTCGGTAGAATTGATCACAGCTTGTGTATAGTAAAAAGGCCACTCAAATAGTATGCATTACCTAGCGTAAACAATAGGTTGTCAAAGGTGCCATATTCTTTCTGTAGTTTGCCTTGAATTAACCAGAATTCGTGTCAGATCCAGCCACAAAGTCAAATCATACATTTCTCTATCCCGGGGCGGTCTCATTTGGTCGCCTTCCCCCAGCGGATGCGTTTCATGCGCTCCGTTTATAATTTGTTGGAGAATGATACATGCTGCGTATTGCGTCTTGTACCGCTATTGCTTTCGGTCTGATGGCCGGCACTTCCCTTGCTGCTGACCTCCCTCAGCCAGTACAGCCAAGTCAGCCAGAAATTTCTTATGAAACACCAGCGACCTTTTCTGCGTATGACTGGTCCGGTGCTTACATTGGTGCCAACGCTGGTTGGGGTTTCCTCGGCGCTGATGGCAAAAGCGGTGCATCCGGTGCATTGGATGACGACCAGAATGGTGTAACTGCGGGCGTTCATGCCGGTTACAACTTCATGGTTGCTCCAAGTGTTGTCCTGGGTGCTGAAGTTGACATTCAGTACAACGACCTTGAAGAGAAAAGCGCTGGCGTAGAGCTGCAGTCCGACTGGAATGCAACCGTTCGCGCTCGTGCAGGTTACGCTCTCGACCGTACGCTTGTATACGGTACAGGTGGTGCTGCATTCAAAGACCTGACTGCAAAATCCGCTTCTGGCAAAGATGAGAAAACCGCTATTGGTTACGTTGTAGGTGCTGGTGTTGAACACGCAGTAACCGACACTCTGACTGCTCGCCTTGAATACCTGTATCAGGATTTCGGCGATCAGAAGTTTGACTTCGGTGGCAACACTGAGAAAACTAAGATTGATGAAAATCTGGTACGCGCAGGCGTTTCCATGAAGTTCTAATTGAACTGATTTTCTGCTTTAAAGGCGCATGCTTCCGGCATGCGCCTTTTTCGTTTTTAGCTTCTCTCAAGCATTTCTGGTGCCTGCGTTTCGTTGTAGGCGGGAACCTGAGCAACAAAAACATCATGCCAGTGAACCAGTTTCGGGTTGTTCTGCCGCCAATCGCCATTTGCGCGTAAGTCGAGATAACCTAATGAGCAAGCAAGTGCGATCTGGGCACAGTCCGGAATGCCATTGGTATCCGTTGGAGTTGGCAAAGGATGGTCATTGAAGGCTTTCAATGTGCGATCAACTTTTCCTTGCTGACGGTCGATCCAGGTCCGGTTCCAATGCTCTTCCGGGTGGTTCCTTGTTTCAATCTGAGCTTGAATGGCGGCATCAGTGATGCCATCTGCCGTTGCTTGTTTTGTCAGGACTGAGATGCGGGTGTCGTCTGCCGGGATGATTTTGCCCCCGCCAGCCAGAGTGTCGAGCAGTTCCAATGCGACGCGGCTGTCGTAGACGATATCGCCGTTTTCCAGCAGAAGTGTTGGGACTTTTGCAAGCGGGTTTTGCTCGTACAAAGAGCCTTCGGATGCTCTTGTGTCAGCCCAATCGACTTTCACCTGTTCCTGAAGCCCCAGAACAGCAGCGGCGATACACGCTTTGCGTCCATAGGGGGAGGTTGGTGACGTGCGGAGTATGACCATTCTGCCTAAGCTCCCGGCTCAGCTTTGGTTTTGTCGAATGAAGGTACGCTAGAAGCGAAGTCATCCAGCCATGCAACGAGTGTTGGATAGGATTTACGCCATTCACCTGCGAAACGAAGATCAAGGTATCCAAGAGCACAGGCCAGGGCTATCTGAGCTGCATCCGGAGAATTATGCTGGACCTTTGGCAGAGGGTTGTTTTCGAAGGTTGTCAGTGCGCGATCAACCTTGGCCTGCTGGTAATCCACCCAGTCCTGATGTTTCTTTTCTTCCGGACGCATACGGCTTTCATAAACGATCTGGATTGCTGCATCACAGATACCATCTGCAAGAGCTTGTTTGGTCAGAATTTCAAATCGTTCAGCACCTGCTGGAAACAGCTTTTCGCCGCCAGCTGTATAGTCCAGATATTCAGTGATGACGCGGTTGTCGTAGAGTACGTTGCCGTCTTCAAGGACAAGACACGGGATTTTGCCGAGTGGGTTTTGCTGGCGGAGAGTGTCACTGGGATCGAGTGTCTGTGCAACTTCAACATTCACTTTGTCTGCGAAGCCTAGCACGTACAGTGCGAGCTTGATTTTGCGACCAAATGGAGAAGCGCTGGAGGAACGGAGAGTTTGCATGGCAGCCACCTGTAAAACACTAGATCTTGTTGCAGCGCGCATCCTTATCCGAAACCCGGAGGTGCATTCGGTGATACGCTCTAGGAGAATTGAGTGGTCTGCACGATATCCGTGTTTCTTCCAATAATGCAAGGGACTTCGATTTGATTGTGTCAGAGCTTGCGGCTACTGGGTGAGTTCCTTCGCAAAATGCTCGACAGCATTCCAATCGGTAAATTCGACAGTGAGTTTGGGATCTGTCGGGCCATTGGTCATCTTCATGATGAGCTGGATCATCACTCGATCCCACGGCTTGTAGTCAGGGTAGTTGAGAGCACCTGCGAAGACGGCGGCCTTCTTTGGCTCAAACTTCGATTTCTCTAAGTATTTCCTGAGGTATGCGTTGGTTTGAGGGGTGCTCTTCTCCGGCTTTCTGGCCGTAAGGTTGACTGAAAAGAAAGCTGTATGTGCCTGATTTAACTCGGCTAAATTGCGGCTGATAAACTGGCGAACCGGGCGTAAGTGGAAGCCATAGCGGATAGGGGATCCAATGAGAATTCGATTGTTCTTCAGATCAGGTGGGAGCTGTTCCATCCCTGTTATAAGAGGGAGAAAGACGATCTTTTCTCCATTCTTTTCAAGAAACTCTGAGATCTTGCCAATTATTTTTTTAGTCTGGCCATCATGACTGGCGTAGGCGAGATAGTATTTCATCAATTGTGAACCCGTAGGACTGTGCTGAGATCTAATATAAGTCTCAAGTGCGATCAGTCCTACGAGGCATGATGTAGCAAGGTGCTGTGTTAGCGAGGGATGATTTCCTGCTCTGGTCGAACGGTCCGGCATTCACCGTCATAGACCCTGAATTTGTCGAGACCATCAAGGCAAGCTCTGACACCCCATGAAAGGCCAAGGAAGCCATCATATTGCACCAGTGCATAATAGATGCGGTGGCGGGTGTCGTCGGTCAGGGTTGCGACGCCATTGCAATAGCGGCGACCCACTGGACTTGGGCGCCTGATTGTGAAATCAGACTCGCGAATTTCTTCGATCAGCTTGATCTCTAATCCGTCATAATAACTTGGAACAGCACGTGCGATTTGCCGTGCGACGGCTCTTTGCGCCTTGCCAGAGTCACAGGCTGGCAGATAGTCGCCAGACCAACCGAAATAGACTTTCTCATTTGGATCGATGAAATCCTCTTCGTCTATCTGCGGGATGGTTGTGTCATAGCTCCCCGGAGGAACCAGATCAGCAGCATACGTCGTTCCGGTGGCAACACTCAGTACAGTTGCAGTCAATAGGGTTAGGATTGATCTCGCGCGCATTAACACTCTCCACGGAAAGGCTGGCTGGTCTGAAGCAGCGAATAGCTGCTTGCAGGAAGCGTTTATGCACCAGCCTCTTTGTGAGGCGCGACGAGATACTAAAAGCGCATGAGCTTTGGCCCTGCGCTTCTAGCAATCAGTGATTTGCTGTTTTGGGTCAATCAAAGGTTCTGAGGGGTTACTCAGGAATAACCTGCTCTACGTTCCATGACGGGTTGATGCCTTGCGTCAGCGTTTTGCAGAGCCATGGCAGAGCGGTGTTCATGTCTTTTGTGAGTGTCCAAGGAGGATTGATGACCATCATCCCGCTGGCCTTCATTGGTGCGTCCTTGCTGACTTTACCTGCCGACAACTCGATTTTCACAGTGTTGCGAACGCCAGCTTCGTCAAGCGTAGCAATGAGTTGCCGAACTGCGCTGAAGTTTTTGACTGGATACCAAATGGCAAATGTTCCGGTTGGCCATCTCTTCCAACCGCGGATAACACCATCTGCAACGCGTGCGAATTCATCTTCCACTTCGAAGGCCGGATCGATCAGGACGACACCGCGTCTTTCTTTTGGGGGGAGGAAGCTACCCAATGCGAGCCAGGCATCCAGTGCAATCACCTTGACCTTTTTGT
>NZ_LMCJ01000024.1:17408-30535 GCF_001623085.1 Pseudovibrio sp. W74
CCGTAATTGTTCTTCAGCTCTTCAAAATCTTCTGGATGAAGTTCTGTGAGCGTTAGACGGTCCTGTTTTCTGGCGAGCATACAGGCAATTTCAGGGGAGCCGGGGTAAAATTTTACGCCGCCACCCGGATTGAGAGTCTCGACTGTCTCCAGCCAGGGAGCGAGAACTTCCTTCACAGGACCTGGCGCATCGCCAAGATTTTCCAGCACTTTGCCGATGCCTTGCTGCCACTCTCCGGTTTTCTGGGCCTCTTCAGAGGTCAGATCATACAGGCCAACTCCGGCATGCGTGTCCAGTACTCTGTAGGCTCCATCTTTTTTCTGGAGGTACTTCAAGATGTTGGCGAGGGCGATATGCTTAAGTACATCGCCAATGTTGCCTGCGTGGTAAATGTGCCGATAGTTCATGGTGGGCGCCTGTTGGCCTTTATCGCGCGCTGCTGCCAGGGTGGAGTTCTCTAGAGGCGCTCTTGTTAATAGGTTTGTTGTCGGCCTTATAGTCTGATGGTGGGCAGGGACACAAGGCGCAAAGCATTCTCGTGAGCGCAAAACTAAAGGCAGCAAAGTGCTGCCTTTAGTAAATCAACAGTGCAAGTCCAGAATGGTTAGTCCTGGCCCATGCTGTCAAAGTCGTCGCGCATCTCTGGCTGAGCTTCAGCTGTTTCAGATGAAGCTGCAGTCCCATCTTCCAGTCGCAGTTCAACTGCCTTTGGACCTTTGCCCCGGCGATCAGGTTCAGTCTCAAAGGAAATCCGCTGCCCGCTATCAAGCGTCGTCAGACCGGAGCGCTCAACAGCTGAGATATGGACGAATACATCGCTTTCGCCATCATCTGGTGTGATGAAGCCGAAGCCCTTATCCAGCTTGAAGAACTTGACAGTGCCAGACTGGCGAGGTCCCCGTTCAACTGGTGGGTAGCTGCGTCTTCCGCCTCCACCACCGTTTGGTCCGTCCCGGAAGCCACCGCCTCCGGCGCCGCCACCACGGTTGCCATACCCGCCGCCACGGTCATTGTCGCCATGCCCGCTCGCGCGATAGTCGTTGTTCCGGTCTCCGCCGTATCCTCCCGGACTGCGGTTACCGTAGGGACCTCTGCGTTCATTTTCCACCACAGGAGGCGCGTAGGCGCCGCGCTCGGAATCTCCTGGAAAATATGCTGGTGCCCCAAACTCCGGGCCGAAATTCTGCGAATCCCCAAATTCGCGCTTGCCGCCTCGCTTGCTGCGTGGACGACGACCCGAATTCCCATTATGCATTACAATATCGCCTTTCCTGCGGATTTAAACCTGCCAGTATCCGCATGTACTCGCTTTCTCAAAGCCAATTGCCCGTCCGAAAACACACAAAGTAATAATCAAATGTCTTAGTGGGGCTTTGGTTAAGAGCTCCTACCTGCCTTGCATCGCAAACACTTCCTAATTGCTTGGCCGGGTAATAATAGTGGCCAGTTCAACATAGGCAGTCTTTACGTATGCGCGGCATATAATAGGGTTCAGTTTGGTAATAGGGCAAGCTTTTCCTAGGGAAGGCGGAGGTAAAACCCTATGAAATTGGGGGTGTATCCAGAAATGAGAGGATAAAACCCTATTGTTTACATCTAAAAGATCGAATATTTTTGCGAAGACAAATGATATTTGCATGTTTGACTGTGACTGCAATTTTAAATGGTATTCGTTTGGGCTTGGTTTTGAGGTTGTATTTGAAAACCGTAATATTAGCTGGTTTCAAAAGAGGCTGAGAGTAGCCCGGCATATCTGATTACTGTATGGTGCGAAGAATTCGGAATTTGGAGATGAAGCACTTATGAGTGATGCCAGCAATAAAGCAGATCTGACGGGAATTCAGATAACTGTTGTTCCGGTCACTGCCTTCCAGCAGAACTGTAGCATCGTGTGGAACAAGAATACGCGCAAAGCTGTTGTTGTTGATCCGGGCGGGGATGTGGATCACATTCTTGCTGCGCTTAAAGAGCTGGATGTGACTGTAGAGCATATCCTCATCACTCATGGGCATATCGACCATATCGGCGGTGCTGCTGAACTGGCAGAGACGTTGGATGTTAAAGTGATTGGCCCTCATGAAGATGATCGCCCACTGATTGATCGTGTTGAAGATCAGGCCAAGCAATTTGGTTTGGACACGGTCAGAAAAGTAGAGCCAGATCAATGGCTTGTTGAAGGTGATGTGGTCACTGCTGCGGGTGCTGAATTTCAGGTTCTACACTGCCCGGGCCATGCGCCGGGGCATGTTGTGTTTTACAACAAAGACCTGAAACTGGCGATTTCGGGTGATGTGTTGTTTGCAGGGTCGATTGGGCGAACTGATCTTCCGGGTGGTGATCATGATACGCTTATCGCCTCAATCAAGGAAAAGCTTTTGCCGCTGGGAGATGACATTACGTTCCTGCCGGGGCATGGGCCAGCTTCTTCGCTTGGCCACGAAAGGCTGAACAATCCATATCTGAAATAGCCGATGGTTATCTGAGAGCGTGAAGGGGAGTTTGAGCTCCCCTTTTTTTTATCTAAGGATTGCCTGGAGTTCGTCGATGCGCTCGTTGATGAGCCAGCCGTAGTAATTTTCTCGCGGCAAATGTGCTGGTGTTATTCTGCGCTTGTTTCTATAGGAAATGGCGCGTTCCCAAGGGTTTCCGAGATTATACAGGGTCGATGTGATGCCAGGGTTTTCGGAAATATCGACGTTAGCGACCTTCTTGTAGGCGTTGATGGCGTCTCTTAGCACTGCTGCGGTGTAGTGGATTGATTTGTTTGGGTCCATCACCGTTTTATAAAGGCCAGAGGCATCTTTTGAGCTGAGTTTTGGTAGGCCGCTGATGCTGCTGACCATGTCATTCATCTTTAGGGCTGTGAGCGGCGTTATCTGGCCTAAACCGAAGCTTTGGCCTGCGAACATTGGCCTGAAAAAGGCTCTGTGAAAGGGCTCTCGCGGGTAGCGAACCGAGCCGATAGTTTTGCCCATGAACCTTGTGTTCCAAATGAGTTCGTAGCATCTCCAGCGGCTGTTGCTGGTTTCCTGGCGGCGGCATGTGTTGAATTGTGGGCGCTTTACAAAACTCCAGACTTTCTCGCCATCATGTTGGAAAGAAATAGGAATTCGCGCGTATTGCAGAGCCTTCATGTAATAGCCCTGAGCGCTGTCGAGGCTATCATAATTGTAGGTATGCTCTCCGACGATCGCTCCCAGAATGTGGACCGGGTCTATGTTGTACAGACTGGCGACCTTCTTGATGTTCTTGATCAGGCGGCCTTCTCGTTTAAGCACTTTGAGAATGCGCTGGAACTTTTTTTCATAGGTTCGATTAAAGGCTTTGGTACGTGTTGCGGATGCGCTGGGGATGGTTGGCTGGCTTTGAAGGCGATTGCCAGCGGGAACCTTGAGCGGAACATTCGCCTGTGCTGAACTTAGCAATAAGTCAGGTGAAGATAATATTAGGGCTGTTGCTAGAATAAATGCACTTGCTTTTTGATGTAATGTCATAGCAATCGAACTCTGCACTATTAATTGCTGTTGGTTTTGATTGCTTTATATCTAGATGAATTGTCCTAAAAATCTATTCAGATATGGATTTATGCTTTCTGCAATAAGTATGGTGTTATTTTTTACAATTATGCCCATTCAGATATTTCTTAAATTCATTGGCAACTGAAATGCGTACGTGTGTGACGCCGCTTTGAATAAAGCCCAGTTTCGAGGCTGCTGCTTTGGAAAGATCAATCAAGCGGTTTTGAGCATATGGGCCGCGATCATTTATCCGTACTGTCAGAGATTTGCCGTTTGATAAGTTGGTCACAAGAACTCTTGTACCCATTGGCAGTGTTAGGTGAGCTGCTGTGAGCTTGGCCGGATCCATCATTTCCCCGCTCGCCGTTTGGGACGTGAGGGCATACCAGGAAGCTTCTCCGCATTGAGATGTTCTTTTAATTTCCACCTGATGAGGGCGCAGGATGAAGGCGACAGACACAATCAAAATGGCGATGATGAACAGGAGGAGATCGTAAATGCGACCATTGCGATGAGCCAAGCTTTTGTTGTTACAAGACATTCTGGAGCCTATTGGCTATTTTACTCCGCTAATTATACAGGGTTTCCCTCGTTTTAGGGACCAGAGAGATTTTCTGTGTTGGTGAGTTGGTTTATGTAGATTGAAAAAATTGATCGCGTTTGTAGCGGTGTGAACCGTGCGAACATGTTCCGGATAGGGGAATAAAGTGCAGCAAAACCCATTGACTGGAAGACTTATCCTCGCGGATGTCGCCCGCGGCCTCGCACTCCTGACAATGGCAATCTACCATTTCTCCTGGGATCTTTCATGGTTTGGAGTTGTTGACTGGGATGTGTCCGGCTCTGCAGGATGGCGGTTGTTTGCGCAATTGATTGCGGGCAGTTTTCTGTTTCTGGTTGGGTTCAGTCTGGTGCTGGCGCATAAAAGTGGTATTCGCTGGGAGAGTTTCTGGCGCCGGGAGGTCAAGGTCGCAATTGCTGCAATTGCGGTTTCTGTTGCGACTTATTTTATCTTTCAGGATCAATGGGTTCGGTTTGGAATTTTACATTCCATCGTGGTGTCGAGCCTACTTGCCCTGCCGTTTTTGCGTGTTCATTACGTGTTTGCGTTGCTATGTGGGGCAGGGGTGATCCTTCTCTACCATTGGCTAGGGGATTATGTGCTGCCATACCGGCAGTTTTTCTGGCTTGGGCTCAACTCCTTGCCTGAAGTTTCCGTTGATTATGTGCCACTTATTCCTTGGTTTGGGCCAGTGCTTTTGGGTGTCGGGTGCGGGGATATCCTACATCGCTATAATCTTTTGCGGTTTTTGCGCGGTTCTGCGTTTCCAAGCGTTTTTTCGCGTTGTTTTGCGTGGTTTGGTCGACATTCCCTTGCGACCTACCTTCTGCACCAACCGGTCCTGTTCGGGATCGTTTGGGCTGGCGTGACTGCTGGGGTGATTGGTACCAGTGGCGATGTTCAGGTCAGAAGCTTTCAGCAATCTTGCGTGATGGCGTGCAGTCAGACCGTGGATGCCAGGCAGTGTGAGCAGGCGTGTCGGTGTACCTCCTCTGAAATAAAAGAGCGAGGCATGTGGGAGGACTTGCTGACAAGACCGAATGATGCGGATGTGCGTGAAATCGCGCAGCAGGTCTTTCAGGTGTGTCTGCGCCGGTAGGTTCGATATCCCCTTTTCGACATGATTTTATCCTCCTGCTCCAAGGAAGATACGCCCGCGTTTAGCTGATTTAGCCGATCTGTTTGTGAATCAGTCAGGCAGAGCTCTCTGAAATTTCGGAGAGTTGGGCATCAACTATTCTGGTGCGCAGCTATTCCTCTAAAAAAATATACATTTTCTGGTCGCTGAAATCTCAAGGGGGCATTCATGAGCTCTTCCTTTCCTAAAAGGTCGCGCTTTTGTTCTATTACCTATACGTAAGCTTTGGAATTGAATGAGATTTTTACAATCTGACCCGAGATGTCATTTCCATGAGTAAGTCATATTTTGCTCAATTATGCAGGTGACATAAAGTTACCTTTAGAAGAAAAATACTCAAAACTACAGATAGATGGTATTGACCACTCTAAATGTACGGATAATATATCACTTGGTAAATATACGCAGTTATTATGAAGTGATGTTGGGATTTTCGTGCTTGTGGGGGAAGTATAGTCGTAATCTATGCTCAAATAATGTTTTAAACATAGCGTCACCTCCATGAGGTGAGCTCTTCTTTCACGACATATCTTCGCATCCCTTCAGGAGTGAGCCCGGTTTTGGGGAATTACCGGAAGCTCACGAGTATGGGGGAAGAGAATGCGGGTTTTGAAGAATGCAGGCCGAGGCCTTGCAGCAGGCTGCTTTGTGCTGGCCGGATCAAGTGCCACCTTTGCAGGTGCGTGGGATACGCTTGGCATAGGCTCATCAGAGTTGCTTTTTGCTCCAGAGGACTTCGTGGTTGAAGGTTCTGTGACCTATGTTGACCGTAATGTTGATTATGACATCACTGCAGCCGCTGTTGCTGGTCTTGGGCCAGTTACTACTGGTCCTGTTTCATCCCGGGCAACGCCTAACATTTGGAATTATCAAGGTGCACTGAAGTTCGGTATTACAGACAATGCTGACTGTCTGGCGCGCATAAATAATCCTTTATCGATTGAAGAGGAAATGGATCCTGATTGGCGTGGTCGATTTTCTGGTTATGAGACACAAGCGCGGACACTCGCATTTGATGCAACCTGCGCTTACAGGTTTCAGGTCGGGGAGGGGCGTTACATCCGTGCAATTGCAGGTGTGAAGGCGCAGGATCTAAGCTATTACTCCAAGGGAGCTCACCCTTTAGCTGGAACAGCAGAAGTTGATTTGAAGGCAGATGGGCTGGACTATGGTTGGCGCGTTGGTGTGGCTTACGAGGTGCCTGCTTATGCTATGCGTGCGAGTTTAATCTATGATTCTCAGATTAAATCCGACCTGAGTGGAGATACCATTGTAGGTGGTAACAAGGTCTATGATAGCACCGCATCTTTGACATTGCCCCAATCTGTTGAACTCAATGTACAATCCGGTATTGCTCCAGGTTGGTTGGTTAGCGCCGGAGTTAAGTGGGTGGATTGGTCTGTGATTGATGTGCTGTCAGTCGATAGTGAAGTCGCTGGAGTTGGTACGCCGGTTGGGGAAACTGTTCATAGAAACCTGAATTTTAAGGATGGCTGGACAATTAAGGCTGGTATTGGTCACGCACTAACTGAACAAGTGAGCCTTGGTAGCTCTTTGCAGTGGGACCGTGGTGTTGGGGGCAGTTATTCCGATACCTATACCTTCGGTTTTGGTGGTTCCTATGCTGCCAGTAAGAATGTGAAATTCACATTAGGTACAGCTGCAATTTACAAGACAGCTGGCTCAGGAGATGCGACTAATACTGCCTCAGGTACAGTCAATGAGTATGACTATGACGCATCATGGGCTTATGCGGTGAATACTAAGGTACGTTTGTCGTTCTGACGTACTTGCGAAGAACTCAAATACAAAGCCGGAGGCATTGTCTCCGGCTTTTTTGTTTTAGGTGCTCATATTGCGATTTGAGGGGAATCCCTCATTGTGCGTGATTTGTGCAAGATGCAGCTCAATTTGTGCTGTTTGTGCAACAGTTTTGTGGAGAAATGAGCATGTTGGATTGTTGGAAAACCTATCCCAAAACTCTTAAGTAATTTACGTATAGGTAAGTTTGACTATCGTCTAATGCTTGGTCTCTCTTTACGATTAACTGGCCTGTGTTTGAGACTAGTAAATATAACATCCTAATTTACCTTAGGTTATATTAAAGTCTAGAAAAGCTTACCCAAGCGAAATGGCGTAGTATTTATACTATGGGAGGGGTGATTATTTCTCCCGATGCGTTATGCATGCAGTCAGAACTATATCAGTTTGCTCTGCAAATTGGTGGGATTGCACTGGCGCGAGGCACGTTGATGCTCGTTAAGTGCGGATAGCATGTGTGTCGCATTGGGGTGAAACGCGTTGCAATTTCCGTATCTTAAGCAAGTGCTCCTAACTGAATGAACCTAAAATCAGTGTTTTAAACACTGTGTACGGGGAAACATAAGGGGGAGAGGGCATGCGTGTTCTCAAGACATTGGCTCAGACAACCGTTCTGGGCTGCGCGGTATCCATGATTCCGGCTGCTGCATTTGCAGGCGGTTGGTCCACTGAAGGCATTGCAGACTACGATTTGCTGTTCGCAAAAGAGCGGTTCGCGTTTGAGGCTCAGTCAACAGTAGCGCTTCGCAATGTTGACTTTAAAAATGCAAAAACCACAGTAAATAGCGTGATTGATCTCAGCGCATTGGGTTCTGCAAAAGCTGATGATATTGCACCAAATTTGTGGCTGAACTCTGGTTCTGTAAAGCTTGGTCTAACTGATAACTTGGATCTTTTCGCAAGAGTTAGTCAGCCATATGCGATTAGCGAGCAGCCTGGTTTTGACTGGAATGGACGCTTTGCGATTGCTGAAACCAACGCTGATGCACTCGGCATTGATGCGATGTTAAGCTATAAGCACGAAGTTTCTGATGGCAAGTTCATACGGGTATTTGGTGGTGTTCGGTCTGTAACCGTAGACTATGAGCAACTTTCAAGATCACTGGATACGAGCACCTTCACAGAATCGGATGTTGCTATCAATGTAGAGACTGATCGAGAGTATGGTTTCCGTTTGGGTGCTGCATTTGAGGTGCCTGAAATTGCTTTGCGGGCTCTTGTTGCCTATGAATCCGAGATTGACCTTGATCTTGAGGGTGACCTGGCAGGTTTGGTCGCTGTTCCGCTCGCCGCATCTGCAAATGCGACACTTCCACAGTCTCTTGAAGCTAAGATTCAGACCGGGGTTGCTCCAGGTTGGCTTGTTTCTTTGGGTGTGAAGTGGACTGATTGGAGTGTCCTGAACGAGCTAAGTGTCGATCTGCCAGCTGCAAGTGCTACTGTTGTACGTGATCTAAGTTATAGCGATGGTTGGATCGTTGAAGCTGGTGTTGGACATCAGTTAACCGAGAAACTCAGCGTCGGAAGTACTCTTACTTGGGATAAAGGTATTGGTGGGCCTTACTCTGACTACTATGCACTTGGTCTTGGCGGCTCTTATGACTTAACCGAAAATGTGAAGTTTTCGTTGGGTGGCCGCGCCATCTATAAAACTGCGGGCGAAGGTGCTTACAATATTCAGAGGACGGTTGGAGCTACGACTACTGAAGTCAACACCGACTACGAATACGACTCCTCCTGGAACTTCGCTGTTTCTTCCAAGATCCGTGTAGCGTTCTAAGCTTTAGTATTTTGAGAATTATGGGGCCGGGGATGGTGATCTCTGGCCCTTTTTTATTTTGGGGCTGAGGCGATGAGGTGGCATTCGTAGCGGTTGTTGTTGCTGAAGCGGATTTCGACGGATGGCTGTTTGAACTTATTGTTGATCCGAAAGATCACGGCTTGAGCCCCGAGGCTTGAGAGATGGTCGGGTAGTTTGTTGCTGAAGAATTTGTAGTGAGCTTTGATCGGGTGGGCTGTCATTTTGATGACTTCCCCTGCAACCGCTATTTCAGCAAAGGCGTAGGTTGAGCTGGTGTCGATTTCATAATCGACGAACACTGCCGTTCCACGAAACTCATCATAAATTTCCTGACAATGGTCGGTCATGTCTGAGGAAGCCGAACCCGCGCTCACTGCTGTTCCAAAGTGGGCGATGGGCAGCATGAGTTCTTCTGTGACCAGTCGCGCATTTGCCATGCCAGCTGAGCCTAAGTGGACTGCAGCAGCAATGCACAGCACTGCCGCTTTCTCGCGAAATGGTCTGTTCTGAAGGACGATTGCTGAGAAAGGCATTTGCCTTACTGTCTCAGCTTAAA
Source organism: Pseudovibrio sp. W74 (assembly GCF_001623085.1). Lineage (NCBI taxonomy): Bacteria > Pseudomonadati > Pseudomonadota > Alphaproteobacteria > Hyphomicrobiales > Stappiaceae > Pseudovibrio > Pseudovibrio sp. W74. The sequence goes on from NZ_LMCJ01000024.1 coordinate 26,805, forward strand.
GGCTTCAGTGCTCAAAAAGCATTTGTCTGTTGGTTGGTCTCCTGCCGCGATGATGTGCACCACTTCATCGTCGAAGTCGTCTTCCATCGTATAGATGACCCTCAGAAAGCCTTTGCTTTTGAGAACATCGGGCATCTTGTCTGAAGTGAAGGAGTAAGTCTCCGGTATACCCAGAGGAGTGAGGCGGACTTCGGTGTCTTCCACCAGAGCGATTGCGCGGTTTTGGGTTGGGCTGATCTGGTATTCGACGAAGATCTCCTTGCCCATGCCGAATTCGTACTTTTTCTCGCAGGCCTCTGTCACAGCCGGGTCTGATGAACCGTCTTCCTTTAAGCCAATGATGTAGTTGAGCGGAACGAGCACTTCGCCCTTTACGTTTTTTGGGGGAGCGGCCTGGGAAGCTGTGGTCAGGAAAAGAGCTGTGGCAATGAAGGTGACTGTACCAAGTCCGAAATGTACGTTTTTCATTCTTGTTATTCCTGCTCGGTATGAGAGATGAGCGTCAAGCTGATGTCAGAGTGATTTCCTCACTAGTTTTATTGAGTGGAACACGCTCTGGCTGTTATGGCGCAGTCTGCGGCAACCTCAGGCATCACTCAATTCAATGCGGTCAGTCTGGTTAAGAGAAGGCAACGGGTTCTTTTAAAACTAAAGCTGTTTGTTTATCACGTGTCGTAGGGAGCGGGTTCCTGCTTTTCGATGGAACGCTTTGCTGAGAAATTAAGAGGATGAATAGGCGAGAGTGATGGAACGAACTAAGAACATACTTTCTTTTCCAAATGACTCACGGCATAGTGCACCCATGACTAAGCGCCCTACAAAATCTTTCAGTTCTTCTTCATTGCCTGAAGCTGAGGGGTCCTCCTCTGGCTTTGGGGAAGCTCCGCAGCCTGTACTTTCCGGCAGTCCATTGTCAGGTTCCGTTTCTGACTGGGCGGACCAGATTGCTGATGAAGATCTTTCCGGTCTGAAGGCACGCAAGGAAGCAGAGCAGCCGAGTGAAGAAAAGGTTGCCCCGAAGAAGAAAGCTGCAGCGAAGCCAGCTGCGAAAAAGCCTGCTGCCAAGGCGAAGAAGGCACCTGCCAAGTCTGCGCGGGGCACTTCCATGGGGGCCACGAGTGATCCGCGTGAGCGGGCCAAGGGTGGTTTGAACCCGGTCGCGGGGTTAGATATTTCACTGGAAGATGCTGAGAAGCTTCTTGATAGTCACGTCAAAGAGACGAAGAAAAAGAAGAAGAAGGCCAAGGAAGATACGATCACCGGAGCAACAGCGACTGTTCAGGCGCTGGCACGGCTGATTGAGCAGGGGCGTTCTGATGAGTCTGGAGAGGATGCCTGGGTTCCGCACCGGCCGGAGCGTCCGTCAAAGTCCGAGGGCGGGGTTCCGATTGTGCTGGAATCCGAATTTGAGCCTAAAGGGGACCAGCCGACTGCGATTGCGGATTTGAAGGCCGGTCTCGCGGATGGAGATAATACGCAGGTTCTGCTGGGTGTTACCGGGTCTGGTAAGACCTTCACCATGGCGCAGCTGATTGCGCAGACACAGCGTCCGGCGTTGATCCTTGCACCGAATAAGACGCTTGCGGCGCAGCTTTATGGCGAGTTCAAAAGCTTCTTCCCGAACAATGCGGTTGAGTATTTCGTTTCCTACTATGACTACTATCAGCCCGAAGCTTATGTGGCGCGGACGGATACGTTCATTGAGAAAGAAAGCTCCGTCAACGAGCAGATTGACCGGATGCGCCACTCCGCAACCCGCTCGCTGCTGGAACGTGATGATGTGATCATCGTGGCGTCGGTCTCCTGTATCTACGGTATTGGATCGGTTGAGACTTATACGGCCATGACCTTCCAGCTGGAGGTTGGTGAGAAGGTTGAGCAACGCCAGCTGCTCGCCGATCTGGTGGCGCTGCAATATAAGCGCAATGATGCAGCTTTCCAGCGTGGGACGTTCCGCGTGCGGGGGGATACGATTGAAGTGTTCCCGGCGCACTATGAGGACCGGGCATGGCGTATTTCCCTTTGGGGCGATGAGATTGAAAGCATCACCGAGTTTGATCCGCTGACGGGCAAAAAGTCCGGTGAGCTTCAACTGGTGAAGATCTACGCGAATTCACACTATGTGACGCCGAAGCCGACGCTGAACCAAGCCACCAAGTCTATCAAGGCAGAACTCAAGCAACGCCTTCAGGAGCTGAATGACCATGGCCGTTTGCTGGAAGCGCAGCGGCTGGATCAGCGCTGTACGTTTGATCTGGAGATGATGGAAGCAACAGGTGCCTGTGCGGGCATTGAGAACTACTCCCGATATCTGACTGGCCGTGCACCAGGTGAGCCGCCGCCAACGCTGTTTGAATACCTGCCTGACAATGCGCTTGTGTTTATTGATGAGAGCCATGTGACTGTGCCGCAGATTGGCGCGATGTACCGAGGTGACTTCAGGCGTAAGGCGACACTGGCGGAGTATGGCTTCCGCTTGCCGTCCTGTATGGACAACCGGCCTTTACGGTTTGAAGAGTGGGACGCGATGCGGCCACAGACCGTTGCGGTTTCAGCCACGCCGGGCAACTGGGAGATGGATGAGAGCGGCGGCGTGTTTGCGGAGCAGGTTATCCGCCCGACTGGTCTGACTGATCCTGATATCGAGATCCGGCCTGCCAAGACGCAGGTGGATGATCTACTAGGCGAAGTGCGGGAGAAGGCGGCGAAGGGCTTCCGTACGCTGGTGACAACGCTGACCAAGCGCATGGCAGAGGATCTGACCGAGTATCTGCACGAAAATGGTGTGCGGGTGCGGTACATGCACTCTGATATTGATACGCTGGAGCGGATTGAAATCCTGCGTGATTTGCGCCTTGGAGCGTTTGATGTACTGATCGGGATCAACCTGTTGCGTGAGGGGCTGGACATTCCTGAGTGTGCTTTGGTGGCTATTCTGGATGCTGATAAGGAAGGGTTCCTGCGTTCTGAAACTTCGTTGATCCAGACCATTGGTCGTGCTGCGCGTAATGTGGATGGTAAGGTCATTCTTTACGCTGACAGAATGACTGGCTCTATGGAGCGGGCTATTGCAGAGACCAACCGTCGCCGGGCGAAGCAGGAAGAATACAACGAAGAGCATGGCATTACGCCGGAGAGCGTGAAGCGCTCTATCGGCGATATCATGGAGAGCGTTTACGAGCAGGATCATGTTTCTGTCGATGCTGGCTTTGCCGAGGAAGGGGCCACCATTGGTCACAACCTCAAAGGCCATATTGAGGACCTTGAGAAGAAAATGCGCGAAGCTGCAGCTGATCTTGATTTTGAGATCGCGGCGCGGTTGCGTGATGAGATCAAACGCCTGCAAGAGACCGAGCTTGCAATTGCCGATGACCCCATGGCACGACAAACTTCTGTTGCGCAGCAAACCGGTGGGTTTGGTGGGAAGAAGAAATATGGTGCCGCTGGCAACCTGCCCAAGGCAGAGGCGGATAAAGCTGATGCTGGCAGCAAGGTGCATAAGCCACGGCTGGGTGAGATGGGGCCGGGAACAGACCTGCCGACACCAGCTGGTGCAACCGGCGAGAAGAAACCGCGCCGGACCTCCTCGGGTCGCAGCTCAGGCGGGCGACCGGGCACGCGGACCCATCGAAAGAAGAACTAAAACAGTTCGCATTTAAGTTGAAACACCTGCACTGCTTTAGCCTTTGTTTTTGCGTATCTTTATCCGAAAACCGGTTTCCACTTTTCGG
>NZ_LMCJ01000024.1:30564-118716 GCF_001623085.1 Pseudovibrio sp. W74
TACGCTGTAGGGCAGGCTTTGCTATATGAGGCAGCGTTGACAGAGGCGTGTGTTTGCACCACATGTGTGAGGAATGTTCTCTCTGCATGTTGGCTAACTGGTTGGGCTTAATGACAAAGCACATTGTTTGGGACTGGAACGGTACCCTACTGGATGATTTCGAAATCACTGCGCAATATGGCATCGACTATTTTGCAAAGGCTGGATTGAGCGGTGTGACGTTTGAGGATGTTCGCCAGCATCATACCCGTCCTTTTGCGGATTACATCAAGTCGCTGATGGGGCGTGCTGCTACTGAAAGCGAGCTTGCCACCTTCTACAGTGATTTCAGCAAAGTCTACGAGCCTGCGATGTATGATTTGCCACTGGCACCTGATGCGTTTCATGCTCTGGAGACCATAAGCGGGGCTGGTAAGAGCCAGTCAATCTTGTCCATGGCTCCCCATGAGGAGTTGGTCTCACTTGTTCGGCACAATGGTATCTACGAGCATTTTACCCGCGTTGATGGCGCGCGGGATTTGAAGAAGCATTTCAAAATCGATGCACTCAAAGCGCATTTCGATGAGCTGGGTGTGGAACCTGCCAGCGTCTGCGTGATTGGTGACAGCATTGATGATTTTGATGCGGCCAACGGTCTTGGAGCTTCTGCCGTTTTGGTTTCAACCGGCATGTACTCCCACGACCGCCTCGTCACCACAGGCGCCCCAGTCGCCACCAGTCTTACCGGTGCTGTCGCTGAGGCGCTGAAGTAGCGGATTATGAGCGGTGGTTACAGGCCGTCGATGAGATCACGACCTGCGAGGATCTGGAGGGATGAGCCTTCCAGGTCGGTTCCGACTGCCTCCTGCTGGCCGCCCAGATGTTTGGCGAGAAACAGTTCTACCATGGCATGATAGGCCCGACGGTTGTGCATTTTCTGAATGCCGTGGCCTTCGTCCGGGAAAAGGCCGTAGGTGACTGGGATGCCGTGGTCTTGCATGGCGGAGACAATTTGCTCTGACTCTGGTGGCTTGACGCGTACGTCTTTGCCACCCTGAACGATCAGCAACGGTTTTTCGATCTTCCCGACATGGGTGAGAGGTGAGCGTTCCTTCAGGAAAGCGCGGCCTTCTTCAGTTGTGTAGTCGCCAAGACGTGTTCTGTAGAGGGACTTCCACGTTTTCCAGTATTCAGGGATGGTGTCCAGAAAACTGAGCAGGTTTGATATTCCAACCAGATCAATTGCACAGGCAAACTTCTTCGGGGTTTGAGTCAGGCCAGTGAGTGCTGCAAAACCGCCATAGCTACCACCCATGATGGCGATGCGGTTGGGATCGGCTGTTCCTTCTCCGATGGCCCAGTCAACAGCATCGAGTAGGTCGGTTTGCATCTTACCTCCCCACTCATTTTTTGAGGCATTTATGAATGACTTTCCAAAGCCGGTGGAGCCTCTGAAATTGACGGATAGAACGGCATAGCCTCGGTTTGACAACCATTGGTGTGTTGGGTGAATACCCCATGAATCTCTCATCCAAGGGCCTCCATGGACCAACAGTACCATGGGATGGGGCTCTTCTGCTTTGACTGAACGTGACAGGTAGCAGACAAGGTCTAGCCCATCTCTAGTTTTGACGATTGCGGGTGACATTCTGACCAGCGGTAAGTCTTGTAATTTGGGTTGAGTGACAAACAGGAAGGTGCTTTTTCCGGTTGATGTGTCATAGCAGTAGAACTCAACGGGCTGGTTGTCCTGCACATGAGCAATAATGAGTTTATCAGCATTTTCTGAAAGGCTGCTGATTTCTATGTCTCCAGCGAACAGCTCTTTGAAAGCAGAGAGAACGGATTCAAACTGTGGGTCTATTCCCTTCCAATTGGTACGGGTAAATGTAGCCTTAGCTGCTAAAGGGCGCTGTGTGTGCGGGGCGAGCAACAGATTGCTGATGTCTGCCTGCGAGTCTTGTGCCAGAACGGCAATGGCTCGTGTTTGTGTATTTTCTGCTAGTGCAGCGGCTTTGTCTCGCCCGCGGCTGTCGATCCAGAACAGGGTTTGTCCATCTTCGCTGAACTCAACGGGTCTGGTGGTCAAACTATCTTCAAAAGGAATGAGAGTGTAGCGCTGCCAGTCTTTGCCGTCCGGTCTATGAAGATATTCAACCTCACCGTTATCGGTGTAGCGGCGGGCGAGGCGAACGTTGAAGTTGCTGTCCGTGAAGAATCCTGCAAACCTATCGTTTTGCATAATGAGCTGGCTGGCTCCAGTGCAAAGAGAAACCCTGTAAAGGTCGAAATGCTTTTTTGTCCTTACATTATGAGCCACCAAAATTTCATTGGGGTGTTTTCTCGATATTTCCTGAAGGTAGGCTTTTGCTCCGACCTTTGGCGTCAAGTAAACGGGATCGCCACCATGAATAGAGACGCTCATGATACAGAAGTTCTCATCGCCTGACTGATCCCGAGAAAACAGAATGTGATGGCCATCAAACGCCCACTCGAGCGTGAGACCAAGATGGCGATCTGTGAAGCTTGTGAGAGGGCGGGCTGTCTGCGGGTCTTCGATGCAAGCGAGCCAGAGATTGTGTACGCCGTTGATGGGGGCATGAAATGCGATCCATTGACCACAGGGGCTGATTTTAACCAGGCGACGCTCAATGGGATCGAAGAATGTCTTGCGGGGGATGAGGCGAGTTCGTTCCTTAAGCTGCATGGTCAGAAGCCTTAAATTTATTACAGAAAAAAGCAGATCAGGCCTTGGAATAGGTGGCCTTGAAAAACGGTAGAAGAGAGCTAAGCGAAAGTATTGCAGGTGCTTCTGACCCTGTCCAATCTCTGAATGGTGCACAAACCACAACCGGATGTCGATTGCTGAAGGCTGCTTAAGGAAAGAGCATAAGCCATAGATATTTTTTGCTTAGGAGGCTGCGTTAGATCAATGCAGACTGCCATTTACGGACGCATTGTTGATAATAATTCCGAATTGCAGGTGGACGTTTCTCGATGAAAAGAATTCTCTCAACCCTTCTTGTGAGTGTATTGATGGCGGGTGGTGCTCTTGCTGGGGAGGGCAAGACGTATTCCGTTAATCAGGTGACTGATGCCAGTGCGAACACACCTTCTCATATGTTCCGCTTTGAGCCTGATCTGCTTGAGGTGCCGTTGGGCGCTACTGTGAAGTTTGATAATTTTGATGGAAACCACACGGTTATTTCGATCAAGAAGCTGACGCCGGATGGCGGGCCGAAATTCAAGTTCAGCAAGATGTCTCCTGATCGGAATGTTACCTTTGATACACCGGGAATTTATGGTGTGACCTGCGGTATTCATGGCCGTTTTGGAATGGCGATGATCATCAAGGTTGGTGAAGACAGTGCCGAGGACTTGGAGGGGGCTCGTTCTGTGGTGCCGGGTGGCCGGATGGGTACCAAGATCTCCCAGATTTTGGATCGGCTTGAAGGCAAGTGAGCGTGTAGAGCTTGTGCGGAAGTTAGATAGAATAAAGGCAGCCGGTTGGCTGCCTTTTGTGTTTTGTGCTGATGCTTTTTAAAGCTCTATTCGGCCTGTGCCATGCTTCTTCGGGATTTGAGGTAGTGAGGTCCGACTTCAACAAGCAGGATACCGCTGAAGATGAGGGCGCAGCCGACCAGTCCGATTGGTGCGATGCGTTCGCCCAGAATGACGGCTGCAGCCAGAGCGGCGAAGAGGGCTTCTGAAGACAGCATGATGGCTGCATCGGACGGTGTGGTCCATTGTTGGCCAAATGCCTGGAAGGTGAAGGCCACGCCTCCGGACAATGCGCCTGCGAAGAAGATCTCGAACCACGCATCCTGAAGGGCTTGCACGGAGTAGGTTTCGAAGAAGAGTGAGGCTACCACACACACCACACCGAGGAAGGCGAACTGGATGACGGCAATCGTGATCGGGCGGCCAGAGGAGGTTGCGAGGCGTCCAACGAAGATCACTTGCAAAGCCCAGAAAACTGCGCACAAGAGCATGAGCAAGTCGCCGCCGTTCAAAGCTGTCAAACCACCGCCGAGCAGGTAAATGCCGAGCAGGGTGAACAAGCTTGCAGGCCACACGAGGAAGTTTGGCCTTCCTTTAAAGAACAGAGTGACAAGGATTGGCGTCAGCACAACATAGATCGCGGTTAGAAAACCGGCGTTGGTGACGGATGTTATCACGATGCCATACTGTTGCAGGACAGTGCCCAGAGTGAAGGCAACACAAACCATCAACAGCGCAGGAAGGTGGGCCTTGCCAAGTTTTTTGGTGTTGTGAACGCGGCGTTCGCGTAGCGCGAACGGCAAGATCACCAAGGTGGCGAGGAGAAATCGCAGGCCAGAAAACTGCAGGGGTCCAAGACTTTCCATTGCAGTTGATTGCGCGACAAAGGCCATGCCCCAGATGAGGCCGGCCATGAGAAGAAGTATGTTTGCAGATGCCCTAGTCATCCCGCAGCTGTACTGCAAGCGAATAGGTGCTGCAAGCGGTCTGTCAGCGCTTCCGTTGAATTTCTCTCAAGGCGATTTTGAGCTTCTTGACGGTGTCAGAAACGTAGCGTTTGTTTTCACTCGTGCTGCGTGTGCTGGCATTTGTCTTTTAGGATTACGCTCTAAAAGACAAACAAGACCATGATCATTATGCCAACGAAAGCGGCGATGACTGTTGCCGCAACAGGCCATGGTGATTGGGCGTGGCTGACGTGCTCTTTACGATGGTAGTCAACTGGCGAGGTTCTCATTGTGCTCCCCTGCGGCCCTGGTCAGTTGTTTTCCTGAGTAGGGGCCAATAGACGCGGATTACATCGAATACAGAAAGTATATATTACTGGATTTTGGTGTGTTCGAGATACCACAGGTTGAGCTTAAGCAGATCGCTCAATTGCAAAACTGCTATTGCCCATATTTTCTTATAGATTCAGAGCTTCGAGACCAGCCTCGAGATAATCAGGCAAGAGGGGGAGGCCCAAAAGGTATGTTGAGACCGGAGACGTGGATCGTTCGCGTGCTTCAGAGAAGGCAATGTCCAGGTCGTTCTGGTCATAATCACCGCGACCAATCCATGCGATGGCGACCAGTTCTGTCGCTTCGTCGATGTTGAGGTCGTCGATGATCTCTCTCAGTTCAGACTCAGAAAAGTCGTCATGCTCTTCTTCTGCAAGTCCGTCATGGTGGTGAACGTTTTCCAGCTTTTCCGTATCGAAGGAGAGGTCACCTTCGTGCCCGTCCTCGTAAGTGTCTGGCAGGCTTACGGAAACAGCGCGCGCTTTTTGTACGATCAAGCGAACAGTTTCTGCAGATAGTGCTAGTTCTACGGCCATCGTTCGTCCCCGCTTATTGCTGTAACAGAACGTTACTCCTGTTCGGAATTATTCTGCAAGTGGAACTTATGGAACAGCTGCCTGCAGTCCAATCGCGCTGAGTGACAGTATGGCGCTGCTGAGAGTAATAGGCGATTTAAGCGGCAGAAAAGAAAAGGGAATTGGTTAAATGGAGGTTAGCGCGTGACCGCAACTTATCCTATGTAGTTCTACCGGGCGGAATACTGGATATCGTTATGGTTAAAAAAAACAGTATATACCGCAGGGGTAGGGGTTGTTTGTGCGCTGCACCTACGAGTAGCATTTGATGTAAGGGCGAAAATACAATCAAATCTCCCAGAGTTTCTAGGTGCTGGCGGACCTGAGTGCTTTGTGCTGGCAGGGGTGTTTCTTACCCTGTCGGCACATCCAAAAAAGAGCCCCTTTTTCCTGAAATACCTGCGCTTAGATTTTGAATGCGTAGATTTTTGAAAGCACGAAGTTGAAGGTCATGGACACCAGTGTGGCGAGGATAACGGCCAGATAGGTGGAGAAGCCGTCGGTCAGGGTGATCAGCGCGCCATAGGTGCTGTAGTTGATGACCGCCCCCACGCTGTTGACCAGAACGAATCTCACATACTCCCCAAACGGATTGCCTTCAGAGCGGAAGGTGAAGATGCGATTCCAGAACCAATTGTTGGTCATGGCAATCCAGATGGAAAGGATTCGCGCAATGAGGGGATCAAGGCCGACCACTTGCCAGAAAAAGGCGAGGGCTACCAGATCGACCACAAGACCGGAGCCGCCAACCATTCCGAAGCGAATGAACTGGTTTTCGAGTAGTTTTCGCAGCAGGCTTTTCACGGAATTCAGGCTCTCATTTCTGATGGGACCAGCTAAATCTTCAGGTCTTTGGCTTGAGAGGCTGCTTAGCTTTGTTCCTCCGGAAATACAAGAGACGCAGCGTCACAGAACCCCTGATTATATCTGGGGAGTAATATTTAAAAAAATCTGCAGTCTTTGGCGAAATTTGAGCAGAAAAACTGGCGTGTTTGCGCTTGCCAAGCTTTGGTCTGCGCCTTAGGGTCTGCCCGCACTTATTTTGCGAAGAACGTACCCGCTTCTATTGGAGGGCATTATGGGCTTTATCGCTGACTCGCTGTCTCGTGTGAAACCATCTGCAACGATTGCAGTGACCACGAAGGCACGCGAACTGAAAGCCGCAGGCCGCGACGTTATCGGCCTTGGTGCTGGTGAACCAGATTTTGATACGCCAGACAACATTAAAGCTGCTGCAATTACAGCTATTAATGAAGGCAAAACAAAATACACAGCGGTTGATGGCACTCCTGAGCTGAAACAGGCAATCAGCGCCAAGTTCCTGCGTGACAATGGCCTGAAGTATGAGCCAAACCAGATTACTGTCGGAACCGGCGGCAAGCAGGTGCTCTACAATGCATTGATCGCAACCATCAATCCAGGCGATGAAGTTCTCATCCCAACACCATACTGGGTGTCTTACCCTGACATGGTGCTGCTGGCTGGTGGTGAGCCTGTGGTTGTTGAAGCGGATCAGAAGACCTTCAAGATCACGCCTGAAGCGCTGGAAGCGGCGATTGCGCCTAAAACCAAGTGGTTGATCTTCAACTCACCATCCAATCCGTCTGGTGCTGGCTACACGCGCGATGAGCTGAAAGCTCTGACCGACGTTCTGCTGAAGCATCCGCATGTCTGGATCATGTCTGACGACATGTATGAGCACCTTGTCTATGATGACTTTGAGTTCACCACACCTGCGCAGATCGAGCCTCAGCTTTATGATCGCACTTTGACCGTGAATGGCGTTTCCAAAGCGTATTCCATGACCGGCTGGCGTATTGGTTATGCGGGTGGTCCTGCTGATCTGATCAAGGCGATGGCGAAGGTTCAGTCCCAGTCCACTTCCAACCCATGCTCCATTTCTCAGGCAGCTGCGGTTGAAGCGCTGAATGGGACGCAAGACTTCATTCCAGTCAACAACAAGGTTTTCCAGGATCGTCGTGATCTGGTTGTGTCTATGTTGAACCAGTCTTCTGGTCTTGAGTGTCCGGTTCCAGAGGGTGCGTTTTACGTGTTCCCATCTTGCGCTGGCACCATTGGCAAAACTGCGCCATCTGGCAAGGTGATCGAGACTGATCTGGACTTTGCAGGTGAGCTTCTGGAAACTGAAGGTGTTGCTGTTGTTCCGGGTTCCGCGTTCGGTCTGGGTCCAAACTTCCGCGTTTCCTACGCGACTTCCACTGAAGCTTTGACTGAGGCTTGTACTCGTATTCAGCGCTTCTGCGGAAATCTGAAGTAAGCTTATTTGGAAAGAGAACGCCGGAGACCTCTTTGGCGTTCAGCTTTCAATACAAAAAAGGCGCTGCATCACGCAGCGCCTTTTTTGTTTTAGGTGTTTCAGGGCACCAAAAAAACTTTGGTGTTTTGTTTGTGCGTATCCTTATCCGAAAACCGGAATCCACTTTTCGGGGATACGCTTTTGGATGCTTAGTCCGGGAGGAGAGCATCCAGAATGTAACTGTTGTTGACGAATGTGCCGCGGCTTTCCTCAACCAATGTCTGTGCATCGGCGAAGGAAAAACGGACGCCTGCCATGATAGAAGCGTTTTCGAGCTTCTCAGAGCGCAGGTCTGCGAACATTGTCATGCCGTTGGCGGTTTCAGTCCCTGGCTTGAACTCCATACCCATTGCGTAGATATGGCTGTCGCGCAGATAGCGGTAACCCGCGTAAAAGCGTGCATTTTCGCTGGCATAGTAAGATGCGGTTGCACCACCCATGACAGAGCCCGTATCGTCGATCATCTGAACGCCGATGAGGCCGTCAACAGACAGGTTTTCAAAGTGAACCTGTGCTTCTGCACCTACGTAGCCGAAGGAACCGGCTCCACCGTTGATTTGCGCTGCAGAGCCAACAACACCGAAGTAGTTGTAGTCCTGCGTGCGGAAGCCCATGCGGCCTGTGCCAGCATAAAAGCCATAATCCTTGGTCCCGCCTGCGGTCGCATCAAATTGTGATGCAAAGCCTGGACCCTGCCCGAAAGCAGCTGTTCCTGACAACAGGCCCAGCATCTTGCCTTCGAGAGCCCCGAAAGCAGTTGTAATGCGGGCATTGATGGGATTTGCCTGCGCGATCGCTGGAAGAGTTGCAATGGCTATTGCACCGGTTACGCCAAACAAAAGTGTCTTCAAATTTGAGCGCATTGCTGATTCTCCGTACTCAATTTCTGAGTGGAGACTCTCGTGTTTTATTTAAAACATTGTTCTAAAGTGTCCCAAAATGGGTCAAATCGTTAGGCTTAATATCTATGGTTAATAATTGGTATACAGCTTTATGAAACCTTCTGAGAATGTAGGGTTTATCGATAATTTTTCCGTAAGTCCTTCTGCATGCAGGACTTCTCTTAGATGACTTTGAGCGGCTTAAGGGATGCTTAGGGTTAACCCGGTGAGGTGACGGATAGGGCAGGTTGGTCTGTGATGCGTTTATGGTGAAAATCCTAATCACAATTTCTAACGCATATCACTAGGTAAAAATAACGCTGGAACTAAGCGGAGCATTCACTGTGATCGTAGCAAGGCTTTGACAGTCCGTACGCTTTGGTTTCCCATTGTGAAAAGGTCGTAGAGCCTGAGCACTGGAGAACAATAATGAAGAAATGCCTTGCTTTTGCTGCTGTTGCCGCTCTTGGTCTCAGCACTTCCGCCTATTCTGCAGACACGCCTGCACCTCCTCCTGCAGAACCCCAAAAGGATCGCCCTGGTGTTGAAGTTGGATCTTTGACCTGTGATCTGGTTGCCGGGACCAACTTCATTGTTGGCTCCTCTCATGAACTGTCCTGTGTTTTCAAATCGCCGAGCGGAAAGCGTATCGAAGGATATACCGGCACCATCAACAGCTATGGTATCGACATCGGACCCGTCACATCCGGAACGTTGGTTTGGGGTGTTGTTGCGCCGAAGGCTAACTTGAAGCCGGGTTCTCTTGCCGGGAATTACGGCGGTGTGTCTGCCGGTGTCACGCTGGGTGCTGGCGTGCAGGCGAATGTCCTGCTGGGTGGTCTGAATCGCTCTATCGCTTTGCAGCCTTTAAGCTTGCAAGGACAGACCGGAGCGAACATCACAGCTGGTGTCACAGGGCTGCGGCTGACCAAGCAGTGATCCTTTAATTCTTAGGGGGATTGTGAATCCTAACCCTTTGATCTTTATAAATAGCGCCGGTTCATATTGTGCGGCGGACTGTCACGCTTCAGTCCGCTGTTGTTTTGGCGCTTGCATATCACTGTGTTTCCGAGTGACGATACTTATCCAGAGTCTTATAATACTCTGGAAGGCGCGTGTGATTTTGCGCCGCCATGGCGCAAACGCCCGTGTCTGCTTCCCAAACCCAAACAGGGAGTATGGATCATGGGAGACAAGCATGTCGGAGTTGCCGGAGGCAGGGTTCGCAGCCCTCGTTCGGTTGCCATAATTGGACCTTTCGCAAGTGGCAAGACCACACTGCTGGAAGCTCTTCTCGCACGAACGGGGGCTATTGGGCGACAGGGAAGTGTTGACGCGAAAAGCTCGCTGGGTGACAGCAGTGACGAAGCGCGTGATCACAGCATGAGCGTTGAGGCGAACATTGCCACCTGCACCTATAAGGGCGATCACTTCACATTTATCGACTGCCCCGGATCCGTAGAATTTCTTCACGAAGGCAACAGTGTCTTAAACGGCGTAGATATTGCCGTTGTGGTTGCTGAGCCAGATGAAAAGAAGACAGCAGCTCTTCAACTCATTCTCAAATCACTCGAACAGCGGAACATCCCGCATGTTCTCTTCCTGAACAAAATAGACAAGGCAACAGGTAGTGTGCGCGCGATGCTTCAGGCATTGCAGCCAGCTTCGAGCCTTCCAATGGTGTTGCGCCAGATCCCGATCTGGGAGGACGGCACTGCGACAGGCTTTATTGATCTGGCGCTGGAGCGGGCCTTTGTCTACCAGGAAGGCAAGCCAAGTAAGACCATCGAGATTCCAGATGATGAGCGCGCCCGTGAGGTGGAAGCGCGCTATGCCATGATGGAAATGCTGGCAGATCACGATGACGTTCTCATGGAGCAACTTTTAGAAGACGAAGCTCCTGAGAGTGAGGTCATTTTTGATGATCTTGTGCAGGAAATGCAGCGCGGTGAAATCTGCCCTGTGTTCATTGGCAGCGCGATCAAAGGCAATGGCATCCGCCGCTTGCTGAAGGCTTTGCGCCATGATGCACCAGGTATCGTTGAAACCCGCAAGCGTCTGGGGCTCAAGGAAGATGATGCCATTCTTCAGGTGCTGAAAACCTACCACACTTCACATGGCGGCAAGCTCTCTGTTGCCCGTCTGTTTGGTGGGGCTGTGAAGGAAGGTGCGCTTCTTTACGACAGACATGGGGAAGAGTATCGGCCATCTGGTCTGTTCCAGATGCAGGGTTTGCAGCCAAAGAAGATTACAGAGGCTGTTGCTGGTGATCTGGTGGCTCTTGGCAAGCTGGATAACATTGAAACCGGCATGACCCTTGGTGTTGGTGCCAAGCCTTCGCAAAGTCTGTTTGTCGTTGATACTCCGGATGCAGTTCTTTCCAAGGGGATTACGGCGACAGAACGGAAGGATGAAGTCAGACTCTCTACTGCGCTTTCCAAGTTGGTGGATGAAGACCCATCCCTGAGCATTACCCAGGTCCAGAGCACGGGCGAGACCGTACTGGAGGGGCAGGGCGAAATGCATCTGCGTGTTGCTCTTGAAAAACTGACCGGGCGCTATGGGTTGTCTGTGAAGAGCTTTGAACCTCGTATTCCATATAAGGAAACCATTCGCGGTACGACTGAACTGCGCGGACGCCATAAAAAGCAAAGTGGTGGCCACGGTCAGTTTGGCGATGTGGTGCTGGCTATCCAGCCTATGCCACGTGGTGAAGGGCACAGCTTCAACGACACGATTACTGGTGGTGTGGTGCCTAAGCAGTACATTCCATCTGTCGGGGATGGCGTGAAAGAAGCTCTTGAAAAAGGGCCTCTAGGCTTCCCAGTCGTGGATGTGGCAGTGACGCTGAAGGATGGCTCCTATCACTCCGTTGACAGCTCCGATCAGGCTTTCCGCATGGCAGGCATTCTGGCCATGAAAGATGGCTTGAAGGAATGTAAGCCAGTTCTTCTTGAGCCCGTTGATAAGGTTGTTGTGGCCTGTCCGTCAGATACCACAGCTCGTATCAATGCGATTGTTTCCGGTCGCCGTGGACAAATCCTTGGGTTTGATGCCCGCGATAACTGGGATGGCTGGGATGAAGTGGAAGCCATGATCCCTGAGAGCGAACTCAGCGACCTTATTGTAGAGCTTCGCTCTGCAACAGCTGGTGTGGCGACGTTCTCTCGTAACTTTGACCACCTCGCCGAGCTTTCCGGCAAGGCTGCGGACAAAGTGATTGAGGGTGCAACAGCACCAGCCTGATACTCCAAAGCTTGCGCGCGTATTCTTGTCCGAAAACCGGAACCACTTTTCGGGAATACGCTCCAAAGTGAGACAGAAAAAGAACCCGGGGCAATGCTCCGGGTTTTTTGTGTTAGCTAAGGGCTACTGCATTCCTCCTCAGATCAAGGTTTGATCGGTGGCAGGGATGCTGTTTGGGCCATGAGGCGGGCGAGGATGGACCAGTCTTCGTCTGCATATCCAGCTGCGATTGCAGTGCGGAGTTGGTTGGCGACGACGTCTGCTGTGGGGAGCGGTACTTTGAGATCCTGAGCTGTTTGTTGCGCCAGGTTGACGTCCTTCAGGCCCAACGAGGTTTTGAAGCCGGGAGAGGGGTTTTGCTCGCGGGCGATGAGTGGAGCGTAGGCTTGATAGACGGGAGCGCTGAACAGTGTTTCTGTTATTAGTGTGAGGAAGGTCTCCGGATCTATGCCCGCCTTTCTTGTCAGGGTGAAGCTTTCGGCCAAAGCTTCCACCGCTGCCGCTATCATGAAATTCATGCCCAGTTTGGTGACTGCAGCTTGGCGCGGTGTTGGGCCCATCCAGAATTGCCGCATGGATATGGCTTCCAGAACAGAGCGGGCTTCATCCATTGTGCTGCGTTCGCCTGCTGCGACGGCGACCAGTTGCCCTTCCGCGGCTTTGTCTGGACGGCCAAGGACTGGCACACATAAGAATCTGACATTAGCGTGCTCGTGGGCGGCTGTGAGGCGGTCTACCATTGGTGGGCTGATGGTGCTGTGGGAGATGGAGATGCTGTTTTCTCTCAGTGGCAGTGCCAGAGTGTCTCCGGCGAGATAGACGGCCTCAACAGCTGCATCATTTGACAGCATTGAGCAAACGATATTGCAGTCTGCAAAGTCTTGCAGAGATGTGGCTTGTTGTGCTCCCTCCGCGACTAGATCAGCGGCTTTTTCCGGAGAGCGGTTGTAAACTTTCAGAGCATGATTTTTGTTGATGCGCTGGGCCATTCCAAGGCCCATGGCGCCCAGGCCGATAAATCCGATTGTCATGGTGCCGTTCCTTTGCCCTGTCTGACATACGCTGCGCGTTTCAGAATAAGCTGGAGGCGTATTTGAAAGGGTGTCTTGAACCTGCTGAATTTAAAGAAATCTAATCTGATTGGATGTTGATGGCGGCTTTGAACCGAATGGTCTGACAGTTCGTCCTGTGCCCGCCTTCCGTGATCACGAAAAGGATCACGGGGGGTTTACTTGAAGTTTAAGGGGTTTCGCCGCTAAGTCATAGGCCAATATTGGTAGACATTACCGTAACCCTTACCTGCTTGGAGATGGCAGCATGAACATTATTCATAGGCCTGAATGGATTATTCCGGAAAGAGAAGCGACACCTGAGGATGTGTTCTTCAACCGGCGCAGGTTTATGAAGGGCTTGGGCGCTGTTGGCCTTGGTCTGGCTGCTGGTGGTACTGGTCTGGTGAGCAGTGTGTTTGCACAGGATGGCAAAGACCCGACCCTTGATCTCTACCCAGCTGAGCGGAACCCTGATTTCACCCTGAAGCGGGCAATTACGCCTGAGAGTGTGACATCCGTTTACAACAACTTCTACGAGTTTGGCTCACACAAGCGCATTTCCGGTGCTGCGCAGGCGTTGAAGACACGTCCGTGGGCGATCACCATTGATGGTATGGTTGATAACCCGCAGACCATCGATTTTGATGATCTGGTGCGCAAGATGCCTTTGCAGGAACGCCTTTATCGTCACCGCTGTGTTGAAGCGTGGGCGATGGCTGTGCCGTGGACTGGCTTCCAGCTATCCGAGCTGGTGAAGTACGCTGGTCCGCAGAATGGTGCCAAGTATATCCGCTTTGAGACCTTTGAAGATTCCGACGTGGCCAGCGGCCAGCGTCAGTTCTGGTATCCGTGGCCTTACGTTGAAGGCTTGACCATGGATGAGGCCATGAACGACCTGGCGTTTGTAGCGACGGGTATCTATGGCAAGCCGTTGCAGAAGCAGTATGGCGCGCCGATCCGCTTGGTGATGCCATGGAAGTACGGCTTCAAGTCCATCAAATCCATTGTGAAGATCACCTTTACTGATCAACGTCCGGTCAGCTTCTGGGAGAAGATTGGCCCGAGCGAGTACGGTTTCTGGGCGAATGTGAACCCTGAAGTGCCGCATGCTCGCTGGTCGCAGGCTTCTGAGCGTTTGCTGGGTACGGATGAGCGCGTGCCAACACAGCTTTACAATGGCTATGCGGAGCAGGTGGCGCACCTTTATAAGGATCTGGAAGGGCAGAACCTTTATCGGTAAACGCTTGCTGATAAGCTTTTAAAAGGCCTGAGTGGTTTGGTTGCGAATGAGCGACAAAGCCACTCGGGCTTTTTTGTGCGCGTTGTGATGTGGTGTTGGGTTTGGCGAATTAGCCTATTCACTCAATGGGTTTTTAGAGCTGTAGGATTAGGCAGGATTGAACTGGAAGGATAACCTGCCGGTTGTTGTGGATAACTGAAAAGCGGCTTGTCCTCGTTAAAAGAGGAATCAAAGTGTGCCGCTGTTATTCTGCCGGAATGTGCAAAGTGATTTGACTGCCGAGCCGTTCCGCTCTGTCAGCTTCGCTTATGGCGTGGGAGATTTCGCCATAGATTGCGAAAAGTGCGCAGGCAACCAGAGTGTAAAATGCTTTTCTCAGGTCATTCACATCCATTACCTCGGATATTTGCCAATAGGTATGATTCGATAAGTAAAGGATGCAAACTGATTTGTAATTTCGCTGATTAGAGGTGGTGAAATTTGACTGTTTGAAGATTTACCTAGGAAAAATATAGTTAATTTGAGTAGGGATTGCAGAAACTACTAGTTTATGTGAGTTGGGAATACCTTGAATCTGATGGGTTTTCCCAAGGTGGTGCTGCGCAATAGCCTGATGAATCCGCATGTCTCTGCGTGTATCCGGGATAGTTGATTTTTTAGTGTGCCCAAGAAGTAAGCGACCCTAGGTCTGTTTTTAGGCAGGGCGATTTTGAGCATGTCATGCGTGTTTGTCAGCGGCTGTAACTGCTCAGCAAAAGACCTTTCAAAACAGCTTTATAGCGCGTCAGATGAGCTGCTGGCCTTGTGTGCTGCGAGGTGCTTGGAGAGGTTTGCTGACTAAAAGACTTAGGGAGACCCTTGGTCATCTTTGGCATTTGGCAAAAAAAAACCGGACCATGCGGTCCGGTTTCGAAGTGATGAATGATAAAGCACCTAATGGGTGCAATCACCTTCCAGAGGGGAACAGTTGATCGGATGTTGATGTCACTGGGAGGAGAGGTGTGACAACAACTGATCAACAGCAGGTGTATATATGCAGTGCAGCGCCGAAACAGCAATCCTTAATTTTTGCATTGCAGCTATGCATTTTTAAGGGGGCTTAAAGCTCTCGGAACTTCATTGCAGGATTTGACAACTATCAGAAAGCTAACTCTGCGTAAGATGTTGTCATTTCGGGATGAGAGGGCGTGAAAAGGGCCTCGCAGACGGTCTGAGAGGCCTCAAAAGAGATCTGGAATATTATTTATTTTGCAGTGCAAAACTTGGGGTTGAAACTCCTGAGCTGGCTCATCAAGCCAACTTAGCTCTTTTGCAGAGTTCTAGCCTAGTGTGTCCAACGTTCTGCATAGGAGACGAGGAAGTCTCTGAATGCAGTTACACGAGCGGTGTTTTTCAGCTCAGATGGATACACGAAGTAGGTATCAAAGCTTGGCAGCTCTTCCTGTGTGACAGACATAACGCGTTTGATGCCTGCGCCCGGCTCAACCATGTAGTCCGGCAGAATAGCGATGCCGACGCCGGTCTGTACGGCTTTTTTGATGCCAGACAGGTTGTTCACGCGCAAGGAGACATCGCGGCGCTCGCCGTTTGGCAAACCGGCTGTTGCAAGCCAGTTCATCGCGCGCAGGTAGGAGGCCATGTTGTCACCGATGGTGATCAGACGGTGGTGGTCCAGATCATCGATGGTGCTTGGGCTGCCAAAGCGCTCAATATAGGTCGGTGAGGCGTAGACGTGGAAGTGCACCGTAAACAGCTTGCGCTGGATGAGGTCCGGCTGTGTTGGCTGGCGCAGGCGGATGGCGACATCGGCTTCACGCATGCCCAGATCCAGCTCATCATCCATGCAGATGAGTTCCAGACGCATGTCCGGGTAAAGGTCCACGAACTCGTTGACACGGGCGGTGAGCCAAGTTGAGCCAAGACCCACTGTGGTGGTGACACGGAGCGTGCCGCTTGGCTTTTCCTTGGTGTCTGTCAGGCGGGACTGAACGGTTTCCAGTTTCAGCAGAACTTCGCGGGCGGTTCTGTAAAGAAGCTCGCCTTGTTCTGTTGGAATCAGCCCACGCGCATGACGGTGGAAGAGGGGGACACCCAGCTCTGCCTCAAGTGCACTGACCTGACGGCTGACAGCCGACTGGCTCATGTTGAGAGCTTCGCCTGCGTGGGTAAAGCTTCCTGCCTGTGCTGCTGCGTGGAAAATTCGCAGCTTGTCCCAATCCAAAGAACGGCCTGGCATTTGCTTTCCCCCCATCTTCCCGGTTTCTTATTCTGCTGCTTCGGTTTCAGATTCCAAAGCTGCCAGGTAGCGTTCTGCTTCCAGTGCAGCCATGCAGCCCATTCCTGCAGCGGTCACAGCCTGACGGTACTGTTCATCAGTCACGTCGCCAGCTGCGTACACACCCGGAATGGATGTCTGAGTTGAATCAGCTTCGGTCCAAATGTAACCGGATTCCTTCATCTTTACCTGATCTTTGACAAGGTCAACCGCCGGAGCGTGTCCAATAGCGATGAATACGCCGTGTGTGGACATTTCTGTGGTTTCACCGGTCTTACGGTTTTTCAGGCGGATGCCAGTCACAACAGCTGGGTTTTCGGTGCCGAGGATTTCATCCACTTCACTGTCCCAGACCACGTTGATCTTTTCGTTTTTGAAGAGGCGTTCCTGAAGGATCTTTTCGGAGCGCAGGGCATCACGACGATGAACCAGCGTGACTTTTTCTGCCAGGTTCGCGAGATAGAGGGCTTCTTCAACAGCCGTGTTGCCGCCGCCAACCACAACAACTTCCTTACCACGGTAGAAGAAACCGTCACAGGTTGCACATGCGGACACGCCGCCAGCTTGATACTTTTCCTCTGAAGGCAGACCGAGCCATTTTGCCTGTGCACCGGTTGCGATGACGAGGGCATCTGCGGTGTAGAGGGTGCCGCTGTCGCCTTTCAGCTCAAACGGGCGCTTGGAGAGGTCAGCTTCCAGAATGGTGTCGTAATCGATCTTGGTGCCGACGTTTTCTGCCTGCTTGCGCATTTCTTCAACCAGCCAAGGGCCCTGAATTGGATCTGCAAAGCCTGGATAGTTTTCAACGTCTGTGGTGATGGTCAACTGACCGCCAGTCTGCACACCTGTGACCAGAAGCGGTTCCAGCATGGCGCGTGCGCCGTAGATTGCGGCGGTGTAGCCTGCAGGACCGGAGCCTACGATCAGGAGTTTGGTGTGCTTAACAGTCATTTCCTCAGAACCTCAAATTTCGTGCGCGCTTGGATAGTACCAGTGCCGTGTTAGGGAGGGGTTCTATCCGCTCGTTTGCTTTTGTTCAATCGCTTTGGATATGGCATCCGCAATATCCGGTGTTGCGTCTATCGGTTCATAAGTAGGTGCTAATATGTCTCCGGGGAAGGGATGAAGTACTCCCAAATCCTCCATTCTTGATAAAAACCTGTCAAACTTCTTGTGAGCACCTGTCGGGCGGAAGCCGTAAATAGGCTTTCCGGTGGCTGTGGCCTCTCCTACCATGTTGGTGGAGTCTGTTGTAACCACTGTGATTTCTGCGTTGGCCAGATACTGGATGATGGGGTTTTCACCTTCGCCATTCCAGAAGAGATGACCCTCTGATCTGCCCAGATCATGGAGCTGCGTTGCCAGCTCTCTGGGAGTGCGGCGGGAGCAGGTGATCATGAGAGAATATGTTTGTGACAGGTTTTTAAGTGCGGCGAGAAGCGTGTTGATATTGTCGGGAGTAAAGGTGTGATGCTGGGAATTACCGCCAATTAGGACAGCTGCTTTTGGCTTTGATAGCGCTGCGATTGCCTCAAGCGGGTTGTCGCGTGCGTCCTGCAGTTTTTGTGCCGAAAAACGGTGAGGTGACGTAAGTGTTGTTACTATGTTTTTCCCAGAAATTCCGTCATGTTCCGGGGCCCAGACAAAATCAGCAAATTTGCTGTTGATCTTTGGGTCCTTGAGGAAAACAGTAAAGGTCTGGCCCTTGGAAAGCCGCTTTAGTGCGCGTAAGTAGGGCACCGCTCTGCGCCCGGATGCGATCGCGATCGCGGGATAAGGGGGTGCAAGCGGGCTTTCTGGCTTGTGTGGTGCATCTTTGGGATCGATTGGTCCCCAAGGCATTGCGTAGGTAAAAAGCTTGCGGGGGGCAACTAATCGAATTTCGTAGGGCAGTCCCAACGCGTCGGCTATACCGATGCATTGTGCTACATCTCCGATCTTGCCATCTGTTAAAACCCACAGGTTTTGCGACATATTGTTCCCCCAGCTTTCGGGAAGTGTCTGCAAAATGCTATTTGTTGATATAGTCTGTCGCAAATAAGCAATAAACTAGCATTTCGCCTAACTTCGTGTTTTAGGCAGTGTTGTAAAACAGGTTAACTGTTAATCCAATAGGACAAGCAAAGGAGACGAGCTTGAAAGCGCGTCTGGATTCGATCGACTGGCAAATTTTGAAGGAGCTGCAGGGAGACGGCCGCATTACCAATGTGGAGCTGGCTCGTCGTGTAGGAATTTCTGCGCCCCCATGTTTGCGCAGGGTTCGAGCCCTGGAAGAAGCAGGACTCATTCGCGGCTACCGCACGCTACTTGATGAGAAACAACTGGGATATGAAGTCACCGCCTTTGTCATGGTTGGATTGCATAACCAAACAGAGAATGACCTCGTCTCATTTGAAGCGCAAGTCAAGGAATGGCCGTTGGTTCGGGAGAGCTACATGGTGTCAGGTGAAGTTGACTTCATCATGCGCTGTACGGCTAAAGATCTGGAAACCTTCCAGACCTTCATTATTCGCGATGTGACCTCCACAAAGAATGTGGATCACGTTCGCACTGCACTGACCATCCGCCGTATCAAGGATGAGCCGAACGTGCCGATTGATAAGCCTGAGTATTTCTAGGCTTTCGATCTGGGAGAATTTGCAAACGGCCTTCGCGTAGGAAGGCCGTTTTTTTATGTGCAGTATTGCGTGCTGGTAACTGGCTTATGTCCACTTACCAACGGTGATTGTGACTGCGCCTGACTTTATGTTCTCGTTTGTTTTGGAGGGGACTTCGGGGCCGTCATAGGGGCCAACCGGGTTTTCATCCATGCTGAAACCGTAGGCAGCCTGATTGAGCATGAGGGATGGTTTGCCGGAAAGGCGTGAGTCGTTTCCATCACTGTCGCTGTAATGCAGGAACTTTGAGTAATAGTGGCATGTATTTCCTGCCTCGTACCACTTGCTCCAATCGTTCCATTTTGAGGTGCTAAAGGCTGTCTGTGCGCTTTTTGCCGTTTCGGTGGTCAATACGCCGTCCAGTGCTACACCGCGGCACAGTGCTTCCCAGATGCAGTCCTGAAGCAGGCCTGCATCGCCTGCAGCCCCTGCTGGGGTTAAGCCGACACCAAAGGACTGCTGGAAGACGTACTGGCTGCTTTTCAGACCGGTTTCCGGCTTGTAGAAGTGGAAGGTGCCAGCTGGGCCTGTCAGCGTATATGCTTGGGTATGCCTGCTGGAGCCTAAGCCTGAGCGTGTCTGTGTGGTGCAACTTCCTTCGTACAAACGAGGGGCTGCTTTTGAGCCAAGATTGATACTCAAGACGTTTCCCGGTGAGAAGAAGCGGTCGAGAGTTTCATCCCAATAGGTTGCCAGGGGATCATCCGTTGTTTTTTGATAATTGCCGGATTTTGAAGCGAGCCAGTCGTTTGGGTCACAGATGGCGAAGAACTGATTGTCTACCAGTGGTGGCTGGAACCCGCCTTTTGTGAGCGGCGTGGAATACAGCAGAGGAAGGAAGTGGGCAGCTGCCGGGCTCGTCTTTGCTTGGTTCTTCATGAACTTCATGAAGGCCTCGGCAATCTGAGCCCGTGACACATCTTTGCGCATGCCATATTGTGGGCCGTCCGGGCCTTCGACATCGAAGCGAAGGTTGAGGCCAAAGCCGCTCACTGCGGAGAGGTTTAGCTGGGCATCCAGACCAAACTCAAAGACGTCAAACGGACCGGGTGCTTCTATGCCGGGCATGTTGGCGTAAGGGTACTGTGTGTACTGGATTGGATTATTGCTTGTGACCGTAAGGTCCTGCGGCTTGTCTTTGGAGACAACAAACAGGAGGCGGTCATCGCCGTTGGTTTTGTCTTCTAACACTACATTGCTCACATCAGAGAGCTTTTGAAATGGAACGCTGGTTGGCGGCTCCGTCTTGCTAGGCCTTGTGAATTTGTTTCCTTTCAAGACCTTGAAGTGTTCCTGTGATCCTCCGTTGATCCAGCCTGCGACCCAAACCTGTGCTGTGGTGCCGGGAAGACCGCTTTCATCAACGAGTTTGAACTTGATGGACATTGCGTTCCCTTTTTTGTTTTTCTTCTTGGTGTCAGAGGGGACGTGTGCCAGTTGA
Organism: Pseudovibrio sp. W74; assembly: GCF_001623085.1. Lineage (NCBI taxonomy): Bacteria > Pseudomonadati > Pseudomonadota > Alphaproteobacteria > Hyphomicrobiales > Stappiaceae > Pseudovibrio > Pseudovibrio sp. W74. The sequence goes on from NZ_LMCJ01000024.1 coordinate 51,009, forward strand.
CTTTGTGAGCGGTGGTTCTGGGCTGCAAATACAAAAACGGCCTTCACAAGGAAGGCCGTTCTGGAATGTTTGAGTTGTTGTCGCAACAATCAAAGGCAGCGGATGCTTGAGAAGAACTGAGAGATTTCTTCTGATATCGCTTCGCTTTGATGGCTGAGTTCTGTTGCGGCGGATGTTGCTGTGGATACGGCGCGTTTGGATTCCTCAGCAGTTGCAAGGATATTGCTTAGTTCGCTTGTCACGCCCTTAGCGTTCTGGGAAGCTGACTGGATGCTCGAAGAGATTTCATTGGTTGCGATGGCCTGTTGATCCACCGCATCAGCGATTGCCGTTGCTGTGGAACTCACTTCCTCAATCTTCTGAGAGATTGCAGAAATTTCTTCTACGCAACGCTTGGTCTCGCTCTGAATAGCACTGATTTTGGAGGCGATCTCGTCGGTTGCCTGACCTGTCTGGCTTGCAAGGTCTTTCACTTCGCTTGCCACAACGGCAAAGCCGCGGCCTGCATCACCGGCACGGGCTGCCTCAATGGTTGCGTTGAGGGCCAGAAGGTTGGTCTGTTCCGCGATTGCGCTGATGAGTTCAGTTACCGCGCCAATCTCATTGGTTGCTGTTTGCAAGCCGAGGACGGTTTCATTGGTGCGTTCCGCATCTTTGGAAACGGTCTGTACTGTTTCTGCAGAGCGGGTGACTTGAGAACCGATTTCGGCGACGTTTGCAGACATTTCTTCAACTGCCGCCGCGCCGGAGTGGACATCAGAGGCTGTGTAGTCAGCAGACTGGTTCGCAGCTTCTGCAGCCATTTTGCTTTGCTCAGATGTTTCGCGAAGGGTGAGTGCAGAGTTTTCGACGCGATTGCCAGCCTTCGCTGTCTGCTCTATCCGCTTGGTGATTGTCCGCTCAAAAGCATTGATGGCATCTTCAAGCTGATGAGTGCGCTCATCACGCTCTTCTGTGTAGTGACGATGGTAGGCGGAGACCGCTTGGCCCATGTCGAACATAACTGCTTTTTGAAGAGCGATCAGGCTGCGCGACAAGCGTCCCGGCGAAAAGCGCATCTTGCTGGAGAGCACTTTGGTCAGCTCTTCGAGAATAAACGTATAACCACCAATATACCAATCCGGCTCAAGGTCGGTGTACACGTGGGCGCGGCCAATCTTGTCAACGCGCTCCATATAGGTGGAATCAAAACCGCCAGTGAACAGAATCTTCCAATGGCTTGCTTGAGCTGATTTCAAGCCATCAACCTTGCCGGATACCTTTTTCTTCAGTTCCGGATCACGCTGAACGTGGTTGTAAAAATCGCTCAAAATCTGTGTTAAGTGGCCCTCAACACTGGGCCAGAGATCTGAAAGTGTTTGTATGGTCTGACTATCGATTTTGAAAAAACCGAGCTGGCTTTTCAGACCTGAAAATGAATTGGTGGTCATGGCAGCAAATTTCCCGTCAATTTGTCGAGTTCATTTGCATTTACAAGGGTTAACAGTAAGTAGATTTATCCATGCAAAATAACGAATATATACCTATAATTGTGTTGGTAAGCGCGGATTGTGATGAGATATGAGCTTTTTAGGCAGTGATCCGTGCCAGATTGTCGCAGCGTTTGGCTGCTTTTTCAGATTTTTGAAGTAAATCCGTTAACTTATCGAGGAACCTAATATTTGTTCTGTAATTAGTGGATAACTCGTGTGGATTGCATAAAAAATGCCGCTCAGAGCGGCACTTTCATTTCTTGAAATCATAAGGCTCTGAAATTCAGCAAGGACTATCTCAGTTCATGAGAAGTCCTGAAATGCTGAATTCAGCTCTACAATTTACTTAACCGAATTGGACTTCAGTAATCTCGTAACCGCGTGCACCACCTGGAGCAGTCACTTCGACGCTGTCACCAACAGACTTGCCGATGAGTGCGCGTGCAATTGGGGAGGAGATAGAAATGCGTCCACGTTTTACGTCAGCTTCAACATCACCAACGATCATGTACTTCTTTTCTTCCTCGGTATCTTCGTCAATGAGAGATACGGTTGCACCGAATTTGACAGTATCGCCACTGAGTTTGGTCAGATCGATGATTTCTGCAAGTCCCAGAAGGGCTTCCAGTTCGTTGATCCGGCCTTCGTTCAGGCTCTGCTGTTCCTTCGCTGCGTGGTATTCCGCATTTTCTGAAAGATCACCGTGAGCACGTGCTTCGGAAATGGCTGCGATAATGCGCGGGCGTTCTCCGGTCGTGCGATGCTTAAGCTCTTCTGTGAGCATCACATAACCTTCCGGCGTCATAGGTACCTTTTCCATGGCTCGTACACCTTTCTTACGTTGTGGTGGTGTGGCCCATCACACTAAAAAACTGACCGGGCTGAGAAGCCTCAACCCGGACCTGTTAAACTATACTAGCAGAAGTAAGATTGTAGGGACCTTACTTCAAGCGTTTTCGCTCGGAAAGCTTCGATGCCTTGAGCTGCTGCTACGGCTCCTGCCACAGTTGTGTAGTAAGGAACCTTGTTCATCAGCGCAGCTTGACGAAGTGACCGACTGTCGGAAAGTGCTTGTGCGCCTTCGGTTGTATTGAAGACGAGCTGAACTTCTCCGTTCTTGATAGCATCAACGATATGAGGACGCCCTTCAAGCACCTTATTGACCTTTGCGCACGGGATGCCTTGGTTTTCCAAGTATCTTTGCGTGCCTTCGGTGGATATAATGGAAAACCCTGATGCTACAAGTTTTTTAGCTGCTTCAAGAATTTTCGGCTTATCTGCATCCTTCAATGAGATGAAGACTGTTCCACCTGCCGGAATAACGGTGCCTCCGCCGAGCTGTGACTTGGCGAATGCGAAGGAGAAGTCTGTGTCCAGACCCATGACTTCACCAGTAGAGCGCATCTCAGGACCGAGAACCGTATCAACGCCCGGGAAGCGAGCAAACGGGAAGACCGCTTCCTTCACTGCGACATGATCCAGCTTTTTCGGCTTGAGGTCGAAGTTTGACAGTTTCTCGCCTGCCATGACGCGGGCTGCAATTTTCGCAATCGGCACGCCAATGGTTTTTGCTACGAACGGTACTGTTCTTGATGCACGCGGGTTCACTTCCAGAACGTAGATCTCTCCGTCCTTGATTGCGAACTGAACGTTCATGAGGCCAACAACGTTGAGCTCCAGAGCGAGTTTGCGGCCTTGCTCTTCCAGTCTGGCAAGTGTTTCATCATCCAGCGTGTAGGCTGGCAGGGAACATGCGCTGTCGCCGGAATGGATGCCGGCTTCTTCGATGTGTTCCATGATGCCACAGATAAAGACGTCTTCACCATCACACAGAGCGTCCACATCCACTTCGATTGCGCCGTCGAGATAACGGTCAAACAGAAGCGGGTTAGTACCGAGCAGGGTGTTGATCTGACCGGTCTTATCGTTCGGATACTTGGCGCGCACATCATGTGGAACCAGCTCTGGCAGTGTGCCGAGCAGGTAGTTGTTGAGTGCTTCCTCGTCGCGAATGATCTGCATTGCACGGCCACCCAGCACGTAGGACGGGCGAACGACGAGCGGCAGGCCAAGCTGGTTGGCAATGAGGCGGCCCTGTTCAACAGAGTAGGCGATGCCGTTTTCTGGCTGTTTCAGATCAATTCTGTGCAGCAGACGCTGGAACCGGTCACGATCTTCAGCAAGGTCAATCATGTCTGGTGACGTGCCGAGGATTGGAATTCCAGCTTCTACGAGCGCTTGTGCCAGTTTAAGAGGTGTCTGGCCGCCGAACTGAACGATAACCCCCTTCAGTGTGCCCTTGGAGTTTTCAACGCGGAGGATTTCCAGCACGTCTTCAGAGGTGAGAGATTCGAAGTAGAGGCGATCGGAGGTGTCGTAGTCTGTTGAGACTGTTTCCGGGTTACAGTTGATCATGATGGCCTCGAAGCCAGCATCTTTCAACGCAAACGCAGCATGACAGCAGCAGTAATCGAATTCGATGCCCTGACCGATCCGGTTTGGACCACCACCCAGAATGACAACCTTTTGCTTCTCGCTCGGGTTTGCTTCGCAGGAAGGCAGACCTGGCGTTGGTGTCTCGTAGGTGGAGTACATGTAAGGCGTTGGAGAAGCGAACTCTGCGGCGCAGGTATCAATTCGCTTGTAAACTGGCTTCACGTCGAGTTCAGCTCGTAGAGCAGCAACTTTGTCAGCAGTCGTTTGGGTCAGAACCGCAAGACGGCTGTCTGAGAAGCCCATGGCTTTGACCATGCGCATGGCGGTCGCATTGTCTGGCAGACCGTGCTCGATGATCTTTGCTTCCATGTCCACGATTTCCTGCATCTGCTCCAGGAACCACGGATCAATCTTGCAGATGTCGTGGATTTCTTTTGCAGAGGTGCCCAGGCGCATAGCCTGAGCCACGTTGAGCAGGCGATCTGGTGTTGGGACAGCCAGAGCTTTGCGGATCGCGGTGTAGTCTTCGCCTTGGCCAAGACCTTCGACTTCGATTGGGTCGAGGCCTGTCAGACCTGTTTCCAGACCACGCAGAGCCTTCTGGAGGCTTTCCTTGAAGGTACGGCCAATAGCCATCACTTCGCCAACTGACTTCATAGCTGTTGTCAGGGTTGGCTCGGAGCCCGGGAACTTTTCAAATGCGAAACGTGGGATCTTGGTGACGACGTAGTCGATTGTTGGCTCAAAAGAGGCTGGTGTTGCTCCGCCGGTGATGTCGTTTTCCAACTCATCAAGGGTGTAGCCAACAGCGAGCTTTGCCGCGATTTTCGCAATCGGGAAGCCTGTCGCTTTAGATGCCAGCGCGGAGGAACGGGAGACGCGTGGGTTCATCTCGATCACAACGAGACGACCATCTGCCGGGTTGACCGCGAACTGAACGTTCGATCCGCCTGTTTCAACGCCGATCTCACGCAGAACCGCAATCGAGGCGTTCCGCATGATCTGGTATTCTTTGTCGGTGAGGGTCAGGGCAGGAGCAACTGTGATGGAATCACCCGTGTGGACGCCCATCGGGTCGATGTTTTCAATGGAGCAGATGATGATGCAGTTGTCCGCTGTGTCGCGAACCACTTCCATCTCGTATTCTTTCCAGCCGAGCAAGCTTTCGTCGACGAGCACCTGACCGTTTGGAGACGCATCGATGCCGGAGCGAACAATTTGTTCAAACTCTTCACGGTTATACGCTACGCCGCCGCCTGTGCCGCCGAGCGTAAACGCAGGGCGAATGATAGCTGGCAGGCCGATGGTGTCGATCTGGCGCATGGCTTCAGCATAGCCTGCTCCGCGGTCATATCCGGTGATGGTGCCTTCATCATCAAGGATCGGAGGAGAGGATGCGATTGCGGCGCGTGGATTTTCCAGCCCGATCTTGTCCATGGCAGCGCGGAATTTTTCACGGTCTTCAGCCTTGTCGATGACGTCGGCTTTTGCACCGATCATCTCAACACCGTATTTTTTCAGCACGCCTTTGCGGTCCAGTTCCAGCGCACAGTTGAGTGCGGTCTGGCCGCCCATGGTTGGCAGGAGCGCGTCCGGCTTTTCCTTGGCGATGATCTTTTCAACGGCGTCCGTGGTGATTGGCTCGATGTAGGTTGCATCAGCCAGATCCGGATCTGTCATGATGGTCGCCGGATTTGAGTTCACCAAGATAATTCGGTAGCCCTCATCTCGCAGTGCCTTACAAGCCTGAGTTCCAGAATAATCGAACTCACAGGCTTGACCAATCACGATGGGGCCAGCCCCGATGATCATGATAGATTGGATGTCATTGCGTTTAGGCATGGTGACTCACATATGCTCGCGTTTAAGCACCAGTGCACCCGATCGGTGCTCTGGTGGTGCCCTCTTTAGGAGTATGTCGGCTGAGCGCGCGTTATAAGAAATATTCGAGTAATGATAAACCCCGACGAACGCCTATTTCCGAAATAATCCGGTTTTTTTTCTCAAGACTTAAGGGGAGTTTATTCAGCTAAAGTCGTGTTCTCTGTGGTTTTCTCACCATCAAAGTCAGCAATACCAGTGCTTAAGGCATAGCAGGCCAGCCTGACAGACTTCGGAATTTCTACCGGTTTACCGTCACGATTGCCGTTTTCATAATACTGAATCATTCGTTTTTTTAAGCCGAGGCGTTCCGCTGCCTCTTTTTGCTTATAGCCCATCGACTTGCGCCAAGCCCGAAACTGAGATGGTTTCATGATACTAACCTAATGATTCCCAGACTGAAAATTCATTGTACAGACTGATGCATAATAATCTGCATTCGTACTATTGCATATAACAGAATGTAAAAAGCGCAAAAATTGCGCCATTTACCTTGATGAGGCGCAATTAGTGCGCTTATAATTGTGGCGTTTCAGGAAAACTCCCGTAAGCCTGTGTGATTTCTTTGCATAGAACTGAGGTGGCTTTCCATTCACGCGGCTCATCAAGGAGATAATCATGTTAAACGAACTCATCCTGTATCGGGCTAATCTGAAGAGCAAAAAGATGGATGTGCACCGTCATGCGACTTTCAGATTTCAAATCAGACGGATCGTCAATGGCCTGTTGAAGGGCTAAGCGCAAGTACGTGTTTGATGGTAAATTGAGTTTACCTGCTGAAGAAGGTGTCTTTCTTCTGGCTTGCACATGCTGAAGATGATTCAATTAATGAAATTGGGTGGCCAAAATTGTGCAATGCGCACAATCTGGCACTTTTGACCTAGTGAATCTTTGGGTAATCTTGCCTTTTAATGTGTCAGATTCCACATTATCCCCTCTGTACGCGACGGCAGTTCAAAGTTTTGCAGCGCGAAAAATGAACATCCTGTTTAAAAAATGTGCAGAGTGATCATTTGGTCAGCCAATTTTCGTTTTACTGAGAAAGAATAAAGTCAGAGCAGATCTAAAGAAGGAGAGTAGTTAGAAGTTATATTGCTCACTCTGGCTATCTCTTCGTCATGTTCACATATTATAGACAATATGTAATTGACGCTTCTATAGTATATTAGCTCGGATAACGCAGGAACATCTTTGGGTATTTGCCGGAAAATGTAGAATAAATCAGCGGACTTGCAAAAGTAGGTGCCGCTATTTTTTTATAATACTTATCTAGTATAACTACTTATGATGTTAATTCTCGGATGTCCTAGTGTATACGTTGCATTTACGAAGTAAAAAATGCGATGTCGGGCTATATTTTATCAGTTTCCTTGTGTAGATTATCAATTGTCCAATATGAATTATCATAGATTTCATTGAGGACTTTGAAAGTGGGGGTACTCATTCCTCACTGGGGATGCATTGAAGATTGTTCAAATGAACATCGAAAAGCTTCCGCAGTGTGAGTGGGTATCAAATGCTACTGCATAAGCTAGTACAGAAGTGGGGGAGTACAAAAGTTATTAGGGGAATTCATGGAGGCACCGGGTGGGGAGCTGAAATGATGAGCTTTTGTAACTCTTCTAAGGTTTAACATACAAACCACCGGGCAAATGGAAATGAACAGTATTCCTAGTAAGCTAGATGTCGCTGCGGATATCGCTGGACCTATTCGTGAGGACGATGGGGACGGTCAACTGCTCGCAATCTCTGAAATGTCAGAATTGTTTAGCGTCACTCTGCGTACACTACGATTTTATGAGGAGAAGGGGCTTCTTAACCCAGTACGTCGTGGAGCACGCCGCTTCTACAGAGGTCGTGATGTGAGCCGCATGCGGGTCATTTTGCAGGCCAAGAAGATCGGTCTGACGCTGGCAGAAGTTCGTCGTATTATCAAGCTCGTTGAGGGTTCCAGCCCTCGTCCTGAGCAACTTAAAGAACTTCAGGAAATTTGTGGTGCGCAGGAGCAGCTGCTTCATGAGCAGGAGCAAGCGCTTCAAGAACAGATTGCAGAAGTTCGCGGTGTGTCTCATGCACTGAGCAGCATGCTGGAAACAGAAGCAGCTTAATCGCTTCTGATAAGAGTTACGGAACCCGGCTCCCTTGGTGCCGGGTTTTTTGTTGCCTTGATGTTGCTGAGGCGGTGTTTCCTGTCACGATCTGCTTAGGGTTGGGCAAAAGAAAAGCGGGGCACTGGACCCCGCTTTTATTCATTCTGCTGTGCCGTTTTGATGAGCGAACGCGCTCTAAGCGGCTGCAGGTGTCTTATGGTTCTCAATCAGCTCAATGAAGCGAGAGAACAGGTAGTGGCTGTCCTGTGGGCCAGGAGACGCTTCCGGATGGTGCTGCACTGAGAAGACAGGCGCATCTTTTACACGCAGACCACAGTTGGTGCCGTCAAACAGGGAAACGTGTGTTTCTTCCACGTTGTCGGGCAGGCTGCCAGCACTCACAGCAAAGCCATGGTTCATGCTGGTGATTTCAACCTTGTTGGTGGTGTAATCGTGAACCGGATGGTTTGCGCCGTGATGGCCCTGATGCATCTTTGTGGTGGTGCCACCAAGTGCAAGCGCGAGCATCTGGTGACCCAGACAGATACCGAAGACCGGCAGGCCAGACTTCACGAGACTACGGATGGTTGGAACCGCATATTCACCTGTTGCAGCTGGATCGCCAGGGCCGTTGGACAGGAATACTCCATCCGGCTTAAGAGCGAGGACGTCTTCAGCAGAAGTGGTTGCAGGCACCACAGTTACGCGGCATCCGGCATCTGCCAGAAGGCGGAGGATGTTACGCTTTACACCAAAGTCCAGAGCAACCACGTGATGGCTTGGTTTGTTCTGGGCGCCAAACCCGTCCTCCCAATCCCAGGTGGTTTCGTTCCAGTCGTAGGTTTTCTGAGTGCTGACGCCTTTTGCAAGGTCCATGCCTTCCAGATCCGGGAGGCCGGCTGCTTCTGATTTCAGCGCTTCCACATCAAACTCACCATCAGCGTTATGAGCGATCACAGCGTTCTGCATGCCTTTTTCGCGAATAAGAGCTGTTAATGCGCGGGTGTCTACGCCGGTCAGTCCAACAATGCCTCGTGCCTTGAGCCATGCATCGAAGTGGTTGCCAGAGCGATAGTTGGAAGGGGTCGTGATGTCGGTGCGCAGAATCGCGCCTCGTACGCCAGACGTGCCTTCCATATCTACAGTTTCAACATCGTCTTCGTTCGCGCCCACATTGCCAACATGGGGGAACGTGAAGGTGATGATCTGTCCTGCATAGGAAGGATCTGTGAGAATCTCTTCATACCCGGTCATTGCCGTATTGAAGCAGACTTCGCCGGACGCTGTTCCAAGAGCTCCAACGCCTCGGCCTTCAATGACTGTACCGTCTGCGAGAACGAGGAGGGCGGTAGGTTTAGGTGCTGACCACGCGTCTTGAGCTTTCATCACTTGCTTTCTTGATACGGTTGATGACAGTATGCGTCCATCTGAAACGCACCGAAGGGACTTGACTTTGGCGCGTCACAGTCGCATCAAGGCCGGGACCATAGGAGAAGGGGTTCCTCTGGTCAATATCACTCGTGTAGAAATAATAGCGCTCGAGTTACAGGAAATCAGCCCAAATCAGATGGATGAGACGTATTATCCGGGATTTGGAGAGCCTCTTTTAAAGTTTCCGCGTCAGGGTTCCTTTAGTATGTTGCGAGACAAAATAGCGAATGCGCTGAAAGCCGCGCAAGAAGACACTAACAAAAGACGTGCCGCCACGTTGCGCCTCATCACCGCTGCCATTATGGACCGGGATATGGCTGCTCGTGAGCAAGGCCGTGATGGCTTAAGCGACGAAGAGCTGATGGACCTCCTGCACACCATGCTAGTTCAGCGTGAGCAGGAAGCGGCGCATTGTGAAGCGAGCGGTAAGGTAGAGCTTGCTGTGCAAGAGCGTGAAGAAGCAGAAATGATCCGTGAATTCTTGCCTTCGCAGCTCAGCGAATACGAAATGAAGCTTGTTTGTCAAACAGTTGTCGAGTGCGTTGAAGCGCGCGGACTGCGTGATATGGGCCGCTGTATGGCTGAGTTGAAAGAGCGTTATCCGGGCCAGATGGACTTTGCGAAAGCCAGTTGCATGGTGAAGCAGATGCTGCGAGCTCCGCAGTAAGCCAACGTTTTTGGAGCACTTACAGGCCGCCGCGTCATCATGATGCGGCTTTTCTTTTTTCCTGAAGCGATAAATTGAGTTAAGCCAGCGCAAATGGGGGTTTTGCTGGCTTCTTGGGGCCTTCACGGCTATATAATACCCAGCTCAGCTGCTTTCAGGCCACTACGACAAATTGGACCATTATGCGTTTCGATCAGCTCTTTCTTGATGACATTCGCAACCGCGTCTCGCTTACAGATGTGGTGGGGCGACGTGTAACCTGGGATCGGCGTAAATCGCAGCCCGGAAAGGGTGATTATTGGGCCTGTTGTCCCTTCCATTCAGAGAAGTCTCCCAGCTTTCATGTTGATGAGCGCCGCAACCGCTACAAGTGCTTTGGCTGTGGTGAAAGTGGAGATCATTTCAAGTTTCTGATGGAGACTGAGGGCCTCAGTTTCCCCGAAGCTGTGGAAGAACTGGCCGGTGTAGCCGGAATCGCGATGCCTGCGCCCGATCCTCAGGCCGCAAAACGAGCTGCAAAGCGCAATTCTCTGACCGATGTCTGTGAGATGGCGGCACGCTATTTCCGGCATGTGTTCCAGTCTGCTGACGGGCGCGCTGCGCAAGAGTATGTGCAGCGGCGCGGTTTGAGCGCCGAGACACTGAACGAGTTTCAGTTTGGTTTTGCGCCTCCGGGACGTGATAATCTGAAGAAGGCTTTGATGGCGAAAGACGTCACTGAAGCTGAGCTGATTGAAGTGGGGTTGCTCATTAAACCCGAGGACGGGCGTCCGTCCTATGACCGGTTTCGCAATCGTCTGATGATCCCGATCCATGATGATCGGGGCAGGGCAGTTGCTTTTGGTGGCCGGACCATGGACCCGGATGGCCAGCCGAAATATCTGAACTCACCGGAAACACCTGTCTTTCACAAAGGGACGATGCTGTTTAATGCGCATCGCGCGCGCCAGCCTGCTTATGAGAGCGGACAAGCGATCGTGGTGGAAGGGTATATGGATGCCATTGCTCTCTGGCAGGTTGGCATCAAAGCGACGGTCGCGAGTTTGGGGACTGCGTTTACCGAAGACCAGATTATGCGGCTTTGGAAGTTTGCTGATGAACCAGTGGTCTGCTTTGACGGTGACGTCGCCGGTATCTCTGCTGCCCACCGAGCGGTTGATCGTATTCTTCCAGTTCTGACCAGCGGTAAGTCTTTCCAGTTTGCGTTTTTGCCTGACGGGCAGGATCCGGATGATGTGATTAATGCTGGTGGCACTGCTGCTATGTACGGAGAGATTGAGAAAGCTCTGCCACTTTCAGAAGTGGTTTGGCGCCGTGAGAGCGAGCAAGCCCGGATTGATACGCCTGAGCGTAAAGCTGCGCTGGAAAAGGCCGTTGAAGATCTGGTTGGGACCATCAAAGATGAGCGCGTTCAGAAGCGTTATCGGATGGACTTGCGTCTCAAACTCTCCAACTTGTTTTATGAGGAGAGCCGCCGGAACCGTGGCAAAAGCGGCGGTGGGCGTGACGAGGGCTGGCGCGGCAACAAGAAACAAGGTGCAGATGATGAGTGGGCGTCCCGTGCCCGCGTTGAAGCGCCTGATACGCCTTCTTATGGGGTGGAGCGCAGTTTCTGCACCATGTGCCTGATGTATCCGGAGTTGTTTGACCGCCACTTTGAACGGATTTCCCAGCTAACATATTCCAACGAGCTGCACTCCATGTTCATGACGGCGCTGGTTCGGATTGCGACGGACCTTGCTGAAGGTGCCGTGACGCAGATCTATAACAAGCTGGATGAACGGTTCTATCAAATCCTGCAGGAAGCTATTGTGAGCGCAAGTTCTGAAAGCGACAGCAGCAAGGCAAGTACCTTGCGCCGCTGGGACGCTCTGACCAACCGTCTGCAGGTTTTGAAGGAAGACCCGCCCGAGGACTTCGTGGAGATGCTGTTCCTGAATTATGCAGATATGCTTGAGTTGCGCATGTTGGAGCAGGAGCTTGAGCATGAAACGCGGGCCATGGAGCAAGATCTGACCGAAGAAAGCTGGGGCCGGTTTCAGGCGCTTACGCAGGATTTGGCTCGTCGCCGTGAGGATTGCCTGCGTGATGAGCAGGAGCTGGCGGAGCGAGCAGCCAAAATGCGCTCCTCAAAAGGGTCTGTTCTGGCTTGATCTGAGAGGAGGGATTGCGGATCTGTTTATCTGCTTCCCCCAGAGGATCTGGTGATCGCAACTTGAGGTGGAATTGTGATGGAAGAACTCTTGTTTTTCAAAGTTATCCAGAAAAACAGGCAATGAACTGTCCAAAATCCCCCAGAATCAGATTGACCATGCCGAATCGCCCTTGCGAATCACAAAAGGCGGGCTACATACACTAAGTCAGACAGCCGATACGAGCGCCCGTAGACCTTAGATGTCTTTAAAGCGGCGATATCATAATCGGATAATCAGCGCTGTCGATGCCTGGAATGTGCCGGATACGGCCTAAAACGGTAGGGATGCCGGTGAGCAGTCCTGCCCGAATGAGTTTTGGGTTTTCAATTCCGTGAAAACATTTTGATACCAGGGTTAAGTCAGGTTTAAGGGACTTTGCGTTAAACCCCAAAGTCAAATGTGATTCAAATGCCGCCTGTGTGGTCCAAACACGGGGGTGATTGATTGCGTAACGCGATAGTTCGCTGGAGCACGACCAGCGACTTTGGAGCAGAATATGGCGACGAAGGCGACACAAGCTGAAGATACGCAGGAACCGGCAGGCGCAGAGGGACAAGATGGTCCGCTCTTGGATTTGTCGGTCGCCGCCGTCAAGAAAATGATCAAGTCCGCTAAAAAACGCGGATACATCACTTATGACGAACTGAATGAAGTTCTTCCACCTGATCAGGTGAGCTCTGAGCAGATTGAAGACACCATGTCGCTTCTTTCTGAAATGGGCATCAACGTTGTTGAGGCGGAAGATGCAGAAGAAGGTAAAGAAGAAGAGGAAGCTCCACCTGCTGTAGACGGCGGTGAGTTGGTTGTTGCTTCTTCTACTGCTGTTACCAAAACCACGACTGCCAAAGAACCTACAGACCGTACCGATGATCCGGTGCGTATGTACCTGCGCGAGATGGGCTCTGTTGAGCTGTTGTCCCGCGAAGGCGAAATTGCCATTGCAAAGCGTATTGAGGCTGGCCGTGAGGCTATGATCTCAGGTCTTTGTGAAAGCCCACTGACCTTCCAGGCGATTATCATCTGGGGTGAGGAGCTGGCAGAAGGCAAGGTTCTGCTGCGTGACATTATTGATCTGGATGCAACATATTCCGGACCTGATGACAAGAACGGTCCATCTGATGATGACCTTTCTGAGCAGGAAAACGCTGGCGAGGGTGAAGTTCCTGAGGCTGTGCGCCTTAAGGAAAAAGAAGAAGCCCGCAAGCGCAAGGAAGAAGAAGCCCGCAAGCCTAACGGTGCTGCGGCTCCTGCCGCTGCTGCACCAGGTGATGCCGCTTCGGGTGCGCCGGGTGAAGCACCTGCAGAAGGTGGTGAAACCACTGATGACGATGACGACGAGTACGAGGCAAACGTTTCTCTTTCCGTGATGGAAGCAGAACTGAAGCCTATGGTCGTTGAGATCTTTGACAAGATCACAGAGGACTACAAGAAGCTGCGCAAGCTTCAGGACCAGCTGGTTGAAAACAAGCTGGCTAACAAAACTCTGTCTCCGTCTCAGGAGCGTCGTTACAAGAAGCTCAAAGAAGACATCATTGTTGAAGTGAAGAGCCTGCACCTCAATAACAACCGTATTGAGACGCTGGTTCAGCAGCTTTACTCCATCAACAAAATGCTGATGGGTTATGAAGGTCGCTTGCTGCGTCTTGCAGACAGCAACGGTGTTAACCGCGCTGACTTCATCAAATACTATCAGGGTTCTGAGCTGGACCCGAATTGGATCCGCAAAGTTGCAAACCTTTCTGGCCGTGGCTGGAAGAAGTTTGTGACTAATGATGGCGACATGATCCGCGAATTGCGCGGCGAGATTCAGACGCTTGCGACTGAGACTGGCCTTGAGATCACCGAATTCCGTACTCTGGTTTCCATGGTGCAGAAGGGTGAACGCGAAGCACGTATCGCGAAAAAGGAAATGGTGGAAGCGAACCTTCGTCTCGTTATCTCCATTGCCAAGAAATACACCAACCGTGGCCTGCAGTTCCTGGATCTTATTCAGGAAGGTAACATTGGCCTCATGAAGGCGGTAGACAAGTTCGAATACCGCCGTGGTTACAAGTTCTCCACCTATGCGACCTGGTGGATTCGTCAGGCGATCACCCGATCCATCGCGGATCAGGCACGCACCATCCGTATTCCGGTGCACATGATCGAGACGATCAACAAGATCGTTCGTACCTCTCGTCAGATGCTTCACGAGATTGGCCGTGAGCCAACCCCGGAAGAGCTCTCTGAAAAGCTGCAGATGCCGCTTGAGAAGGTCCGTAAGGTGCTGAAAATCGCTAAGGAGCCTATCTCCCTTGAAACACCGATTGGTGACGAGGAAGACAGCCATCTTGGTGACTTCATTGAGGATAAAAACGCCATCCTGCCGATTGATGCGGCTATTCAGGCGAACCTTCGTGAGACCACGACCCGTGTTCTGGCATCGCTGACACCTCGTGAAGAGCGTGTCCTGCGTATGCGCTTCGGTATCGGCATGAACACCGACCACACTCTGGAAGAGGTTGGTCAGCAGTTCTCCGTTACCCGTGAGCGTATCCGTCAGATTGAAGCGAAAGCGCTGCGTAAGCTGAAGCACCCAAGCCGCTCCCGCAAACTGCGGAGCTTCCTGGACAGCTAAGCTGCTGCACTGGTTGAGAATTAGGAAAGCCGGTCTCTGTAAGGAGACCGGCTTTTTTGTTGGGTTGAGAATTATGCTGGTATCGTTTTCGCTTTCCTCGTTTCTGCCACCATCTTTTGTATCGACAGAATATGCGCTGTCAGGAAGAGGGGGACGAAGAAGGCCGGGACGAGGACGAGGGGGTAGTTGTCTATGATATTGGGAGCATCTGTTGAGAGCAGGTGGAAGTAGCCGTTTGAGGTGAGGACACCTGTGCCGATTGCGGCGACGAAATCCAGCAGGCCGAGAATGTGGACACGGACCATTAGAGCTCGGGCGTTGGCGGCGTTGCTGCGGACCGCTTTGTAAGCAAACACCGCCAGTATACCTGTTGCGATATCTCCAAGGCCCGCTGGCATGGCAAATTCCCATGGCACTGGCCCTATTGCCCACCCCACTAGAAACACAAAGCCGATCACACGCAGGATTTGAACTCCCATGAAGATGCTTTGGTCTGTGGCTTCCAGAATCTTGCGTCCTGCTGCCGTGAAGTTTGCCAGTGCCCATACGGTGATGGAGCCGCCCAGAAGCAGAAGGATCAATCGTGGAACCTGTGGGGCTTCGGTGGGCAACGTGAACAGATCTGCCTTGGCAAGCAAGACGGCAGCTGCAAACCACACCCCAAGCAATGTGATGAAGACGCCGACGGCCCAACATTGAGCGAGAGGTGATAGCTGGGCGTGGTTGGCTCTGTTTGCGACGATAGCAACAAGTGTAGCAGGGAAGATCACAGCGAAGGCTAAAACAATGAATTCCAGAATGATTGAAGTCATGGGAGTTCTCCTGAATAACTTCAATATTGGTAGTGACTTCAAATATAGGAGTCAATTCCATTTTTGAATTTACTATGCTACCTCTGCTTTTATGACTGAGTTTGACCCTTCTCTTCTGCCGCCTGAACTTGCTGGAATTGACCGCGATAACTGTCCCATCATGCGCTCGCTCGGCGTGCTGGGTGATCCGTGGAGCCTCTTGATATTACGTGAGTTTTTTCTGGATGGGCCGCGTAAGTTCAAAGATCTTGAAACGAGTTTGAAGGTCAGTCCCAACACGCTCTCAACTCGCCTGAAAAAGCTGGAGGAACACGGTGTCCTCAAAAAACGCTTCTACTCTTCCCACCCCCCACGGGCCGATTATGTCCTGACCGAAAAAGGCCAAGCCGTCGGCCCCATCCTGCTGGAACTGTTGAAATGGGGTGAGACGTTTGCGTGAGGTGAGAGGCTTTCGGGAGTGCATCAATTGTGAGCGATTGATGTAAGTTGGTGTTCCGGTGTTTCTGAGAGGATTGTTCTATCGTTTTTGATGGAGCAGGATATGGAACCGGAAGATATGCGGCGTGAGCTGGATGGGTTGAGGGCTTCGATTGGGCGGAAGCCGAGCAGGGGATGGGTGATTGCGACTTCGATTATCACGACTCTGCTGGTTCTTGTGGTGATTGCCGCGATTATGATGTTTGCGATGATGAACCGCATGCATGGTGTTGGTTGGCGTGGGCATGGGCCTGACAGGTATTTTGATCAGCCGTTGCGACGAGCGCCTCCGCCGCCACCGGGTCAACCGCTTCCACGCTGACTTACTATTACTTTCCTGCGTGTCCTGATCCGAAAATCAGCACTCACTTTGGTAAGGTGCGCTTAAAGCACCGGCTAGTGCCTGCACCTATGGTGGGTCACGTCCGGGGTTGTCTCCACATTTGCGGCACATGTTTGTCATCCCTTCAATGTGACTAGACCATTCTTGGCATTTTGAACGCCAATAGAGCGGCAATGCTTGCGATGCCTGCCATGATGAGGAACAAGACCGGGCCGGACTGGGCAGCATTTTCCAGTGTAATCAAGTCTTCTGCACCTGGAACGGAGAAGCCAGAGAGGCCAGCCAGAAGGCCTGCCAGCGCTGCGCCAATGGCCATGCCTGCGGATTGCAGCGGCCCGATGAAACCGGAGGCTCTGTCGCGCTCGTCATCGGTTTCAGCGTAAATGATTGCTTTTTTCAAGAACTGACTGCTCATGCCAAAGCCTGCTCCGTTAAAGACGGAGGAGAGCAGGAATATCCATAGGGACATGGTGTAAAGCGAAACAACGGTGAGCAGTGTGCCAGCAATGATGTTTAAGGTTCCCAGACGGATCAGATAGGTTTGTGCGTGTGGTGTCTGCACACGGGCGACGATCCATGCGGCGGCTGTCCATGTGAAGGCTGTGATGGCCATGGCATAGGATGCCTGAGTGACGGAAAGTCCCCACAGCACCTGCCCCATAGCAGCGCCATAAACAACACGGGCGGCGCTGGCGATGGACAGCAGCAGCGTGACCCACATGCCAAGACCCAGAATGCCGGTGAACTTGAACGCACTGCGCGGAATGAACGGACTGGTGCTTTTCTTATCCCATTTCACGGCGAGGAACAGCAGGATCAAGCCAATGCCTAGAGCGCCAGTGATGCGGGGAAGGCTGCGCAGTTCGCCCACATACGCAATGAGCAATACAGCCACAGCCAGAAGCCCGAGGCGGGGGAACATGCTCATCTTATCCGAGGATTGCGTCGTTGTGGCTTTGTCTCTGGTGGTGGACGGGATGACGGTGATTGCCAGCAGGAGTAGCATCAAAGACAGAGGCAGGTTGGCGTAAAACACTGCACGCCAGGACCAGCTTTCTGTCAGGATACCTGCGGTGAGGGGGCCGATGCCTGCGGAGACAGCCCAAACTCCTGAGAGCAAAGCAAAAACTGAGGAGACGGCGTTTTCCGGATAAAGGTCTGAAATCAACGTATAGCAGAGGGAGACAATCATGCCTTCGCCCAAACCTTGCAGCATTCTGCCAAGCAGCAGGTGTTCCAGCGAATTTGCGGCGCCGCCAACGAATGAGCCTGCCAGAAAAGACAGGGCCGCCGCGATAAAGAGAGGGCGTGCGCCAATGCGTGCTTTCAACGAGCCTGTGACCGTGCCTGCCAGAATGGAGCCGATCTGAAACAAGCTGAGGACCCAGAAGGCGCGTTGCTGGCCGCCAAGATCGCGGATGATATCTGGCATGATGGCGGAGGAGAGGAAGTTGTTCATGCTTGCCGACCCAACACCCAAAATCATGATGAGAGACGCAAGCCAGCGACCATCCATGGTCAGCTTTTTGAAGGGCGATAATGGGATTGTTTGTGCCGGGCTGGATATGGTCATGAGTATCGCCTATTTAAAAATATATCACTTATTTAATTTGAGGTGTTTAATAAGTAAAGTCTTTTCTTATTAAATCGTGGCGCACCTGCTATTTCAATAAATCGATTTTGCAAAAATTGGCCCAACATAAATTGGCGGATTGTTCCTTTTGTTTCGCAAGCTTAGCTTTCTTACAGCACGAGGAGGTCCTTTTTTCGGCAGATGTGAAGGCAACTTGAATAGCTAGGTTTATGCAGGCACTTGGCGGTCGCCTACGTGAAGTCTGGCGCGGTTTTGAGTTGTTGAAACGATGAAAAATGCCGCGTGCTTTGTGAGGTGTTCTGAATCGAGGTGGCTTCAGAATATGCTTAAATAATGAATGTCTGGGGGAGATTATCAGACCCCAATATAGGAGCACTCGTGGGAATGTGCATGTTGCCGGACTATGATGGTTGTCGGCATTAAAAAAGAAAACCCCGCTTGGGGCGGGGTTTTGAGAGGTTGCATTGGAGGCTTGTGTTACTGCACAAGTTCGTAGGTTATTGTAACTGATGACGAGAGGGTCTCCTGACCTGCTGCAATTGGCGGGGCACTGTCCATTTTTGCAGCTCTCATGCCCATCATTTCCGGGTAAGGGCGTGGGTTGTACCCGGCTTCGGAAATGCTGAGAATTTTGCCGAGGCTAACACCAGCAGCTTTCGCGTAGGTTTCCGCCTTGGTGCGGGCGTCTTTCACGGCACTTTCGCGAGCTTCATCAATATATTTTTCAGGATTGGATACGCCGAACTGGATCTGGCCAACATCGTTGGAGCCGTTTTGCACCAGCATGTCTAGCGTGGTGCCCAGTTTGGTGATGTCCTGCAGACTGATGCGGATGCCGTTCTGCACACGGTAGCCAACAATCTCAGGAGCTTTTGGCTCATTGTTTTTGAGGCGGCGGTTGTCGTAGATCGGTGAAATGTCAAAACCGGTGGTCTGGATGTTCTTTTTTTCGATGCCTGCGTCTTCAACATCCTGCAGGATGGCGCGCATGGTGACGGAGTTTTGCTGAAGGGCGGACTTTGCATCATCACCCTGTGTGATTACGCGGGAGACCAGCGTCGCCATATCAGGCGCCACGTTGACCGACCCCTGGCCGGAGATTGTGATCTTGCCAGTTTGCTCAGCAGCCTTGGCATTGACACCGCTGGATACAACAAGGGCGGCGGCAACAAGACCAGCAACTGCCAGCGCGCTTATACTTGGAAGACGCAATTTCTTCTGTTCGCTCTGCATTAAATTCTCCAGTTTCAAATTTGTTGAGGCTGATGCCTGATCCGTGCTGCGGACTGTCATTCTTGATCAGCCGAATATCGAGAAATGCAATTAGAAGTTACAATTGCGGCGGCTCTCAGGCGTGATCATGTCAATTCACGGGTTTGATTTTGATGATCCAGGTTTATCGGATCGCCGACATTGCCATCCCCCGACAACAGGATTGCAATGGGGCGCGAAGAAGGGAATTGGGCGCAAATGATGATGGCAAGCACGACAAGCGGCACGCACAACACCATTCCAATGACGCCCCATAATGCCCCCCAAAAGCTCAAGGAGATCATAATGACGAGGGGTGAAATGTTAAGTTGTGTGCCCATCAGACGTGGTTCCACCAGATTGCCGAGAATGAACTGAACTGCTCCCAGCCCAAGAGTAATCGCGATGAATGGTGTGAGGGTGTCGAAATAGACCAGTGACAGCAGGCTTGGGAAGATGACCGCAATCAGAGAGCCGATGGTCGGGATGTAGTTGAGCAGGAAGGCGATGAACCCGAAAAGGGCCGCGTAGGGCAGGCCTGCCCATGACGTGATGCCGTAGGTGAGGAAACCGGTGATGATGCTGACACCGGTTTTGATGCCCATGTAGTGGCGCATGCGGCGACCAATCTCTCCGCGGATGGCGAACGCAAGCTGTACGCGGTCAGAATCTTCAAAGAGGGCAGCGAGCTTTTTGTCAAAGGTTGCCGCCTCGAAAATCATGAAGAGCACGTAGATGAAGACCAGTGAGCTGGATCCGGCCAGACTGGTGAGAACGGATGCCCCGGTGCTGAGGGCTGCACTTAGCGAGAAGTTGGGCAAGATGTCTGAAAGCTGGAGCGGCTTTTCCATATTCAGTTGATTGGCAAGCTTGAGCAGCAGCTCATCCAGCCGTCCTTGATAGGTCGGTGCATCGAACGCCAGCTGTTGCAGGTTGACTGAGACGATGTTGAACAGGATGCCGACGACATAAAAGATCGCGAACAGGGCCAGCAAAATGGTGAGCGGGCGCGGCAGATACGGTCCAACCACAGGCAAATGTCGCAGGGCAGAGGACATGGAGTTGATAATGTACCAAAGCACCAGTGCGATAATCAGGGGTATAATGAGGGAGCGCCCTATGAAGAGTAGCCAGCCAATAATGACAAGAAGGAACAAAGAGGCGGTGAACTTAATGAGAGGCTGGCGCATCATGCACTCCAAGGGGTCAGGCTGCCGGAAGCTGTTAGTTTTCACATAGTCTCTTAAAATCAGGTATTTATAAAGCTTTGTGATGAATGCTCTGTTGATCTGCCGGGGAAAAGGCGCATCCCCAAGTTTCAACAGGATCTGCCTTGTTCACTGCTATAAACAATTTACTCACCCGTGGTTGTTGGTGTAGAACCTGTCTTCGGTAAGGGCCTGTAGCTCAACTGGTTAGAGCCGTCCGCTCATAACGGACTGGTTGGGGGTTCAAGTCCCTCCGGGCCTACCACCTTTCCTATCTTGTTCATTTCCCTTTTAGAACAGCTGCCTTGATGTAACTTGCATTCAAGTCATGCATTTATGCTATCTGCATGATGTAATCGTGTGGGCTCTATTAGAATTGATATTTATACCACTATGAATTTATAGGTGATATATTCTATCAGGTATCTACTGGGTGAAATTGGTTTAAAGTAATCACTTGGTTCTTACCTTGTTAAAAGAAACTAATAACTCGATATGTCGAGAGATGACACAATAGTATTCCCCCAATATACCAAAGCTACATCGATACAACTGACACTTTCTTTCTCAGAAATTTATCGTGAAGTCCTCGTTAGATTAGGGGTTGCTATGAGACTAAATTCTGCTCTCGGGCTTATGCTGGGGTGTGTCCTCAGTGTTGGCTCCTCTCACGCACAACAACTTGTTTATCAGCCGACTAATCCGAGCTTTGGCGGATATGCGGCTAATACTACCCACCTTTTTGCAACGGCGAATGCCCAGAAAACTGCAACTGTCGGAGGAAGCAATAAATATGGTTCCGGGTCTGGTAGCGGTGCTGATGGTTCTGGCAGTAGCCTGGCTGATTTGTTTGTACGCCAGCTGCAGAACCGATTGATTTATGCTTTGGCGGATCAGGTATCCCAGGCGATTTTTGGTGATGATCCGAAAGACAGCGGCACTGTGAGCTTTGGCGACCAGAAGGTTTCGTTTGTTCGCGGCACAGATTCCATTCAGCTGCAGATTATTGATGAAAGCACGGGTGCCATTACCGATATCACGGTTCCTGTCCTGCAGGACGGTACTCCCATAAATTAATGCCAGGTTATTGATATGATGAAGAAAACCATTGTTGTTGCCATGGCGTTGTCGTTGTCTGCCTGCGGGCCGGTAACACGCATGGCATTTAGTCCCGGACCTCAGCTTGCAACGATTTCGGTGCAAGCCAGCAAGCTGAAAAAGCTGCCCGCTCCGAAGGAACCGATTTACGCTGCTGTCTACAGTTATCAGGATCTGACAGGCCAGTATAAGCCGTCGGATAAGGTTCAGACACTGTCACGATCTGTGACGCAGGGCGCTGACACTATGCTGGTTCGTGCGCTTCAGGATGCCGGGGATCGCAAATGGTTCCGCGTGGTTGAAAGGGGCAATCTTGATGCTTTGCTGAAAGAACGCCAGATCGTTACGCAGATCCGCAAAATCTATCTGGGTGAAGACAAAGTTGATCCGAAGGTTCTGCCACCACTGCTTTATGCGGGGGTTCTGTTTGAAGGTGGTGTCGTTGGGTATGACAGCAACACCCGAACAGGCGGATTAGGGGCTCGTTATCTGGGCATTGGCGGGAATGCGGATTACCGGCAGGATGACGTGACTGTTTCGCTGCGTGCTGTCAGCACACGGACCGGTGAAGTCATGGCCAACGTGATGGTTCAAAAATCCGTTGTCTCTGTCGGGCTGAAAGGCGGCGCGTTCCGCTACATCGCTTTAGATGAAATTTTGGAAGCCGAAGCTGGCATCACCAAGAATGAGCCTGTCACCCTTGCTGTGCAGCAGGCCATTGAGAAGGCGGTTTACTCCATTGTTATGGAAGGGGCGCGTGTTGGAGCGTGGAGTTTTGAGAACCCGGCTCAAGCCAATGCTTTGTATCAGGAATACACATCTGAGAAGGCACAGGTCACCCAGCGTGTAAAGGTTAAAAAGGCTCGCCCCCCATCGAATATGGGTCCTTACAGAGGCAGTGTTCCACTGGCACGGTCAAACCTGTGGGCGAATAAGAAATCTTAGGATGTTGCAAAATGTTCAGCAGTTCTAGAACAACATCCATCTTTTTCCTCTTGATCCAAAATTTCTCTAAGCCATTGAAAATAAGTGACTATGAGAAATGGTGGCAAGAGATCTCGGTTACCGTAAAAACGGTAATAGAGGGTGTGCGACCTCGCAAAAACTCACACACCCTCATGTCGCAACGGAGCAAATGTGATTGGTTACAATCTCCTTTGCTCACCCGAACTATTATAGGTGAAGGTTCGTAATTATGAAGCAAATTCTTATTTTGTCATGTTCAGCTTTGGCATTTTCAGTTGCTGCTGCACATGCGGGAGATGGTAATGCATCTTCCCTGAGCCAGGTAAATCTTGCTGGTGCAGGCAACACGGGTACAATCACCCAGATTGGCGACAGCAACGACGCGATTGTAGTGCAGACCAACACTGCAGGTGGTGGTAATAACGCAACTGTGCTGCAAACTGGCAGCAACAACATTGCTGGTAGCAATCGTAGCCCAAGCGGTAAGTACGACGGGCAGATGGTGCAGGATGGCGCTAGCAATACTCTTTCCATCAACCAAGATAACAATCAGATGGTAAGAAATGTTAGTCAGTCTGGTGACCAGAACACTGCAAGTATCTTGCAGCGTGCAAATGGCTCTCCTTCTGATCGTACTCCTGATCATCGTGTCTGGCGTGTAAATCAGACCGGTCAGGCCGGTGCTGTTGCCTTACAGAACAGCCTGACAATTGACCAGCGTGGTGACACCAACGTTGTTGCTAAGGTTAGGCAGGAAAATACCTCTGTAACTGGTGGTGTAAACACTGCTTCAATTCGTCAGCGTGGGGACTTTAACGGCGCTAATATTGATGATGTTCCACCAGATCCAACAGGAACAGGTACTCCTGTTGTTGAAGGTCCATCCCATGGTGCGAAGCTGATTCAGGTTGGTTCTGCCAACGACACATCAGCTCTTCAGAATGGCTCGCGCAACAACTTCTGGCTTGAGTCCAGAGGTGTCGGCAATATGGTTGATCTGGTTCAGGATGCTGGTTCAAATCAGTCCTACACCAAATCTGTCATTGAAGGTGACATGAATGATGCTGGATACCGCCAGACTGGTGACATGCAGGATATTGATGTCAGTCTAAACGGCAGCAACTTTATGATCCGTGCGCGTCAGGCTGGAGACTCCAACACAGTTGATTACGTGGGTGCTGGTACCAACGGCAAAGTTTCCATTCAGCAGAATGGTGCTGGCAATGAATTCTCCGGTTACTCATGGGGCGATCGGCAATATATTGCTGTGAAGCAGTCTGGTGATAACAACGGCGTTTTCATTGATGGCTTGAATGGTCCTAATCTCAACAAGTTCTATGTGTTGCAGACAACAAGCGACAACGGCGTAACGGTTGGGGTTGTTGATGGTAGCTACAACCGCCTGCAGTTCATTCAAAAAGGTGGTGATGGCAACAACATCGATTTTGAAGACGTTAATGGTGATCAGAACAAGATCTTCCTCACCCAGAACGGTACAGGCAATATGATCACCGGTAATGTTGGTAATCGGACTGATGCCTCTACCAGCAATGATAACCACATTCAGGTCGGGCAGATCGGTGATTACAACGAAGCCGGCGTCTCTGTGATGGGAAGCCACAACAGAGCAATGGTTGGCCAGAAGGGTGACTTCAACATTGCTAGTGTCAGCCAGACCGGTGACAGCAACTCTGCAACTATTAACCAGGGTGCTGCCAGTGTGGGAGTTCCAGCTATCGTGACTGACAGTTCTGTTCCGTTCAATACTTTGATGGGCTCGAACTGGTAAGTCTTTTTTCCCCGGCCTACGGGCCGGGGTCTTTTCAGTTTTAGTGACTGAATGCAGAAAAAAAAGAAAATGCTGTGATGTGATGGGAGTGGAGTATTCCACTCCCGGAGCATTGCAATGTTGTTTAGGCGTGTCGGTTTTTTCGTTTTTGGCAGTGTTGTTTGTGGTGCGCTTTCTGGTGTTTCTGCCCAGGAAATGGCTGTTATTCCGCAAGTTGATGTCTCTGGGTATCAGCAGGATGCCTCAACTGCTCAGTTACTGGAAGACATGAGCGCTAAGGTGTTTACGGGCAATATTCCTCAAGTGACGGAATTTGGTGGGAACACCATCAGCCTTCGGGGGCTGGAAGAGAGTTACGCCACTTTGATCGTTCCTGTGATGCCAGAAACAGTCAGCGGCGTGCCGAACTCTCCGGTTGCCGGGCAGGGGCTCATTATCGGGACTGGGAATACGGTGCTTTATGAGGCTGAGGGAACAGGGAATGGCTTTGGATTTATCCAGTATGGATATGGCAATGCACTCTCCGGCAGAGCCTATGGGCACGACAACAATGCGCTGGTGGGGCAGTTCGGGAACAACAACCGGGCGCTCTTCAATCAATTTGGAGATGGAAACTCTCTGAGTATCATGCAGGGGCAATAGCCTTCATTGGGCTCCTCGCTCCGAATTTTCGGGTGATGGATATGTTTAGGAAATTAGCGGGTTTAATTCTGGCATCTGTTTTGATGCCATCTGCGGCTTTTGCAGGTGATGGGAATACGGCTCTCATCCGGCAGGTGGGGGACAATCACGAAGTTCAGGTTTCTCAAAATGCGAGTGGCAGTGATGTGACTGTCTTGCAAGGGGGAGACACTTTAACCGCAGGCTTGGGTCAACAAGCTTTGCGTGGGACATGGTTTGTCGGCAAGCTGTTGGGTGCCTCAAAAAATACACTGGATACAGCAGATAATGTTGCTGCGCTTGCCGTGCGCAACAGCTTTCTCGCCCCTTCTGCCGCTGGTGTTGGGAATGAAGCAACCGTTGTGATTTCAGGTGATAATTCAACGGGCAATCTGTTCCAGACGGGTGACGGTAATCAGGGCTCGGTAGAAGTATCCGGCAGCAGTTCCAAGGGCACGTTATGGCAACATGGCAATAACAACGAAGCCGGGCTTGCTGTGACGAGCAACGGGACCAATGTGCTTTACACGCAGCGTGGGAACGGGCTTAAAACTTCAGATGTTGCTGCTGGCAACACGCTTACCGTCTATGCACCAGGTAATACTGTGATGGTGCATCAGCAGTAGGCTGAGCCATGCTTTAGCAGAGGCGAGCTTCAAGTGTTCAGGGCGTTCTCACGCTCTGCCATTGCCAGAGCACCGCGCAGGGCGTCGTTCTTGGCGGGCACAATGAACTGCTTCAGGTCTGGAGGCAGAAACGAGTCGTAGGCGTGGCTCAGGCCGCCGAGCAAAGCGATGGGGAGTTTGCCATCATCGCTTAAAAGCCGCAGGGCGGAGGCCACGTAGGTGGTGCCTTCCTCGACAATGTCGAGGGCAAGGCGGCTTTGCTGTTTGGCATAGACGAGGATGATGGGCATGAACTCGCCAAAGTCTTTTGGCTTTGCGGTGCGGGCAAACTCGGAAAGCTTACGCGGATCGTCGTTAAACTGGCGCAAAATGTGTTCCGTTAGCGGACATAGGCTGCGCAGGCCGTCGTGGGCGAGCAAGGCTTCTTCCAGTGCGCGTTCGCCCATTTTGGCACCGCTGCCCTGATCTCCGCAATGGAAGCCCCAGCCGCCAAGGTAATAGTGCTTTTCGCCTTTGCGGGCCATGAAGTTGGACCCTGTGCCGAGGATGCCGATGACACCGTCGTCAGAATCATGAGCGCCTTCCAATGCGATTAAGCTGTCGGAGACGACCTGAACGGCGGCGAACGGCAGGTTTTCGGCAAGGCCAATGGGGTCGTTGTGGGCGTTGGCGCCTGCCAGCCCCAGCACTGCGAATGTCTGTTGTAAGGCTTCTTCGGTCAGCCCTGCGTCCTTGCAGGCCTCTTTGGCGGCATGGAGAATGGAGCTGAGGCTCTGGGTCGGGTCGCTGTAGATGTTGGCTGATCCGGCTTTGCCGCGTCCCAGCAAACGTCCATCTGCTGTTGCGATTGCAGCACGACAACTGGAGCCGCCGCCATCAACACCCAGAATGTAATCCATGAAGCTTGCCTCTGTTTGTTCCAATCCCACTGCTGTGTATGGCAGCAGGTGTTTAATGCATGGTTGAGACTTGTCAGTTTTAGCGGGCGGTGGTTTGAGGGGGATTGGTTGACGGTGGCTGGAATAGGATGTGTTGGTTGACGAGTTTGTTGATGAGCAAGCGGTTTACCCGGCGTTGGACCTCGCAGAGCATAAGCGCACTGAGGTGTTTAGGTCTGCAGCGCGCTTATGATGTGATGGCTTGCTTGCTGAGAGCTGAGCCCCTTGCCGTGAGGTGTGCCTGTCTTACTTCGTGTTCACCCTTGCAGAGAGTTCGGCGGCGGTTTCTTTGCGTTCGGAGTAGCGGTCGGTCAGGTAGTCTGCATGGCCGCGGGTGAGGTGGGTGAATTTCATGAGTTCTTCCATCACGTCCACCGCGCGGTCGTAGAGAGAGGACGGCTTCATGCGGTCGGTCTCGTCGAACTCCAGAAACGCTTTGGGGATTGAGGACTGGTTTGGAATGGTGACCATGCGCATCCAGCGGCCCAGCACGCGCATCTGGTTGACGGCGTTGAAGCTTTGGGAGCCGCCGCTGACCTGCATCAGAGCGAGTGTCTTGCCCTGAGTTGGGCGGACTGCACCGACGGAGAGGGGCACCCAGTCAATCATGGTTTTCATGATACCGGTCATGGAGCCGTGGCGCTCTGGTGAGCACCAGACCTGACCTTCGGACCACATCATCAGCTCACGCAGTTCCTGCACCTTGGGGTGGTCAGGCTCTGCATCATCAGCCAGTGGCAGGCCGCTTGGGTTGAAGATGCGGGTTTGCGCGCCGAGCTGCTCCAGTATGCGCTGGGCTTCCAGCACTGCGAGGCGGGAGAAGGAGCGTTTGCGCAGGGAGCCGTAGAGCAGCAGGATGCGTGGGGCATGGTCTGGCGCGTCGTCTTTGCGCAGAGCACCAGTGTTGATGGGTTGGAAGCTGTCGGCCTCCACCTTTGGCAGATCAGAAGACATCTCAGACACGGCTTAACCCTTTGCCGGAATGACGACTTCGCCGTCTTCCTTGGTGAATGCGCCTATCTGTTCCTCATCCAGAATTTCCAGCAGGACGTCAGAAGGGCGGCAGAGGCGGGTGCCTTTGGCGGTGGTGACGAATGGGCGGTTCATGAGGATCGGGTGTTGCTCGATGAAGTCGATGAGCTGCGCGTCGGTCCATTTTTTATCATCGAGGCCGAGCTCTTCGTAGGGTGTGCCTTTTTTGCGCAGGATTTCGCGCACGGTGAGGCCGCTGTCTTTGATCAGCTTTTCCAGTGTAGCGCGGGAAGGCGGGGTTTTGAGGTACTCGATGACCTCTGGTTCCATGCCTGCCTGCTTGAGCATGGCGAGGGTGTTGCGGGAGGTGCCGCATTTTGGGTTGTGGTAGATGATCGGGTTCATTTGGTCTCTCCGATGGGGTCGGTCAACGACAAGGAAACGGGTTGAAATCCAGACACAGGGTGGGATCGCCGCTGCAGCAATCCTGCGTCAGGAAACGAAGCAGGCCGCGCATGGTGTGCGGGGCAATGGCATAGCGCACCACACGCCCTTCGCGCTGGGCGGTGAGGAGCCCGGCGCGTTCAAGCGTTGCGAGGTGAAAGGACATGCGTGTGGGGGCGATGGATAGATCTTTGGCGATCTGTCCGGAGGGCAGGCCCTTGGGCATTGCTGTCAGGATGAGACGGAAGGCAGCGAGCCTGTCTTTGTGAGCCAGAGCGCTCAGCGCTGCGACGGCTTCGTCTTCCTTTAGATTTGCGAAGGTGTTGCACTCAGAATTCTCTGTCATGCAATAATACTACAAATATCCTTGTAGTATTGCAAGGTGAGTCTTCTGAAGGAAAAAAGAGAGGGAGGCTTTTGTTGTTATTGAGGAGTGCCTCCCTCCAATGTGCCAATGCCAACCTGTCAGGCATTGGGCGGTCCAGATGGGGTGTGCGTTGTGTTTAGCCGCGCGGTGCAAGGTGGAAGAGAATGACCTCAGCCCCATTGCCGTTGCTCAGTTCCAGCGTGCCACGGCCTTCAGCTTCAATGGCATCGCCATCACTCAGCGTTTGGCCACCGATCTGCACTTCGCCGCGGGCCACGTGCACGTAGACTGCGCGCTCGTCTGCCAGCTCAAAGCTGATGATGTCAGCGCCATCCAGCTTGCCGGAGTAGATATCGGCGGCGGCTTCTGTGCGGATAGACCCGTCACGGCCATCGTGCGAGAGGAACAGTTGCAGTTTGCCGCTGCGGGCTTCGTCGCTCAGGTCCAACATCTCATAGCGCGGTGTGGTGTTCTTGCGGTCCGGGATCAGCCAGATCTGGAGCAGGTGCGTTTCGTCCGTGCTGGACGGGTTGAACTCGGAGTGCTGCACACCGGTGCCGGTGCTCATGAACTGGATGCCACCTTTGTGCACGGTGCTGCCGTTGCCCATGGTGTCTTTGTGTTCCAGTGCGCCTTCCAGCATGTAGGAGAAGATTTCGAAGTTCTCATGGGGGTGCATGGGGAAGCCGCCATCGGGGCCGACCCAGTCATCGTTGATGACCCGCAGATTGTGGAAGTTCATGTTATTGCGGTCAAAATAGCTGGCGAAGCTGAAGGAGTGGGCGGATTTCAACCAACCTGCATCGGCATGGCCGCGCTGGTGGGAAGGGCGAACTCTCAGTTTCAAATCGGATGCTGTAACAGACATGGGGCTCTCCTGATTTCTTAATATTTACAGTGGTGTCGTCATGCCCTTAAAGATATTCCAGTGCTTGGAATGAACAAGGTAAGCTTTGGTGATCTGATTGTTCGCCATTAGTGAACGAACAGATTCGGGGCGTGTTTTCGGAAAATGCAAAATCCGGCTCTGAATTTCTCAAAAATTTCGCAGGGGGAGGTGCTGACTCAGATTCCTGTGCGCTACTTGTGTCAAAGCCCCTAAATCTGTGGGTTAGCGCCGCGCTTTAAAGACTTCTGGTAGGTCCTCCGCCTAATTTGCGGATTGGTTAATGAAAGATTTCTGAGTCATGATGCAGCTGTCCTTCAAAACGGCTGCCCTTAAGGCTTGGAGCGTGGAACAGGTAGTATGGCGTTGAAAATCCTGCACACAGCAGACTGGCATATTGGCCAGAGTCTGAATGGCTGGTCGCGCACCTATGAGCATCAACAATTCTTCATGGAGCTTGAAGAGTTGATTGAACGCCATGAGGTGGATGCGCTGGTTGTGGCAGGAGACGTGTTTGACAACCAGAACCCATCCGCAGATGCCACGCAGATGCTGTATGAGGCACTCGCGCGGTTCCGCGAGAAGCGCCCGCATCTGGTGACGGTGCTGACTGCTGGCAATCATGACCCTGCCGGACGTGTGGAAGCGCCGGGTGTGCTGTTTCAAAAGATTGGCGTACAGGCGGTTGGCATGGTGCGCCGAAACGATGGCTTGCTGGACCTTTCCCATCATCTTGTACCGCTTTATGACAGTGATGGCGCCGTGAAAGCCTATGTGCTGGCGCTGCCGTTTCCTCGGGCAACGGATTTGCCGGGACTGAGCTTTTCTTCTTCAGAGGAAGGGTCTCCTGTGGTGCGGGCTGTGGCAGAGCTTTATGAGGCGGCAGCCTCGCAAGCTCGTGAGCAGATTGGTGAGATGCCGCTTATTGCGACTGGTCACTTGCATGTGGCGGGTGGTCTGGAGTCAGAAGGGGCGGAGCGCCGTATTCTGATTGGCGGTGAGCATGCCATGCCGTGGGAGCAGTTTCCTGATGATCTGACTTATGTGGCGCTTGGGCATTTGCATAAACCGCAGAAGGTGGGCAAAGAAACCATCCGCTACTCCGGGTCCCCGTTTCCTCTTTCTGTCACCGAGCAGCATTACAAGCACGGCGTTAATCTGCTGAGCTTTTCTGATGCCGGTGTGCTTTCCATTGAGCGCTTGCCTCTTAGCCGACCTGTGCCATTCCATCGCCTGAAAGGGGATGGTGGTTTGTTGCTGGAGGAGCTGGTGCCAGCCCTTGAGGCGCTGGAGCTGGATGCGGATCTGCCAGTGGAGCAGCAGCCGTTTGTGCATGTGGATTTGCGACCGCAGGTTTCTGCCGGTGGGCTCAAAGCTGAGGTGGATCAGATCCTTGCGCAATATCCAGTGCGCAGTGCCGGTGTTTCTGTGTTGCGGCAAAAACAGGAAGAGGTGGTGAGCGCTGAGGCCGAGAGCCTCATTCGCCTTTCTGAAATTCAGCCGGATGAGCTTTTCAAATCCGCTTTTGAGCGGGTGCACGGCATTGAGCCGGAAGCCAAACATCTGGATTATTTTTATCGCGCAATCGCAGAAGCGGAGGTTGAGTAATGCGTATTCTAGCGGTGCGTGGCGAAAACCTTGCCAGTCTGGCGGCTCCGTTTGAGATTGACCTTGAACAGGAGCCGTTGAACGGGGCTGGTTTGTTCGCGATTACCGGAGAAACGGGCGCGGGCAAATCCACATTGCTGGACGCCTTGTGTCTTGCCTTGTTTGGGCAATGCCCACGTTTGAGCGCTGCAGGCAGCAGCGACAGTGTGCCGGATGTTGCCGGTGCTGAGCTGCGAGAAACAAACCCGCGCACCGTGCTTACGCGTGGGGCTGCCTCTGGCTTTGCTGAGGCGGACTTTGTTGGCGCGGATGGAACGGGATATCGCGCGCGCTGGACTGTGCGCCGGGCCCGCAACAAAGCATCTGGACGCCTGCAGAATGTGGAGCGCTCGCTGGTTCGCATTGAAGACAATGCCGCGGTTGAGAGCGGCATCAAACAGGTGGATGCGGCTGTCGAAGAGCGGTTGGGCCTGACCTATGACCAGTTCAAGCGTACGGTGCTGTTGGCGCAGGGGGATTTTGATGCCTTCCTGAAAGCCAATGACAATGAGCGCGCTGCCTTGCTTGAAAAAGTGACGGGTACGCAGCGCTACAGAGATATTTCCAAACAGATTTTCCAGCGCTTTACTGATGCGAAGGACGCAACCTCAAAACTGGAAGAAAAGTCTGATGTGGCTGGTCTTTTAGAAGAGGAAGAACGCACTGCGCTTGTTGGGCAGTCAGAAGAGTTGGAAAAGCAGTCCAAGTCTGTGCAGTCGGATATGGATGCGATTGCCAAGTCTCTGGGGCATTTGCAAAAATTGGATGAAGCCAAGACAAAGCTGGCGTCTGCGCAGGACGAGTTTGTGGCGTTGAAGGCCCGCCATGAAAATGCGAAGGCCAAGCGGGATCTGAAAGCACAATTTGAGCGCATCAAATCTCTTGAGCCTGTGAACCACCGTGTGGTTGAGGCCGAGAAGGATGTTGCTGGC
The DNA here is from genome assembly GCF_001623085.1 of Pseudovibrio sp. W74. Taxonomy (NCBI): domain Bacteria; kingdom Pseudomonadati; phylum Pseudomonadota; class Alphaproteobacteria; order Hyphomicrobiales; family Stappiaceae; genus Pseudovibrio; species Pseudovibrio sp. W74. Next base: position 82,808 of record NZ_LMCJ01000024.1, read on the forward strand.
ACCCGTGCTGCTGCTGAAAGAAGCCGGGTGATGCTGGAAGGTACTCGCAAAGACCTTGCTGGCAAGGAAGAGCAGGCCAAACAAGCTGATGCGGTTTTTAATGAACTGGAAGCTGAACTTGCCAAGTTGACACCGGAATGGAGTGCAGCTGAGCAACTGGACACCAAGTTGGGTGAGCTTGAGGTTGAAGGCAAACAATTGCGGGACCGCTCTGACACTGCTGTGGCGGATGCCATGCAGGCGGATGCAGCGCTGGCAGAGCACACCAAATCTCTGGATGAGCAGAAAGCCTTGCAAGCCACTGTGAAAGAGCAGATGGCGCGGTTGAGTGCGACCAAGATTTTGAAAGACCGTCAGGATAGCCTGATTGCAGATCTGGATGAGTTTGAACGGGTTCAGGTTGCGCTGACGAAAGATGCGACGCACCTTGCCCAGATGCGCAAGCGCGAGAGTGAGTTGAGCGATATCCAGAGCACTCTTTCTGCCCAGCTGGAGCAGTTTGTTTCTGATCTGGAAGGGTGTGAAGGCGCGTTTGCTGCCAAGAAAGGCGAGATTTCCGCTCTTGGTGCTGAGAGTGCCCGTAAAAGCATGGAGCAGCTTTCTACGTTCCGTCAGCGGGCTGAAAAACTGCAGGAGACGTCTCGCCACTTTTTAAAAGCCAAGCGCAACAAGCAGGCTGAGAGTGAGACCTGGAAGAAGCTGGTGGACCAGATGACCGGGTTGCAGCAGGCGAAAAGCAAAGCGTCCAGTGAGCTGACTTTTCGAGGGGAAGCCCTTGAAAAAGCGCGCGGCCTTTCCACTCTTGCTGAAGCGGCGCAAGGTGATCAGGTGAAGCTGTTGCGCGCCGAGCTGGTAGATGATGCACCATGTCCGGTCTGTGGTTCTGACCATCACCCCGTAGATACACAGGAGGGCCGGGCTGCGTTGGACACGCTGTTCGGCGACGTGTTTCTACAGCGCAAGGAAGCGGAAGAAGCTCGCGCAGCTGCGCAGCGAAACCTAGACGAGATCAACGGTCAGCTTGCAGCCTGTGAGGCATCGCAGAAAAATGCGTCCGCCTTGATGGAACGCTATGCCAGTGAGGCTGATGCGCTTCGGGCTGAGGCGGAAGAACAGTGGGCTGCTTTGGCGTCGCCAGTTGAGGTGGCGTTTGCTCTTGATGGCTTGCTTGATGCGCCGGACCTGCTGGACGCTGTGCTTGCGCAAGTGGCGACACAGGTTGAGGCTCTACGCGCCGTTCTTGTTCAGGAGGATGTGCTGCGTCAAGAGCTGGAGCAGCTGGATGTCATGCTGCGTGGTTTGCGGGATGCGCACCAGAAAGCAGTTGGTGATCAGGCTCGCAAGGCTGAAGAGGTTTCATCTATCAAGGTAGAGCTTTCTGGCGTGGAAGGTCGTCACACCGAGAACTTTGAGGCACAGTCGCGACTGGAACAGCGGCTTGGTGAAACGCTGCTGGCTGGTGGCATGGTGTTTGGGTCCCTTGGTGCCGAGGTGCCAGCGCTGAAGGCGAATTTGCAGGAGCGTATCTCCACCTGGGAGCAACTGGAGCAGCAGGAGGGAACAACTTCTGCCGCGCTGCAATCGCTTGAACAGAAAACGAGTGGTTTGAGTGAACGGCGGGATGGACTGGCCAAATCCTCCGGCGAGTTGCTGAGGCAGTTGGAGCAGCTGCGCGTGCTGCATCAGGAGCGCTCTTTAGAGCGGAAACTGTTGTTGGGCGGGATGGCGACCGGGGAGCATCGGGTGGCATTTTCTGAAAAACACAGCAACGCAAAAGAACGCAAAAATAACGCTAGCAACGCACAAAACAACGCAAGAGAAGAATTCGGGCGCATTGAGGCTGGATTGGCAGCGGCAAAAGCTGCGGAGGCAAAAGCGGCCTCTGCGCTAACCGACTGTGCTGACAGGTTAAATGCAGAACTGGCGAGCTTGGGGCTGATGAAAGAAGCCTATGACGGATTGCAGGAGCGGAGCTCTCAGGAGCTGGACGCACTGGCCTCAGAGCTGAAGATGCTGGATGACGCTTACTTAGCAACGCAAACGGCTGTTTCCACCTGGGAGAAGGAGCTTGCTGCTGTTGAGGCACTGCCTCTGCCAGAGAAGCCGCAGGAGGAGTTATCCTCGTTGTTGGAGGCTTCGAAGCAGGCACTTTCCGAGTTGCAGGAGAGTAAGGGGGCTCTTTCTGAAAGGCTACGTGCTGATGCCGTCGCCCGAGAAAAGGCTCAGCAAATCATGGGTTTGTTGTTGGAAGCGAAAGAGACTGCCAAGACGTGGGGTGCGATTTCGGAAGCGATTGGCTCTGCGGATGGTTCCAAGTTTCAGAAGGTGGCGCAGGGTGTTACTCTCGATTTGCTGGTGGAGCTGGCCAACAAACAGCTGCATCAGCTTAAGCCACGGTATCAGCTGAAACGGGCTGACTTCGGTCTTGGCCTGTTCGTCATCGACCGCGATATGGGCGACACACCACGTTCCACACGCTCGCTAAGTGGCGGAGAACGCTTCCTTATTTCGCTCAGCCTCGCACTTGCCCTCTCCGGTTTGGAAGGCCGCCAATCGTTCGTTGATACGCTCTTTATCGACGAAGGTTTCGGTTCTCTTGATGCTGAAAGCCTCGACCTTGCCATTGATGCGCTGGAGATGTTGCAGGGGCAGGGGAGAAAAGTTGGCGTCATTAGCCATGTAGAAGCGCTGAAGGACAGAATTCCGGTTCAGGTTCAGGTGGTTAGGCAGGGTGCTGGACGGAGCCGTGTGGCTGTGAATGCACCAGCAGGATGGTGATAAGTCCTGCTGGGTGCTTGTTGTTTCAGCGCTAGAGTGCGGGTTTAGTCGCCTGCGTCAATCATCTCATGCTCTTGCTTAGCTGCCTGATTTTCCATCTCTTTTAGCTTCAGAGAAGTTTCCTGCAGTGCTGCGATGTATTGGTCTAAAGCCTGAATTTCCAGATTGGCATTGCTGACATGTTTTGCCATCTCGCCATCCATCACTTGCGGACGGCCAATCAAAAAGCCTTGCACTTCATCGCAGGATTCATTGCGCAGCAGCTCCAATTCTGGTTCAGTTTCAACACCTTCAGCGATAACTTCCATTCCCAGGGCCTGCCCAAGATCGATGACTGCACGGATGATTGCTGCCAGTTCCGGTGTCTGAGTTACACCGCTGACAAAGCTGCGGTCGATCTTCAGACGATCAAACGGGAAGCGGCGCAGATAGCTGAGGGAAGAGTAGCCGGTACCGAAGTCATCAAGCGCGATGGTGATGCCTAACTCTTTGAGTTGTCTCAAGGTATTGAGCGCGCGGCGGTCGTCGTGGATCAACACACTCTCGGTGATTTCCAGCTCCAGACGCTCCGGAGATAGCCCACTTCGCGCCAATGCACCTTCAACTTCCTGTATGAGGTACTCATCACAGAACTGCACTGGACTGAGATTCACCCCCACACGATACCGCTCCGGCCATTGAGAAGCTTGCGCACAGGCTTCATTCAGAACCCAGCGGCCAATCGGAATGATCAGACCACTTTCCTCCGCAACCGGGATGAAGTTGTTCGGTCCAATTTGGCCTTTTTCCGGATGGTTCCAACGCAGAAGAGCCTCGAAGCCGACAATGGAACGGGTGTCAGAGCGTGCCTGCGGTTGGAAGTGAAGCTGAAGTTCCTCATTTTCCAATGCGTTACGCAGGTCGCCTTCCATTGTTCTTCTCAGCAGGATGGCCTCTTCCATCTTGTCCTCGAAGAATGCGAAGGTGTTTCGGCCAGCTTCTTTAGCCTCATAAAGCGCGATATCCGCCTTGGACATCAGCTCATCCGGGTCCGTCCCATGGTCTGGAATCAGCGCGATGCCAATGCTGGCGCTCGTTCTGACCGTGATGTTGTTGCCAACATGGATCGGCTTTGACAGGACCTCTAGTATTTTGTTGGTCAGCAGACCGACTTCAGCCGTTGTCTTCAGATTGACCTGAATGATCGCAAACTCATCCCCGCCGAGACGGGCGACTGTGTCGTGATGGGTGACGCATGCATTGAGGCGGCGAGCCACTGTCTGGATGAGTTTGTCACCAATTGGGTGGCCATATAAGTCGTTGATATCTTTGAAGCGATCCAGATCCAGCAGCATGACTGCGGAGATCGTTTGTTCTGCGTTTGCCTGGTTTTTGATTGCTTTTTGGAAGCGCTCGCGGAAGTAAGTGCGGTTCGGCAGGCCGGTCAACATGTCATGCTGAGCGAGGTGGAGAATGCGCGCTTCGTCTTCTTTCTGCTTACGCATATCACGTACAGCTGAGACACGAAGGTTCTCGTCTGCCACTTCCATCAAGCGACCACGAACTTCAATCGGAATACGCTCTCCAGACTTGCTTAAAAGCATGACTTCGTTCGGGGTTGGCTCATTGGCCAGAATGCTCTCACGCGCTTTTTCGCGGAAGTCTGGCGCGACATGAGACAGCAAACTGGTCCCGCGCATCTCACCTGCCTGATAGTCCAGCAGCTCGTAGAGCACGTGGTTACATTCCACGATAATACCGTCTGTCGAGATGGCCAGGCCTTCGAATGCACCTTCTGCAAATGTGGCGAGTTTGCTGAGTTCTTCCTGCTGCTTACTGTTTGATGTTTCGCTGATTTTCCGCCGTTTCTCGTCGCTCTGAAGCTTGTCGAGGAACGTGTTGAAGAGCGAAGCGAGGCGTTCTTGTGAGTCACTGTCCCGTACCGGCAAGCGCTCATCCAGCTTGGCGTCATGCCAAACCAACTTACCGATCAGATTCTCCATCTGGCTGATGGTGCTGACAATCGGCGTTTCATTCAGATCAATTTCGTCGGCTTTGCGGAACTGCTTTGCAAATTTGAAGGCCGTAAACAGGATTAGACCTGACAAGAAGGCCCAAAGGATGGTCAGTAAAGCTCCAACTGCCTGAAGTATAAGGTTATCCAGACTGAACCCAGCCAGCGCATGGTCTGCTGGTAGTGCGGTTGTGAAGCCGAAAAGGCCAATGAGAGAGCCAATGCCAAGGCTGGTGTAGTAAATGATGACTTTGTGGGTCTTTGACCTTGCATAGATAATGCGGGCGACTGCTATAGAAGCAGCTGAGGCCGTCAGAGCAATAAGTGCGACGCCTGCAACCGTCAGATGCTGGGCATTTCCGAGAACGGAGGACAAGCCGCCGATCATGCTCAGCAAAATGGTTGGGTACATGACCTTGCGCGGTGCGAAGAAGCCGAGGGCGACTCCCAATAGTACCGAGACGCCAGTTGCGACAAGGACGTTGAAGATTGCGCTGCCCAGCTCTCCTGAGTAAATGCTTGTGTTACCGACAGAAAAGCCAATGCCGCCAACGGCCATCAGCGCCGCGCCTGCTTTGATCTGCAGCACATTGTAGTTTTGTGTGTTGTGCAGAATGTACTCAGGTAACGCTGGTGAGTTTCTTAGTCCGGTCACTAACATGCCGGAAAAGGCTACGAAGGTTGCGAGCAATGTGACTACGGTACCGCCGCCAATCTGCTCGAAACCAACTGACAGCACGGTGTTTTGGCTAATCGGATGAAGCAATAACCCTTGGACACCCTTCAGGTAGGCAGGGTAGATGACCCCGCCGATTGAGAGTGCGAGAATGATCGTCGCACGCAGTGTCAGCTGATGCGATAGAGGCAGATAAGCCAGAACTGCGATCATCGCTGCCATTGCTGCGTGGATTGCAGCAGCGTGGATGTCCCCCTGTGGTCTGAACTCCACTTGAGACTGCCAGAGGATCAATTGTGCCGTTACATCAGGCAAGTTCAGCGTTGTGTCGATGAGCAGGCATGCTGCTGAACTGATGGCGATGAGGAGAAGGGCACGGTTGAAAAAACGGGTCGCCCGCATACGCTCCTGAACAAACAAGCTGGAATAGACAATTAGTATTCCAAGAACACCAAGCGCGAACAATCCAACAGACAATATGGTCCATAGGTTCTGCTGCTGAGTGAGCAGTTCAGCTTGATTGAGCTGATTGTGCAGGCCACCTGTCGCAGGATCGAAAATCGACGCATACGATGACGCTGACATGAAGTGTATCGATAAACCAATTAAAACGAAAAGGAGCAATACAGGAAGTAAGAGGGCTCGAAAATGCATTTGGGTACCCCAGGAAATTCCTCGGCATAATTGTTTGAAATTATTGCACATTTATTAAGAATTCTAGGGATGAACCGGGTTTAATTCTAAAAAGTATCGAAAAGTGCGGTGCATATGACGTTTATCTGACACTTCCAAAGCAAATTTATGAAAATTGTAAGTAAATGTTTCGTTTAGTGAAATTCTTTATATACGTGAATACTCGTATTTATCTTCAAGTTGAGAGGAAAGAGGGACGGGCTGTCAATTATGATTCTCTTCTCTTTTCACGACAGCATTTAGTTCATTTTTTATGGGCAATTGATGTGCATTGTAGTTCACCATCTTGCTGAAACAACTTTCAGGTGGTCTTGAACGATGCAGTGGTCCAGCTTGTTTTTATACTCAGCGGTTTCGGTTTTGCAGCCAACTGGTGGTGAGCGAGATAACATCTTGCCGAGTTGGAGCTCAACCACAGCGCGCCATGGTATCGTAGAAAGCATTGAGCGTATGGCTCGGGCTGGGAGCCCTGAATATGTGAAACTCGATGACCGTGTTGCTGTTTTGGTTGGCGATGGGGCTTTATGGAGCGACGCTCTGGCTGGCGCGGACAATGAAGTGACGCCACCTGAAGCTGGCGACAGTTTTGGAAGCTTTGCTGTTTATTCTGAGAGTGTACGTGCTCATCTGTCATTACGCGGGCCAAAGGCTGTTGGTGCAACGTATAGAGAGTTCGCTTTTCAGCCTCTGAAAGAGCTGGTGGGCTTTTTAAAAGAGCATCACTTTCAGATTTGGGTTTTAAGCTTTGGAGACCATGAAGTAGACCGCACAATGGCGGAGTTGAATTACGGACTTCCGAGATTTCGGGTTATCGAGGTTACTCCCCACGCAGCGCCGATGTCTTCTACCGACCTTGCCCGAACTATCTGGGAGAGGATAGGAACAGCACCCCAGATTTTTCTTGGACGATCTCACAGTGATCTTGGCTTGCTGAAGCTTGCTGGAAAAGGTGAGGGGGTGCTTAAAATCCAAATTTCTGCCAGCCAAAATGCTTCCACTCAGACACCGGATTCAACTCCCGATGATTCTGGAGAGCAGCAGAACTCCTGGAGCTTTGTGGTTTCTCCTGAGGAGCATTGGCTAAGGAAATATTCGTGGCAGGCACCTTCGGAGAGAACTTATAGCAAGAACTAATAGAAAATACTGAGACTTTCGTTGCAAGCTGCACGAGATATATTTGATCTATTCTAGTTTTAATCGATTGAAAATCTGAGTGCTTTTGTAATGTTGAATAATATCCGATGTTTCTGAGGTAATTTTATTTATTTTGATGAAGATCAATGAAGAGGTGGGGCACTCTGATATTTCTAAATACAGCTTCGGCTGGCACTCGGATGGGGGAGTGTCAACTTTCTTAAAGGCGTGTACCAACGGGTACACGCCTCTTTTTTTGCCTGCAGCTCTGGCGGGTTACAAGGGCCGTTGCATCCCTCTGATTGTTGCTTATCCCAACTGCCTCTTATTTCTAGTTGTGTCTTCTCTTGTAATTTAGGATATTCCCGCTGTTGGGTTCTGTAGAAGCCAAGCTTCTTGGATGAAAAGGGAATGCGGTAGGGATGACCAAAGATGGGCCTGAACCGCAGCTGCCCCCGCAACTGTTACGTGGTGCGTTCTTCATAAAAGCCACTGGAGATGATCTCTGGGAAGGCGGAGGACGCAAAAGCCATAAGCCAGGAAACCTGCCCGACACGACATAAACTCATGACCGCACGGAGGGTGCGAAGAGGAGCATATTAAATGCATATTGAACCGGGTTACGTTTCCGCCGCCAAGGTTATTGCTGCCAATGCAGGTGCCGTTGGCGTTATTGTCTGGGGCTGCAAAGAGCAGATTTCAGAATTCCTGAAAGAGCCGTTCACACCGCTGAAAACGCTATTGGCTGCGGTTTTCTTCTCCATTTTCATGCAGAGCTTCCATATGTCTGTTGGAGCATCGGAACTTCACTTCGTTGGTGCGATGGCGATGTATCTGACGCTCGGGTTTACCCCTGTTCTGCTTGGGTTTGCCATTGGCTTGCTGTTTCAGGCGCTCGCCTTTGATCCGCAGGACATGTACCACCTTGGCGTCAACAGCTTGTCTTTGATGTTGCCGCTGATTGCTGTTCATTACCTGAGTGGCCGTGAGCTGTTTTCGAAGGAACTGACCAAGCGTGTGAGCTTTGCGCAGATTCTGAAGTTAGATGCGATGTATTATGCTGGCGTGACCGGCATGGTTGGCTTCTGGTTGATGATTGGGGAAGTTGCCACGCCGTTTACGGCATGGGCGCAGTTTGCCCTGTCTTATCTGGTAATTGTTGCGTGTGAACCATTGGTCACCTTCATTGCAGTGAAGGGGCTCAAGGCCGTTGAAGACAATGCGATTGTTCGGAACCTGACAGTGGTTCCGCAGCTGAAGCTGGCGTAAATTTTTACGAGCTTGTTTGTTATTGGGGCGGCAGAGTAAACCTGCTGCCCTTTTTCTTGCGTGGAAGTGACCAGGTGTTGTCGTGAAATTCTCCGTTTGAGGAGAAAAAGCGACGGATTTGATCATCGCTGAAGTGTTATGGATTGCCCCTTGGCGCTGCTTCCACTATGAGTGCTCTCCAGAGATTTCATTGTTTACACAGATCAGGAGATGCAGGCAGTCCATGGCGCGCCAGTTCATCTATCACATGCACGGGGTCTCCAAGGCCTACGGTGCAAAAAAAGTACTCGACAATATTCACCTGTCTTTCTACCCGGATGCGAAAATCGGTATCCTTGGTCCAAACGGTGCAGGTAAGTCTACTCTTTTGAAGATCATGGCTGGTCTTGATAAAGAGTACACCGGTGAAGCATGGGCTGCAGAAGGTGCCAAAGTTGGCTACCTGCCGCAGGAACCAAAGCTGAATGAGGACAAGACCGTCCTTGAAAACGTGATGGAAGGTGTTGCGCACAAGCAGGCTCTTCTGGATCGTTATAACGAACTGATGATGAACTACTCAGATGAGACAGCCGATGAAGGCGCTCAGCTGCAGGACATCATTGATGCGCAGGATCTGTGGAATCTGGAAAGCCAGGTTGAGATGGCAATGGAAGCGCTTCGCTGCCCTCCATCCGACTCTCCTGTAAATAACCTTTCTGGTGGTGAGCGTCGCCGTATCGCGTTGTGTCAGCTGCTCTTGTCTGAGCCTGACCTGATGCTGCTTGACGAACCAACCAACCACCTTGACGCTGAGACCGTGCACTGGTTGGAACGCCATCTGCGTGAGTTCAAGGGTTCAGTGCTGATCATTACCCACGATCGCTACTTCCTTGACAACGTGACTGGCTGGATTCTGGAGCTCGACCGCGGTCAGGGCATTCCTTATGAAGGCAACTACTCCACTTACCTTGGTCAGAAAACCAAGCGTATGGAGCAGGAAGGCCGTGAGAACATGGCTCGTTCCCGCGCTATCAAGCGTGAGCAGGAATGGATGGGCATGACGCCGAAGGGCCGTCAGACCAAGTCAAAAGCCCGTATCAATGCTTATGATGCGCTGTTGACTGCTCAAGAAGAGCGTATGCCTTCTATTGAGCAGATCCTGATCCCTGTTGGTGAGCGTCTGGGTAACAATGTTATCGACGTTCAAGGGGTTTCCAAAGGCTTTGGCGATCGTTTGTTGATTGATGATCTGACCTTCAAACTGCCACGTGGTGGTATTGTTGGTATCATCGGTCCAAACGGTGCTGGTAAGTCAACACTCTTCAAGATGTTGTCCGGTCAGGAAAAACCAGACAGCGGTGAAGTGGTTGTGAGTGACCGTGTGCACCTTGGTTATGTGGATCAGTCCCGTGATAAACTGGATGACAGCAAGACCGTTTGGGAAGAGATTTCCGAAGGTGCTGAAGTGATCTATCTCGATAAGAAAGAGATCAACTCACGCGCTTACTGCTCCTCCTTCAACTTCAAGGGTGCTGGACAGCAGGCGAAAGTTGGCGACCTTTCCGGTGGTCAGCGTAACCGCGTGCATCTTGCCAAGGTTTTGAAGTCAGGCGCAAACGTTCTTCTGCTCGATGAGCCGACCAACGATCTTGACACCGAAACACTTGCAGCTCTGGAAGATGCGCTTGAGAACTATGCTGGTTGTGCCGTGGTTATCTCGCACGATCGTATGTTCCTTGACCGTCTTGCAACGCACATGCTGGCCTTTGAAGGTGATAGCCACGTTGAGTGGTTTGAAGGTAACTTTGAAGACTACGAAAAAGACAAGGTTCGCCGCCTGGGTGCACACGCTGCAGACCCAAGCCGCATCAAGTACAAGCCACTTACTCGCTAAGTCTAGCTTGCTTATTGATTTTGAGGACGGCGGAGCAGTGATGCTCCGTCGTTTATTATTATTGTTTTACTTTTTGTCTTTCAGATCCAGTGCATCTGCAACAGTTGAGATCCATTCTGTTGCAAGATCAGGGCTTTCGGGTGATTTTGCAAACTGCCAACCCATTGCGCCTCCAAACTCTTGTTCTGCCTTGTTCAGAGGATCGATGACATATTCAACTAAATCTTCTGCGGGGATATAGCCATTGTTCGCGCTCGGACCGGCGTTACCCTTCGCTGTCGGTTTGCCCACCAGTAGCTTTTCCGCAGGGATGCCTGCTTTTTGAAGGCCAACGATGCTGGTGGATTGAGGTGGGTTGCCTGTTGTACCTGCAACCAACCGGGTTTCATCAGCTGGGGTGTCGCCGACCCATGGACTGTTGTTGTAATACTGAATGTTCAAGTAATCGATGACGTCGTGTGCCTGTTCCATTACCTTCAAGTATGGGCCGCCGTACCAAGTGGGGTCCAGATATGGTGGTTGGGGAGCGTGTGTGATGATGCTCTGATCAGATGGTAAGGCTGCCTTGAGCTTCTGGGAAAGAGAAACCAGAAAGTTCACTGCATTATAATGGTCATCGCTTACAATTGCCGCAGAGTCTTCCCAGTCGATATCAATTCCGTCAAAACCGTTGGTTTTCACAAAATCAGCAAGTGCCGCGACAAAGCTATCAAGATTGTCGTTACATTCTTGCCAAACTGCAGTGACAAAGTCAGCTCCGCCAAGTGCGGCAAGGACTTTGAGGTCTTTTTGCTGAGCCTCTTTTACGGGCGTGCTACCGTTTGGAGAAGCTTTTATAGCTTGCCCCATAGGCCAGTCGGCTGTTAGATCGCATTTGCCATTTGTAAAAGTGGCTCCGCTGATAAATGCCTGAATGCCAATAGTACATTCTGTTTCTGCAAGAGCCGGGAGCGTTGCGTAGGAGTTGTCTGTATAGATGACAAGCTGCTTTTTAGTCATTCTTGCTTTTCCTTTTAATGCGCAAGGTTACGCAAACAGGACGGGCATAGCTGGGCTTCGTGAGCTGCTGTTTGGGCTCAAGGAGAAAGCGTGAAGACAGACTAAAGAGTTTATTAATGTGCTTCCCGATAGTTCAATCGAATTGCTGCTAATTCAGTGAGCGGAGTTCACAAACACTGGGTATTTGTCTTTCGTTTACGCATCTAATGCATATGTACTATTCATGCTTCATACGTAGATATGCTGATGTGACGCATGCGCGTGAATGTTAAATTGATGTAAGTCAACTCTGTGTTCTTCCCCCATCAATCAATAACGGGCACTGTAATGAGCGATACAACTCTGTCTTCTGCTGAAGATCAGCAGGATAATGATCCACTCTTCTTCAAACTTCTTTTCCTTGTTCCAATCATCGGTTGGTTGTTCAAAGATGCTGTGTATGGCAACAGCGAAGCAAAATACTATTTCTGCGCGAACTTCTTTGTTGGCTGGGGTTTGGCAATTGCATTCTTCGGGTATGCTGCGATCATCATCCCTGCACTGTGCCTTGTAGCGCTTGCGTTTACTTGGATTATTGGTGTTTGCCGATAATTTGTAGCTACTGATCTTGCTCGCCGCTTTCATTGGGAGCGGCAAGCAGTTCCCCGGCGGTGATGCTTCCGCCCCATGATGTGATGGTGGCTTCCATCTCATCTGCGACGCAGTAACGAGCAGCGTCCCGGTCCAGACCTTCTTCCAGTAAATCATCGTAGTCAGTATATTGATGGCGCACATAGCTGGTTGTTGCCAGCAGAACCGCAATGTGAGCTGGGAGGTGACGCAGGTGCTGTTGGTTGGCTTTGCTGCGTATTTCCGAAGCATCCAGAAATGGAACATGCGGAATAAGCGTGCTTAGGGCGTCGCTGATCGCTCGTTGTCTTTTGGTTTTGCTCACACATGATCTCTTTGCGCTGGTGTTGCGCGCTAATTTATCATGGATGATGGCAGGCGCGATATTCTTCTACGTGCCATGTTTGTTTTTACTCTTTGGATGGGATCTGGCGAGATGCCGAGCACGTGTTTCTTGTAAATTTCAGAAAAGCGTTGTTCTGGACCATAGAATGCACCTTGAACGTATTCTGCTCCTAATTTTCTCAGTTTCTCTTCGGTGTTTGCATTTTTGATTTCCGAAAGGATGATCTCGATGTTCAAGGCATGTGCGAACTCAGTTGCAGCGGAGAGTAATCGTGCTGTTTTATCATCTTCAAACAGCCGTTCTACAGAGCCCGCGTGTAGTTTGATGTAGGAGATCTTCAGTTTCTGGAAATGCTCAATCTTCAGTCCGCCGGAGTCAAAGTGGTTGATGCACAACTTGACGCCTGTGTTTGTTAGCTCATTCAGCTGACCAATGAGGATATGAGCGTTGGCTCTTAAGAGAACACGCGAGGGGATCTCCAATGTGAACTTGTCTGGCGATACATTGTTTTCCTGTAGAAGGTAGCTGAGATCATCGCAGAACCCTTCCTTTAACACAGAGGGAACGGGGACGCGGAACAGGAACTCCCAATGTTGCATTGGAGTGTTCTGACAGGCGCGCATGGTGTGAATGATGGCTGCAATTGTTGTCTCGCCAAGAACATTACTGAAGCTTGCGCTGTCGAAGATGTTTGAAAGGTCACATCCACGAGCAATTTCTAAAATCTGAGACGGCCATTCTGGCCGTGCCTCCAACATTCGTATTTGGCTTGTTTGGCCGAACCTTATGGGCTGGAAGATTGTTCCGACCTGGTTTTGCAAGAGTGCCTGTTTTGCGGTTTGCTGAAGGGTGACCTGCCGTTCCAACCGGGTACGCATGACCTGATTGAACAGGCTGGCCCGATTTCGGCCCCTCTTTTTTGCATGATACAGAGCTGTGTCGGCACTATCCTGCAGTTCCTTCACAGTGTTTGCGTGGCGTGGGAATACTGCAGCGCCAATGCTGACCTTGGGTCGTATTTCGCTGTGCTCATGATAGATCGGGTGACTGAGAGATACTGGCAATTCTTCAAGCAATACTCTGATCTGATGACATGTGGTGTCTTCTAAGAGCAGTGCAAACTCATCGCCGCCTAATCTGAGAGCGGTGACGTTTTCACATTCCATCTGCTTCAAACGGTCAGAAATAGCCACCAAAGCTGCGTCGCCTGCAGCGTGCCCGTGAGCGTCGTTGATGACTTTCAAATGATCCAGATCGACATAGAACAAGGCCACGCGTTGATCTGGGTTTGTCACGCTTTCTATGGCGTCGGAGATAAGTTGCTCAAAGCTCTCTCTGGTTCGCAGGCCTGTCAACGGGTCAATATTGCAGACTGTGAAGATTTCTCGCGGATTGGCTTGCTCTGGTGGTAGCAAGTATTTTGTTGCCACCTTGGCATTGACTGAGAGTGTGCTGCACAAATCGTTTGTTGAGAGGATGCGGAGCAGACCGGGAACGAGAATTCTTGCCAGGTTTCTGAAGCTTTTGAGCTTTTTGGTCAGGTCTGCATTTATGAGTTGATCTGAAGGTGTGGTTGGCTGGAAATGTGTTCTGGGAAAATGGGCAGTGTTGTTTGCATCGGACTTGCAGAGAATACCCACGACGGCGATCACTCGCTCGTGGAGGGAGAGAGGCATGAGTGCGATGAACTGCGTTGCGAGATGCGATGACCTAGCAGTTGAGGGTGCGTCTTCGCCATTAAACCTATGTGGGAAAATCTGCACATCATCTCCGCAGATTGGAAGTTCCGTAATCTTGGAGAGAAGATTGTTGAGCTGGTTCTTATAGGGATGAATGCTATCTGAAACGAAAAGCTCTGAACCACTCCCTGTTTCTGATTGATTGACCATGATGAAGGTCGGGAGCTCGAACAGTTTCTCGTAGACGCGCAGGACAGACTGAGCGAATGGCTGCGGGGGTATCTCTACTGGATGCAGGTTCGTTTTATATGCCGGGTACTCGATATTGTATTTTGCGTTGCCTGCTTCAGACATCATTCCCACCACTATCAACCAATTATTTACCACGCCCTTATTGATAGGGATTATGTGCTTTTACGCAAAAGGAAAGCGGGGGGCTCTGTGAGAATTAAGGGGCAAGCTTTATGTGAATACTATAAAAATACTAGGTAAATTTTAGGAAAATGGGGATAAGCACCTTCTATTTTTCTGATTTATATGAAAAATGAAATTTCTTATTTGTGCATTACATATGTAGAAGAGTAATTATGATGCATAATCTCTTATGGTTCAAAGACAATACTATTTTATGGGTAAGTTATCAGTGATTCCTTCGCGTTGTTTTCTGATGTTGGTGCACTACAGCTTTTACTTTATTAGGAAAGCTAAAACTTTTCATATAATTTCGATTGTGCTATGAGATGCCTATGAGTGACCGTACGAAAGATCGTTTGATGTACGCGCTGAAATCGCGCGGACCGAACACAGCTGCAACCATGGCCAAACATTTGGGCGTGACGGCTGTGGCCGTGCGTCAACATCTTGATGCGTTGCTGGAAGCTGATCTTGTTGAGTTTGAAGACCTGAAAGGGACTGTGGGGCGTCCTCGCAGAACCTGGCGTCTTTCTGAGACAGGCAACAGGAAGTTTCCTGATAACCATAGTGGTGTGCTGGTTGATCTGCTTGGAAACATCAAAGACCTTTACGGGGAAGAAGGACTCCAGCGCCTCATAGATGCGCGGGCTGATCAATCCCGGAAGTCCTATCTAACTGCGATGAAGTCTGCAAAGACCCTGTCTGACAAGCTACAATGCCTTGCTGAACAGCGCAGTGAAGAAGGGTATATGGCTGAGGTTCTGAAGGATGGCGAGAATGGCTATCTGTTTGCAGAGAACCATTGCTCTATTTGTGCTGCAGCCCGGTCTTGCCAACACTTTTGTCGATCAGAGCTTGATTTGTTTCAGGAGGTTTTGGGAGATGATGTACGCATCGAGCGTGTTGAGCATATCCTGAAAGGTGACCGGCGTTGTCTCTATAAGGTCTCACCCAACTAAGCTGCTCGCGACCTCACGTTCTTTTTAAACCAGAATTGACAGAAGCATTGCCAGTTCCACGCGACTGCTCACGTTAAGCTTTGCGTAGATGTTTTTACGGTGTGTGCGCAGCGTGTTCTTCGTAATATCCAGATCAGCAGCAATCTGAGGTTCTGTTTGCGTGCCAGACAGCTGCTCCAGGACAATCGCTTCCTTATCCGTCAGGCGGAAGAGGGCCGTTGCCTTCTGGATGTTGATTTGCTGCTGGATTTCCAGATCCGTGACGAACAGAAAGAAGAGATCGTCGAACTCAGTATCGACCAGGCGTATGTCGATATGGATCGGGCGCAGAAATGCTTCATCTCTTCTGAGGACGAGCTCTTGCTGTACATCCAGATCAATTGTTGCTGTGGCCAGACTTTGTGCGTTCTGGAACTCGCGCTGGTGGCTCGGGTCGGTGAACTCTAGCCGTCCGGTGCTGACCTTGATCTGAGGTGTTTGCTCAAACAAGCGTTTTGCAAACCCATTACATTGCAGGATGGTTCCATTACCCTGAATAATGGCCACGCCCTTTTGTAGCCGGTCAAGGCTGTCTGCAAGAAACTTGCAGAATGCTTGGTCTACAATATGGGCGGTCTCTTGGTTCAAGCTAGTGGATTCCTGTTTTACACCGAGCAACTAAAACCGGCTGATGGCGTAATAGTGTGCATTTGAGTGGAAGGAAGTTCATCTTAAAAAGAGTCGTTCTTCTAATCCATATTCTATAGCTTAGTGAGAAATCGATAATACGTATGCAGTTGCACGGTATATTTTTCGGTTATTCACAGCAACGGGTTAAATTAACTCGTTTCATTAGTTGGTGACGTTACGCAAACACCTTGCAAGTGCCATGTAATCCTCGCTTTTAGGTGAAGTTTTTCGCCAAATTAAACCTATCCTACGGGAAGGTTGAGGCTCTGCAAACCGCAAAAGTGTTATGCGATCGTCTGCGATTTCTGTATCTGCGCAAATTTCAGGCAGGACAGTGACGCCATATCCGGCAGCGACCATGTGCAGGACAGTTGCTATACTTGTTGCGCCTACGTTAGCTGATTGATTTTGACCAATTGCTCCACAAAAGCTCAGTGTTTGATCTCTGAGGCAGTGCCCTTCTTCAAGCAGCAGCAGGTTCTCACCATGCAGGTCATCTGGTCCCATCCTCTTACGCTCATCTATTTTGCGTGAGCTGGACACAGCTAAAAGGAAATGATCTTCAAAGATAGGTACTTCTTCAAGCTCCGGTTCTTCGATGGGCAGGGCTGCGAGAACAACATCTAGGGTGCCGTGCTTTAGCTCGCTCACCAGAGATGCTGTCAAAGTCTCGCGGAGATTGAGCTGAAGATCAGGATATTGCTTGATAAGAGCAGGTAGCAGCTTGGGCAGAATGTATGGTGCAAGTGAAGGGATGACACCGAGGCGTATGATACCACTCAGTGGGGATGCTGCGTGTTTTGCATAATCCTTAAGGTCCTGCATTTCTCGCAGGATCTGGTTGGCTCTTCTGGCAATTTCTTCGCCCTCCGGTGTGATCCGGATTGAACGTGCGTTTCTCTCGACAAGGCAAAGGCCTAGCTCTTTCTCGAGATCCCGGATCTGCATGGAGAGTGCAGGTTGGGAAACACAGACTTCTTCTGCGGCATTGCCAAAGTGGTGATGCTGTTGCACGGCGAGGAAATAGCGGAGTTGTTTGAACGTAAGCATAAGGATCAGGATATCTTATCAATATAAGAAATTGAATTCACATGTTCTGATCTAATTATTACTGGATTACTGACTTGAAATCATGAAGGGGTGTTGCACTCCATGGTTGCTAGCATGGTGCGACTCAAAACGGTTGGTTTTACGAAATTGACCTTTTGGTAAGGAATTGGGTGAGTGACAGGCCTTAAAACGTTGATGCTGTTACTCATAATTTGGGGACGCTTTGATAAAAAGAACGCATGTCGCAAACAAGTCATTAACGAGTGCGGGTCTGCTCGCAACATAGATGAAGCTTGTTAAGTCTCCGTGATATTTTTGTAACTCGTTGTTGTCACTTACCTTTTTAATTAAATTTCTGAAATCTGTTCTAACGGGAGAAAACTTATTGGTTTTTCCGCTTTTTGAAGCATGCAAATCGCATGTTATTTTTTCTAAATTAACTAAAAATAGAATAGATTGAGTTAGGTTTTGTTTAATCCTGTTCCATAAGTTTTTATCAGTTTGCGTATCCCATCGGTGTTTTAAATGTCATCTGACTTGGCTTCTCATATCGTTGATTTCAAATCTCTCGCGCTTGAGAACAATATTGAGCGACGTTCGGAGCTTGCGCGTCATGTTGCGCTTTTGTTTGCGCGGACATGGGAACGGTGTTCTGACGATCAGATCGATATTTACGATGGTGTGATGCTGCGGCTCTCGGAAATGGTTGAGCGGCATGCGCTGAGTTATATGGCGGAACAGCTTTCTGAAGTGCGACGTGCGCCTGAGCAAACTGTTCGCAAACTTGCTTTCGATGAAATTGAAATTGCAGAGCCGCTTTTACGGAACTCTAACGTGCTGCGTGAAAGTGACCTGGTGAGCATTGCGCGCAGCAAGAGTGATGATCATCGTCTGGCGATTGCGAAGCGGGATGTCATTTCCGAGAATATCAGTGATGTGCTGGTGAATCTTGGAAATACTGAGGTGAAACAGACTGTTGCTGCAAATGATGGTGCAGTGCTTGGTCAGCGCAGTGTGAACTCGCTGATGACTGACGCGAAGGGGGACGAAGTCCTTCAGCTGGCCCTTGGTCAGCGCGCAGATCTGGCAGATGCTCATATTGAAGCGCTTATCAACTTCGCTAGTGAGCAGGTTCGCAAGCTTCTGATCAAAGAAGGCGCGACCGAAGCTGCCGGGAAACTGCCGAAAGCTGCTCGGATTGCAGCTGGCAAACTTTCTAACGAATTCTGGCTAGGCCGGTATGATTTTGAGACTGGTCGTGGCCGCGTGATGGAGCTGGTCCGTGAAGGCAAGCTGACTGAGAATGCTCTGCGTGCTTATGCTGAGGAAGACCGGTTCGCTGAAGCGGTTGCCGCGTTTGCGATGTTGGCTGGCATTGGTCATGCAGAAGCGCAGCATTGGACTGTGCGAAATGACACTGAGCCTTTCCTCGTGGTGTGTCGTGCCTCTGGTTTTGGGATGATGACTGTTCAGGCTCTCCTGAAGATTGGGCCATGGCGTTACCGCCTTTCAAACTCTCAGCGTCAGACTGCGTTAAAGAGTTATCAGGCGCTTGACCAACAAGAAGCCTATAAGCAATTTATTACCTGGAAAGAGCAATGGATGGCCTGATCCATTCAAAAATTTAAGTGGTTTTGTGAGGGGCGTGTGTGCGGCCCTTTTCTTTGGTCAATTTAGTCCAAAAGTCGAATGTTTCTGCCAAAGCAACTTTAGGTGCTGTTCGTGTTTACTCCTGCTGATTGGGTTGTGTAGCCAAAGCAGGATTGATGCAAATAAGAAAAAGCAAAAAAGTTTCTTCTGACAGTTCTAAGGCGGATCGCTTTCTCAATTTCCTTATCTCCTTTCTGACACTCGCTGTTTTGGTTGGTATGGGGCTTTTGCTGCACATCAGTTTTGTTGTTGCGCAAACGCCAGAAACCCAGAACTCAGTTGTTGCAGACCCTATGGTTGATGCTCAGGAAATGGTGGTGCAAAGCGAGTCTATTCCTATGGAAGGGGCACCGCTTGTTTTTGGGCTATCTAATGGACTGGAGCTGTTCTCGCTGGAGAACATTGATCGCTCCAGCCAGTCTCTGAATGCTGTTTTGAAGGATCTTGGGAACTTTCCCAGGCACGTCCACAATGCACTGGAGCGGGCGCGGCCCGATACGAGTGTTTCGTGGGTGTGGCAGATATTTGCGCTGACGCTGTTTGCAGTCACGCTTGGTTTTGTGGTTGAGCTGTTTGCAGACAAGCTGTTTGCTAGGAGGCTTTTACGA
Organism: Pseudovibrio sp. W74; assembly: GCF_001623085.1. Taxonomy (NCBI): domain Bacteria; kingdom Pseudomonadati; phylum Pseudomonadota; class Alphaproteobacteria; order Hyphomicrobiales; family Stappiaceae; genus Pseudovibrio; species Pseudovibrio sp. W74. Next base: position 102,207 of record NZ_LMCJ01000024.1, read on the forward strand.
TTTTATCGCGGGATGCCGGAGAGCAGGGCTGAGAAGATTGGATTTCTGTTCTCAAGGTCATTGGTGCAGGTTGCCGCGATCTTTCTGCATGTGATTGTGACGTTCGGGCTCATTCTTGTTATTTCCGGTAATACAGAGAGTGTTCGACATGCTGCGCTGATCTTTGCGAGTTTTTACTTCTTCTTTCGGCTTTTGATGGTTTTCACGCGGAACTTTCTGGCCGTTGGGAATGAACATCACCGTGTTGTGCCATTGGATGATGACGTTGCCCGGTCATTTCTGAATGCCATTATTCTGTGCGGCGGGGTTGCCTTCTTCCTGCTGGCATTTGGCAGGTGGATGAGCCATTTGTCTCTCAATGCCAATGCTCAACGTATTCTTGACCTTCAAAGCGGGTTGTTTCTGGCGGTTTCTGCTGCGTTGATTTGCTATATTTTTCGCAGGCCTATTGGAGGCTGGTTTTCCGGGGAGTATGCGAGCACTGAGAGGCGGCGGGTTTGGCGGAGGCTGTTCAGCCAAAACTGGCATTTGGGTGCTTTGGCGTATTTTCTGGTGGCGTGGCTGGTGTTTGCCCACCGCCTGCTCTTAGGACTGAGCTATGACAGTCTCCTGTTACTGGCGCCGATTATGGCTATTTTTGCCAGTGTCTTGCTCTACGGTATCTTACTTCTTGTCATTGATAAGTGGCTGTTGCCGCCGATTAACATCGATAAACTGCAGGATGCCTTTGTTGAGGAGATTGTGCAGGTCGAAGAGCAGGCCGGCCATTCCTATAATCCTGAGGAGGTCAATGCTGAAGCCCGAGCGTTGGCGGCAGAAAAAGAGGCTGCGCGGCGGCCCTACCGGCAATTGCTTGATCATGGTGCCCGCCTTGTGACGCTGATGTTTGGTCTTGCGGTGATCGTTGAAGCGTGGGGGATTAATCTTTTCAAGCAGGATGGTTTGTTTGGCAATCTGGTGGAAGTCGCGTTGATCGTGTTCTTTGGCTACATGGCTTACCAGGCCGTTCACATTACCATCCAACGTCAGATTGAAATCTCTGAAAGTGATAAAAGTGGACAGGCCAAGATGGGGCGGTTGGCGACGCTGTTGCCGATCCTGCGGAATTTTCTGCTGGTCTCTATTGTTGTGCTCTCCGGCATGGTTGCTCTTTCGGAGATAGGGGTGAACATTGGTCCTCTGTTTGCTGGTGCTGGCGTAGTTGGGCTTGCTGTCGGGTTTGGCGCGCAAACGCTCATCAAAGATATCTTCTCAGGTGCGTTTTTCTTGCTCGATGATGCCTTTCGAACGGGTGAGTACATTTATGTCACCAATAATGTTGAAGGGACGGTTGAACGGATCTCCATAAGGTCCATGCAGCTGCGGCAGTCGGACGGTCTCCTGAATACGGTTCCGTTTGGCAACTTGTCGTTTGTGAAAAACTCGTCGCGTGACTGGACCATGATGAAGTTGGCGTTTCGGGTCACATATGACACGGATGTCGACCGGATGCGGGAGTTGATCTCATTGCTGGGAGACAAGTTGCTCGAGGATCCTGAGCTTGGCCCGAAGTTTCTGGAGCCGCTTCAATCTCAAGGCATCACGGCTCTGGAAGATTCCGCGATGATTGTGCGGGTCAAATTTACGACGCGACCTGGGGATCAGTATGTTTTGCGGAAGGCAGTGTTTGCAGGCATTCGGGAGATTTTCAACCGCGAGGGCATCACTTTTGCCCATCGTGAGGTGAAGGTGAGGATCGATGAAGGGGCTGCTGGTGGGCAAACTTTCTCTGACTCACAGAAAAAGGCAGTGGGTGGTGCTGTTTTGCCTGTGGTTGAAGAGGATGACCAGAACGGCTCTCCAAAAGCGTAACTGTTGTAATTCCTGGCTTTTTTGCTCTGTTTGCCCCCCCGTAATGTCAGAGTTGATTTTTGATCAGCCAATTTTCAAGGAAAACTCAGAAAAACTATTCCTCTTTTGGTGCGAGAAGGGAATGTTCCTCCTTGTCATCGAGTTATTATACGTATAAAGATATCTTTATATCAGATTATTCGATCAGTTGGTGGCGGTAGTAGGCTTGATAACGACAGTGAACAATGAACCGGAAGGCAAACTCCCTGTAGAGGACCTGGTGGGCTGCTTGCGTGCCTGTGGAGAGACGACGCGTATTCGTCTGCTTGCTTTGCTTGTGCTTGGTGAGCTGACCGTGAAGGATCTTACAGTCATTCTTGGGCAGAGCCAGCCTCGGATTTCGCGGCATCTCAAGCTTCTTTGTGAAGCAGGGGTGATCAAGCGGTATCCGGAAGGAGCCTGGGTTTATTATCGTCTTGGTGAAGGTGGTCCGGCGGAGCTGGCACGGCGCATTGTTGCGCAGAGCGAGCAGGACGATCCGGTACTTGCTGCCGACCATGAGCGATTGGTTTCGTTGCGCCGTGCAAAGGCAGAGGAAGCGGCGGCTTTCTTTGCAGCACGTGCCAACAACTGGGACAAGGAGCGTAGTCTTCATGTGCCGGAAGTTGCCGTTGAAGCTGCGATGCGTGCACTCGTGGGGTCCAAGTCCTTTGATACCCTCCTGGACCTGGGGACGGGAACCGGCCGTTTGCTGGAGTTGTTCAGTGAACAGTACGAGCGTGGCATTGGCATTGATGCCAGCCAGAACATGCTTTCTGTTGCGCGGGCCAATCTGGACCGTGCTGGCTTGCAGAAAGCGCAGGTGCGTCAGGGCGACATTTACGCGTTGCCGGTTGCACCAGACACAGCCGATCTGACTGTGGTTCATCAGGTTCTTCATTATCTGGAAGAACCTGGGCGAGCGATTTTGGAAGCTGCCCGTGCTTTGCGGCCGGGTGGGCGTCTGTTGCTTGTAGATTTTGCTCCTCACGAATTGGAGTTTTTGCGGGAGAAGCATGCGCATCGTCGTCTTGGCTTTTCTCAGGGACAAGTGGGCAATTGGCTTTCCGAGGCTGATCTGGAGCTTGTTTCAACGAATGATCTTACCCCGGGCGCGGGGGAGAAAGACAAATTAACCGTTACCCTTTGGCTCGCTCAGGATCGTCGGGTTGTGACCGACCTGCCTGTAGCGGATCAGACCAAGGAGCTTGCTTAGTTATGAGCGAACATAGTATCGATCGCCGTTTTAGGCTCAATGGAGCCTCTGACATCTCCGTTTCTTTCGAGTTTTTCCCTCCTAAGAGCGAGAAGATGGAGCAACAGCTTTGGTCATCAATCAAACGGCTTGAGCCATTGGCCCCGAACTTTGTCTCTGTCACTTATGGCGCTGGCGGATCGACCCGTGAGCGTACTCACTCTACGGTTTCCCGTATTGTGAATGAGACTGCTTTGAAGCCTGCTGCACACCTGACCTGTGTGGATGCCACCAAGGAAGAAGTGAATGAAGTCATTCGCGCTTACTGGGATGCTGGTGTTCGCCACATTGTGGCGCTGCGTGGTGACCCGGCTGCTGGGCTTGGCGAGCAGTATCACCCGCATGAAGGTGGATATCAGTCTACCGCTGATCTGGTAGCTTCCATTCGTTCCATCGGTGATTTTGAGGTTTCTGTTTCAGCCTACCCGGAAAAGCACCCGGAATCTCCAAGCTGGGAAACGGAACTGGATGTTTTGAAGGCGAAAGTGGATGCGGGCGCGACCCGTGCGATCACGCAGTTCTTCTTCGATAATGATCATTACTTCCGCTATGTGGACCGTGTTCGGGCCGCTGGCATCACGATCCCGATTATTCCGGGTATCGTGCCAGTGACCAGCTTCAAGGGCATTTCCGGCTTTGCAAAGAAGACTGGAGCATCTGTTCCAGGTTGGCTGGCGCACCGGTTTGATGGTCTTGATGACGACCCACGCACCCGTGAACTGGTTGCGGCAGCTGTTGCTGCTGAGCAGGTGATGAGCCTGGCGGATGATGGTGTTGAGGACTTCCACTTCTACACAATGAACAAAGCAGACCTCGTTTACGCGATCTGCCACATGCTTGGTCTTCGCGCAAAACAGGATGTGAAAGCATCCGTCGCTGCCTGAACCCAATCCACGCACATATAAAGATATTTGTCGGATTACGGCCCATTCGTGACCCGCAAAAGTAAAGTACTAGAAAAGATCGGATCCCATGAGTTTGCAGGTGAAAAAGACCGGTTCGGACATTTTTGCAGCCCTAGAAGCAGCCGCCAAGGAGCGTATCCTTGTTCTGGATGGCGCCATGGGAACTATGATCCAGAATCTGCAGTTCAATGAAGCGCAGTTCCGAGGTGAGCGCTTCAAGAGCTGGAACCAGGATCTGAAAGGGAACAATGATCTTCTGATCCTGACCCAGCCAGATGCCATTCGAGATATCCACCTGCAGTATCTGAAAGCGGGTGCAGATATCATCGAGACCAACACGTTTTCCTCCACTTCTATCGCGCAGGCTGACTACGCGATGGAGAGCATTGTTTATGAGCTGAACAAGGAAGGTGCCCGCCTTTGCTGTGAAGCTGTTGAGCAGATGAAGGAGATTGATCCTTCCCGCCGCCGGTTTGTGGCCGGTGGACTTGGGCCAACAAACCGGACGGCCTCGATCTCTCCGGACGTGAACAATCCGGGCTTTCGCGCAGTTTCCTTTGATGATCTGAAGGATTCTTATGCTGAAGCAACCCGTGGTCTGGTTGATGGTGGCTGTGATCTCATTCTTGTTGAGACCATCTTTGATACCCTGAACGCAAAAGCGGCTTTGTTCGCGATTGATCAGGTGTTTGAGGAGAAAGGCATCAAGCTGCCGGTCATGATCTCCGGTACGATTACAGATTTGTCTGGTCGTACCCTTTCAGGTCAGACACCGGAAGCATTCTGGAACTCTGTCAGTCATGCTGAGCCGTTCACGATTGGCCTGAACTGTGCGCTGGGTGCAAAGGAAATGCGTGCGCACGTGGATGAGATTTCCCGTGTTGCGGATACTCTTGTTTGTGCTTATCCGAATGCGGGTTTGCCGAATGAGTTTGGTGAATACGATGAGAGCCCGGAATACATGGCTGGCCTCATGAAAGAGTTTGCCGAGTCTGGACTGGTCAACGTGGTTGGCGGGTGTTGTGGTACGACGCCGGATCACATTAAGGCCCTTGCGGATGCTATGGAAGGCTTGAAGCCGCGTGCTTTGCCAGAAGTGCCGCGCCTGATGCGTCTGTCCGGTCTGGAGCCATTCACCTTCACCAAGGAAGTGAACTTCGTCAACGTGGGTGAGCGTACCAACGTGACGGGCTCTGCGCGGTTCCGCAAACTGATCAAGAACGATGACTACAATGCAGCGCTGGATGTTGCCCGCTCTCAGGTTGAGAATGGTGCGCAGATCATTGACATCAACATGGATGAGGGGCTTCTTGATAGTGAAGAAGCCATGGTTACATTCCTCAACCTGATTGCGGCTGAACCGGATATTGCCAAGGTTCCAGTGATGATCGACAGCTCCAAGTGGACTGTCATTGAAGCTGGCCTGAAGTGTGTGCAGGGTAAGGCTGTGGTGAACTCGATTTCCCTGAAAGAAGGGGAAGAGAACTTCATCGCGCAGGCTAAGTTGATCCGCCGTTATGGTGCTGCTGTTGTTGTGATGGCGTTTGATGAAACGGGTCAGGCTGACACGTTTGAACGCAAGATCAACATCTGCAAACGCTCCTATGATGTGCTGGTTGATAAGGTTGGTTTCCCGCCTCAGGATATCATTTTTGACCCGAATATCTTTGCGGTTGCGACTGGTATTGAAGAGCATGACAACTATGGTCTGGACTTCATTGAAGCGACCAAGTGGATCTCTGAGAACCTTCCACACGCTCATATTTCTGGTGGTGTTTCCAACCTGTCGTTCTCCTTCCGCGGGAATGAGCCGGTTCGTGAAGCGATGCATTCTGTGTTCCTGTATCATGCCATTCAGGTTGGCATGGACATGGGCATTGTGAATGCTGGTCAGCTGGCTGTTTATGATGACCTTCCTGCTGAATTGCGTGAGCTGTGTGAAGATGTGGTCATGAACCGCCGTTCAGATTCCACGGATCGTCTGCTTGAAGCTGCTGAGAAGTTTAAAGGTCCGGGTGGAAAGAAACGTGAGGTTGACCTGCGCTGGCGTGAGGCAACAGTTGCAAAGCGTCTTGAGCACTCATTGGTTCACGGTATCACGGACTTTATCGTGGAAGACACGGAAGAGGCTCGTCTGAATTTCGATCGTCCGCTGCATGTGATTGAAGGTCCATTGATGGATGGCATGAACGTGGTTGGTGATCTGTTTGGCGCTGGTAAAATGTTCCTGCCGCAGGTGGTGAAATCTGCTCGTGTGATGAAGGCAGCTGTTTCCTATCTGATGCCTTTCCTTGAAGAGGAAAAGCGTCGCAGTGGTTTGGATGAGAGTTCATCCAACGGCAAGATCCTGATGGCGACTGTTAAAGGGGATGTGCACGACATTGGCAAGAACATCGTTGGCGTTGTTCTGCAATGTAATAACTTTGAGGTTATCGACCTTGGGGTGATGGTGCCAACAGCCAAGATCATTGATGAAGCACGCAAGCACGATGTCGATATCATTGGTTTGTCCGGCCTGATCACACCGTCGCTTGATGAGATGTGTCACGTGGCTTCTGAGATGGAGCGTGAAGGTCTGGACATTCCGCTGCTGATTGGCGGTGCGACGACTTCTCGTGTTCATACAGCGGTGAAGATCCATCCGAACTACTCCAAGGGGCAGGCGATTTACGTCACTGATGCCGGTCGTGCGGTGGGTGTTGCGTCCCGTCTGGTGAGTGAAGGTGGTCGTGAGGCACTTTATGATGCAACCCGCGCGGAATATGTGGATGTTGCTGAAAAACATGCGCGGTCGCGGAACAAGAAGGTTCGGGCATCTATTGAGAAGGCTCGTGCAAATCGCTTCAAGCCAAACTTTGATGGATATGCTCCAACCAAGCCTAAGTTTATCGGCACCAAGACATTTACCAATGTCTCCTTGAAGGAGTTGGTGAGGTACATTGACTGGACACCTTTTTTCTCCACTTGGGAGATTAAGGGAGCCTATCCTGCAGTGCTGACAGATGACCGCTATGGTCCGGCAGCTCAGGCGCTTTATAATGATGCGCAGGAGATGCTGAAGGAGATCGTGGACGGCAATCTGTTGCAAGCGAATGCTGTGGTTGGTTTCTGGCCTTGTGCGCAGGATGGTGATGATCTTGTGCTTTACACCGACGAGAGCCGTACAACTGAGCTGAACCGTCTTTATACCCTTCGTCAGCAGATGGACCGGAGTTCCTCTGATCGCGGTAACGTGGCTCTTGCGGACTTTGTTGCGCCAATCGACAGCGGTATCCCGGACTATGTTGGCGGGTTTGCTGTGACTGCGGGTATCGGTGAGGATGAAATTGCCAAGCGCTACGGCGAAGCTGGTGATGACTACAACAAGATCCTCAGTCAGGCGATTGCTGACCGTTTGGCAGAAGCACTTGCAGAGCGGATGCACGAACTGGTTCGTACTGAGCTTTGGGCCTATGCGCCGAATGAAGGTCTGTCTAATGCTGATCTGATTGCAGAGGACTACGATGGTATTCGTCCGGCACCGGGTTATCCAGCGCAGCCAGATCATACTGAGAAGGGTACTCTTTGGGAGTTGCTTGATGCGGAAGCGCAGACAGGTATCTCATTGACTGAGAGCTACGCGATGTGGCCGGGATCTGCTGTGTCTGGTCTCTACTTCTCTCACCCTGACAGCCACTACTTCGGCATTGGCAAGATTGAGCGGGATCAGGTGGAAGATTATGCAAAGCGTAAGGGTTGGGAACTGGCAAAGGCAGAGCGCTGGCTGGCTCCGATCCTGAACTACAACCCGATGGCTCGCGAAGCTGCGGAGTAACGCTTTGAAGCATTGAAATTTAGAGGGGCTGCGGATGTTTTCGCAGCCCTTATTCTTTGTCGGATTGTCGCTGAGACGTGCAAAGACTGTTTCCAAATAGTGATCTAATCATTCGCTGTGGTTCCATTATGTATGTTCAAGAGAAGACAATAGCTCCTGTTTGGGGCATAGGAGACGACCGATGAAAAAGACAATTTTGAAGATCCATAGCTCAGCGGCAACTGCAACATCCGTAACCCGCCAGCTTTCTGATGAACTTGCTTCCAAGATCTTCAATGACGGTGACACCGTTATCGAGCGCGATCTGAATTCCCCGATTTCGTTTATCAACGAAGCATGGATTGGTGCTGCTTACACCCCTGACGAGCAGCGCAGCGAAGAACAGAAAGAAGGCCTTGCGCTTTCTGATGCACTCATTGCGGAGCTGAAAGCGGCAGATGTGCTGGTTATTGGTGCGCCGATCTACAACTTCTCTGTGCCTGCTGTTTTGAAGGCATGGGTTGACCAGATTGCACGTGTGGGTGTGACCTTCAATTACACCGAATACGGCCCACAGGGCTTGCTGACAGGTAAGAAGGCATACATTGTTGCTGCAGCTGGCGGCGTGCCTGTTGGCTCCCCAGCAGACTTTGCAGTGCCTTACCTCAAGCAGGTGCTTGGCTTTATTGGTGTGAGCGATGTGGAAGTTGTTGCAGCGGAAGGTGTTGCTGTTGACCGTGATGCAGCAATTGCACAAGCGCAGAACACAATGGTTGGCCTGACATCTGTGGCAGCGTAACTGATACGCAAAAGCAATTAATCAACTGGAGCCCACCTTGGTAACAAGGTGGGTTTCTTTGTGCACCTGGTAAGCCTTGCCTTCGATTTTTGTTTTGTGAAGGACTTTGTCAGTGTGGGGGAGGGGGACTATAGCAAGCCGATAACGACAGCACCAACAAATGCAAATGCAAGTGTGATTGCGACGGCGTTAAAGCTTCGTGTGACAGTCATGGATTTATCTCCCGTTACTCACTAGCTGTTTAAAGCTTATGTGACGGAAGCCACGTTAGGAAGCAAAAAAATGCCATTTTTCATGGCACTGCTAGAAAAGCACCTAGGATCACTGAAAATTTCTGTAGCGAATAATATGTGTAAAGCCGGAGGATACTTTCTGGTTGTTTTGTGAAAGACCAAGGGAATTCTTGCGTTTCCTCTGTCAAATCAATATGCAGGTTTTCTGCAGCTTCGCGAATACTCGTCGGGCTATACTCATGCTTTTCCTGGGGTGAATTGGGCGTGGATAGTTTAAAACATTCATGACAATTCAGGCGGGAAAACGGAAATATTCAGCATTGAATCAGGAACAGCGCCGGGCAAACGCCTGTTCAAATCGGGGATTTCGAGGTGGGTTACAAGACAGGTGGGAACGCTGCCGGAAGACTTTTGTCTGCCGTTTTGGTTATCGGTATGTGCATCGGCGCTGCACACGTTAGTGCTGCCCCGATGCCCAAAGCTCGTCCTTATGTGGGCAATGTAACCTTATTGCCTCCGATGCCTCTTCCTCAGAGCAAGGTGAGTGTTCAGCCTTCACGTGTTCCTGCGGGCAAGCCGCTTTCTCTCGTTCCTGTGCCACTTGAAAACCAGCGTGTTTTTCCTCCTGCAAGCGATGCGAGGATGTGTGTGCTCCGTGGTTGGAGTGTTGAGATCTCAAACGCTGTTGACGGGCCGGGCGGATGTGGGATTGATCAGCCTGTTTCTTTGCGGTCTGTGGTTGGTGGTGGCCAAGAGATTGGCCTGACGATGCCAGTGCAAATTGAGTGCGAGCTGGCACAAAAGCTGGATGGCTGGTTGCAGGATGTGGCAGTGCCTGCTGCTCGGCGGGAACTTGGTGTATCCATCACGCGCATTCGCACGGCTGCAGGGTATGCTTGTCGTGGCCGGAATAACAAACGCGGCGCGAAGCTCTCAGAGCATGGCAAGGGCAACGCCATCGATATTGCAGCCTTCTATTTGTCTGATGGACGAGAAGTGACTGTTGAAGAGGGCTGGGACGGGTCTTCAGCTGAAGTGCGTTTCCTGAGCAGCTTACATAAAGGAGCCTGTGAGCGGTTCACGACCGTACTTGGCCCAGAGGCCGACAAGTATCACCGAGACCACTTACACTTCGATCAGGGCTGTCACGGCAAGGGCTGCAAATATCGCGTCTGCAAATAAAGGCGCGGGCTCACAGTCCTTTTTTCAAAAGCATGATGTGGGAACGCCCACCTGATTGAGACGGGGCTTTATCTCTTTCAAGCGGGCGTGTTCTGTGATGACAGGGCTTACTGGCAGAAACGGTTTTTGCCAGAGTACGTGCGATAGGTGCCGGTGTTCGGGTTAAAGCTTCTGTATTTGTTGGTGCAGTAGGCAAACCAAGCCGGGGACCACGGGGCTGGGGCTACAGCCTGAGCGTGATAAACCGGTGCTGGCTGATGCACCACTGGCGGACGGTAGGCTGGTGGGCGATACGCTGGCGCTGGTGGACGGTAGGCCGGGCGTGGTGGTGCAACGTACTGAGGTTGCGGTGTCACTGCATTGCCGATGATGAGACCTGCCGCCAGACCGATAACGCCGATTGCAGCTGCTTCACCTGCATTGATGCCGTGCTTCTTATGCTTTCTCTTCTTACGCTTATGGTAATAGTTGTTTTCAACGTAAGTGTTGTTCTCAATGTACGTATTGTTTCGCGGGCCTGCCTGAGCTGCAGAAACGACTGGCAACATCATTGCCCCTGCAAGCGCTACTGAAATTACTGCTGATGCTTTAGCCATTTTCGTCTCCGTAAACGGTATTTCGTGTTTGTTGAGACTAATTAACCAGAAGTGGCCTGAACCTTCTTTGAGAGCGCCATTCATCTTCTGTTCATGTAGATGAATGGGCTAGAAAAACTATATAAATCAATTCATTAGATGTTTGAAAAAATGTTTAAGACGCTGGTTTCTTGCCGAATTTTAAGTTGAGTACGTTATCCATCTTACTTAAATCAGTATGTTGTCCTCTCCAGATTATGGAGACCACTTTTCGGGAATACGCTTAAGTGGAGATAGACAAGAGCCAAGAATCTGAGCAGGGTCAGATTGGGAAAAGTGAGGTTGGTATGGAAAAGAAGATAGATCCAATTCGTGAAACCACCGATGAAGCACGCGCTCTTGCCAAGAAGCTGATCAGGTCTGTCAGATTTGCTTCTCTTGCTGTTCTGGAGCCAGAGACCGGCTACCCTATTGTCAGCCGTGTTGGTGTCAGCTCGGATGTTGTTGGTGCGCCGTTTATGCTTGCCTCCAGCCTTTCCAACCATTCTCAATGCCTTGTGCAGGATCAGCGGGTGTCTTTGCTGATTGGTGAGCCCGGTAAAGGGGACCCACTGGCTCATCCGCGGCTGACCGTTATCGGGCGCTTTGAGCGACTGAGCAAAGGGGATCCGCTGTGCACTGAGCTACGCAACCGCTATTTGATGCGGCATCCCAAGGCAAAGCTCTATGTCGATTTTGCTGATTTCGACTGGTATCGCCTGCATGTTGAGCGGGTGAACATGAACGGCGGCTTTGGTAAAGCGTTCCTGCTGGATACCGAGGATGTTCTGTCTTCTGATGAGGGACGCGAGCAACTCGCGGCTACCGCTCATGACCTTGTTATCCGCATGAATGAGCGCCGTGCTGATGATATTGGGGTGTTTGCCTCGAAAACCTTCAAGGTTGGCGCTTCAAAATGGGGGTTGGTGAGCGTTGATGGTGAGGGGGCTGATTTCTTTGATGGAGAGGCAGTTTACCGTCATTCCTGGGATCAGGAAGTGTCGGTTACGGAGCTAGAAAAGCTGCTGATGCAAACTCTTGGTTGTTCTGTGTAAAACCATGACGTAGGGTTTTGCTCATGTTGTTGTTCTAGTATGGCAACTATGCATGCGTGAAGCAAAACAGGATTGGTGCGGAAATGAACAAAGAGAATTTGGATAGCGCGGCAGGGGCAGAGGTCTACTCCGATAAAACTCTGCGTATTTATGACCTGTTGGTTCTGCGGTTCTCCAACACGTTTCTGTGGCGCTGTTCCGCTTCAAAGGCACTGAGCTTCTTCAACCGCAATGTCAGTGCCAATCACCTCGATGTAGGGGTTGGCAGTGGTTACTTTCTGGAGCACGGGCGCTTTCCGGATAAGACGCGTCTGGTGCTGATGGACCTCAACCAAACCTGTCTGGAGTATGCCAAGGCGCGCTCTGTGGTGGCAAATGTCAGCGTGACACAGACTGATGTGCTGGAGCCGATTGAGTGGACCGACGCCAAGTTTGACAGCATTAATCTGGGTTATCTGCTGCACTGCCTGCCGGGAACCATGAAGCAGAAGTATATGGTGTTTGAGAACCTCAGACCGCTGCTGAATGACGGTGGGATCTTGTTTGGCTCAACCATTTTGGGTGAAGGGCAGAAGCCAAACTGGGCAGCGCGCAAGCTGATGGGCTTTTACAACAGCAAGGGCATCTTTTCGAATTCTGAAGACAACCTTGATGATTTGCGCTCCAATCTGGAGACGTATTTCAGGGATGTGACGATTGAAGTGGTTGGCGAAGTTGCGCTGTTTAAAGGGCGTGTGTAGTCATTTCTTGCGGGAAGAGTACAAGGTCATCCTCGGGTGACCATGGCTTCCATTTCATGCTGAACACGGTTTTAAAATCCGGCTGGTCGATCCGTTCGAGCAGCCATTTTTTTACGCTTGCAGGGGCTTCTCTCTCAAAGCGTTCTTTATCTGCATTGGCGAACTGGCGCACGAATGGGAAGAGTGCCTGATCTGCGAGAGCTGGGCGGTTTCCGAACAGATACGGTGAGCTTTCAAGGCGCTTAGAGAGCTTGGAGAGTTCCTGGATGGCGAGAGCGTAGTGCTCGTCCGGATCTGCGCCTTCGTAGCGTGTTGAGTATTTGTACCTGTCCAGATTGCGTTTGAAATCGCCGTCCATCTCTTCAATCAGCTGCAGCATTTCCTCCAGCGTACCTGTCTCTGGTGAGAGCCAGCTTTGAGGGTCATTTTGCTGTAAAGCCCAGAGCATGATCTCAAGGCTTTCCTCGATGACGGTTCCATCTGTCAGTTGCAGGACCGGAACCGTTCCTTTTGGTGAGATTTCCAGCATGTGGGCTGGCTTGTTGCGCAGCACGATTTCACGGAGGGCAACGGTTGTCTGACTTGCGACCAATCCCAGTCTTGCGCGCATTGCATAGGGACACCGACGAAATGAATACAGGATCGGGAGGGACGTCTGCTCAGCCATGCTTTCTGTTGTCTGCCTTTGATTGATCGTTTTCAGCAGCTGGTATTTCTAATGAATCTACCGGAGCAATGCCAGCGGATTTGCGCTCATAGGCCTGAATTGCCTTCTCTTCTTTCAAAAAAGCTTCGATATGCGGCTGTAATGGGAGTTTGGTGGCCTGCGTTTCGGTCTCTTCCAGCACCGCTGAGGTTGGGACAAAAGCCTTCTGTGCGCGGTCGTACATGCTGACGCGCACCAGACCGGTTGCGGCAACAATGCCTTTCTTCGGGCCTTTGGTGAAGATAAAGCGTTGTTCCATCACACAGGCCTCATCCGTCCAGTACACAATCTCGCTTTCCAGCTTGAACGGCTCGCCAAACGGGAGCTCGCGCCGAAAACGGACAGTGGCGTGATTGGCCAGTGGTGTCCATTTGTTGCGGAAAATTGCTTTGCCGAGCTTGGTGCGGCTCATGTGATCCACACGGCCAAAATCCATCATGGCCAGATAGCGGCTGTTGGTGAGGTGGATGTTCATGTCAATGTCAGAGGGGAGAACGGGCAATCGGACGACAGACTTGCTGAACATGTCTGCTAGTTTTTCCTGAAAAGGGAACTTAATGAAATAAAGTATAAGTCTAAACCAGAGTTGCATTTCTTCTCCACGTGATAGCTCACGGGCTTTCACAAAAATCTAATGGATTTTCCAATAGGGAATTAGGTTTCCTATTAGGTTAGGTGTGTTGTGCCAGATGTTTGAAGATATTTCTAGTTATCTCTTTGTGTGGGAGATTGCGTATAGCTCAACGGAACTTGCTGCTGTTGCGGGCGCTTTTTTCTTTGCAGCTTTCGTTAAAGGCGCAACAGGCCTCGGGTTTTCAACGACTTGTCTGCCGTTTCTAGTTTACGCGGTGGGGTTGAAAAGAGGAATTCCGCTCATCTTACTGCCCAGTATTACCAGCAATATTCTGGTGATGGTCGATGCCGGGTCTTTCAGGGAGATGGTGGTTCGCTTTCGCTGGATGTTGCTTGCAACGGTGCCGGGGATTCTGCTGGGCCTCTGGTTTCTGGATGTGGCGCCCGCTCAGGAAGCTGTTGTGGTGCTGGGTTTTGTGCTTATCAGCTATGCCTTGTTTGCTTTTTTCACGCCGCACCTGAAACTCTCCTATGAGATGGAGCGCTTTTTGGGACCAGTCAGCGGCTTTATTACGGGCGTGGTGAATGGCATTACCGGTTCGCAGATTATGCCTGTGATGCCCTATCTGCTGTCGCTGAATCTCAACAGTGAGCGTTTTGTGCAGGCGATCAATTGCTCCTTTACTTTGTCCTCCTTTGTGATGGCGGGCGGTCTTTATTATCTCGGACTGCTTGATCTGAGTGCGCTGGGTGTTTCTGCACTTGGGCTGGCTTTTGTCTATCTGGGCACCAAGCTGGGCTCGGTGGTGCGCCAGCTGATGTCGCCGTCGGTTTTCAGGGCGTCTATTCTGCTGCTTTTGTTCGGGCTTGGGTTGAGCTTGTTGGTCAAAGGATTTTAGCGGCCATGCTCTAAGCTAACTGGTGGTTGATGGATCCCTTCAGTTTGCAGATGGAGATGTTAGAGATTGTTGCAGGTTCACGCCTAGGCTCTGCTGCATGATGGATATGGAAGCAGACATGGCAATGGCGGCGGAGTATCTCGGCTATACGGCCTTTGAGATTGCCATCATCATGTTCACGTTCTTCTTTGCAGCTTTTGTGAAAGGTCTTGCAGGGCTTGGGTTTACAACAATCTGCCTTGCTGTTCTCGCTTACACGGTGGGTTTGAAGAAGGGCATTCCGCTTATTGTGATACCGGGGCTCATCAGTGATCTCATACTGGTTTATGAGGCCGGGCATTTTCGGGAATCTTTTTCTCGCTTCTGGCGGATTTATCTTTATTCAGTACCGGGCGTTGTCATTGGTCTTTGGTTTTTGGGGTGGGCGTCCACGCATTGGCTGACGATCCTGCTGGGGTTTATCATCATGGCGTTTGTGGGATATGCGCTGCTCTCCAAGAACCTGAAGCTGAAAACGCATTGGGAGAAAGCTGGGAGTTCGCTGTCTGGATTCTCAACCGGATTGCTGACAGGGATGACAGGCTCACAGTTGATGCCGATCACACCGTTTCTGGTGTCTCTCGATCTCCCGCGCAGCCATTTCATTCAAACGATCAATAGCTTCTTCACAGTCGTAACAGTCATGATGATCCTTGGTTTGACATACATGGGCCTGTTGCATCTTGGTGCTTTTGCGATTTCGATCACCGGGCTGGTTTTTGTCTATATCGGCACCAAGAGTGGTAACTATCTTGGCCGGCGCTTCAGCCCGATCCTGTTCCGCTATTGCGTGCTGGTGATGATGCTTTTTTCTGGTCTCGGCCTCATTATCAAAGAGGTTTGGCTGAATGTAATGTGATGACCAACCTTCTTGCAATCGGAGTGAAGGATACCCAATTGCACATCAGTCTAAACCGCAAGCGCGAACTGCGCTTAAGGAAAGTTTTCAGAAAATGGTGATCCTTCAATTGGTTGGGGGGTTTGTGCTGCTGCTTGTTGGCGGTGAAGCACTGGTGCGCGGCAGTGTGGCTGTTGCGACGCGTCTGGGTGTTTCCAAACTGTTTATCGGGCTGACCCTTGTTGGTTTTGGCACATCCATGCCGGAGCTTGTGGCCAGTTTGCAGGGCGCGCTTGCTGGTTACCCCGGTGTTGCCATTGGCAACATTGTGGGCAGCAACATCGCCAATGTGCTGCTCATTTTAGGCATTACGGCAGTGATCCTACCCATTGCGGTGAACCGGGAAGCTTTTCAGCGTGACGGTGCCGTGCTTGTGCTCTCAAGCCTGATTTTGCTGGGCGTCATTCTGACGGGGTATTTGTCCCGATGGGCTGGTTTCGTTCTGATTGGCCTGCTGCTGGCCTATACACTCTTCAGCTATTGGTCGGAACGCAAAGCGGGAAAGGCAGCGGCTCAGATTCATGAGGCTGAAGCTGATCAGGCGAGCTATCCGAACCTTTCCATTTGGGCGGGGCTTGCAATTTTTGCTGTCGGTGTGGTTGGCATCGTTATTGGAGCGAGTTTGCTGGTGTCATCCAGCGTTGAAATTGCGCATCATTTTGGGGTTTCCGATGCGGTGATCGGCCTGACGCTGGTTGCGATTGGCACATCTCTGCCAGAGCTTGTCACCTCGGCGATAGCTGCAGTGCGTGGCCATGCTGAGGTTGCGTTTGGCAATATTGTTGGCAGCAACATCTTCAATATTTTCGGCATTGGCGGTGTAACAGCCCTTGTTGTGCCAATTCCGGTGCCCTCTGAGATCGCGCAGGTGGATATCTGGGTGATGGTAGGCACAGTTGTGCTGATGGCCATTGCCTGCATTACCGGCTGGCGAGTGAGCCGCAGGGAAG
>NZ_LMCJ01000024.1:118765-119032 GCF_001623085.1 Pseudovibrio sp. W74
GTGTTCTTCCTGTGCTGTTACGCAGCTTATATGGCTTTTCAGCTTATGCCCGGCCTACGTGCTGCAGTTGGTATTGTGTGATGCTGCAAAGCGTTTTTGGAAAAACTTATTCCCCTCCTGAATTCTTCCCATACTCTGAACCCATGCCTACGTAGCGGGCTGCTGGCGGAGCGACCGTCAGTTTGTCGTAGGTTGGGCGGGGCTATTGGAAGACGTAACGCACCTTTCAGTGGTCCGGTGAACCGAACTTCAAACGTGACCGCATGG
>NZ_LMCJ01000025.1:0-52843 GCF_001623085.1 Pseudovibrio sp. W74
GCGACCTTCAGAATTTTTTGGATCTCAGCATCGTGCTGCGAGTAGGTTTCCCGGACGGCTTGAGTCAGGGCTGTGGTGGATTTGACCACCTCATTCAGGCTTTGTGTCAGGCTCATTGCAACTGATCCTTTTCAATAGTGTGGCGTTGAATGGTGAGAAGTGAGGATGCAAGAGACGCACCCAAAATAAGCTGCTCGGTGCGGGTGTTCGTTTGGTGGTCAGCCATGCCTTCCAGCACCTCAATCCGGCGCAGCAACTCGGCCTGACCAGTCTGAGCAATGGAAAGCGCCTTGCTCAGACTGCGCACGGTATGATTGAGCTGAAAGTTTTCGTGTTGCAGAGCAATCATAGAGGTGGCTGTGCCCGCAAACTCCTCGCCAAAGAAGAGCTGAAGGTCCACATCACCGGATACTTGAATGACGTTTTGCGGAAGCCCAGTGAGGGCAAGCACAAAGGAAAAAACAATCGGTACGCCTGGGGTGTATTGAGCTAATGGCGTGTCAGGGTCTGACCATACGGCCAGCAAGGTGCCGTCCTCTAACATCACACCAAGCTCAGCCAGTGTGAGCCCGGTGTTCCCGTCAATCTTGGCCGTGATCTCCATCTGAAAATCATCCAGATAACGAGATCCAATTATCTCGGTACGGGCTTTCTCTGATTTTAGACTGTTCTCATTGCCTGTTGGCGTATAACGCGAAGTGCCAAAGGCCAGGTGTGTGATCCTGGCATGAAGGCCAGCGTCTGAGGCATCAAAGATGGATCGCATGCCAGCGCGCGTAAGTGTTGGATTAATGGCCTTAAGGCTCATGTCAAAAGCTCTCCATGAAGTGAAAGAAAGGAATGCCCGCGACCAGTTGCGGCACAACCAAGAACGGCCCCTATTTGCGGGAGAACCGGCTCAGCTGTTTGCGCCACGAAAGCAACACCACGCGCCATTGTGCCTGCGCTCAGCGTTGCACCGCTTTCGGGCAAAACCGTTGCGCCCATCGGTTGTGTGAAGGCGTTGGAACGGCCCGCTAATCCAAGATTGAGCGTACTTTCAAATTCCGCACCAAGCTCAAAGGTGGTGCCCTGTGACCAGCGCTTGGTAGCGTCCACCATGGTCAGAGCAGCCCTCTGGACCTTCTCATTGAGCAGCACTGCTTCATCTTCAAACAGATGCTCATTGGCGTAGACGGTCAGGTTGTGGGTATCGTGCGGGCCTTCCGGCTCTTGTTGCCACCAGTGTTCAAAGTGCGGGCGAATGCCAATCAGTGACAGGCCGAGGGCCACACCATCGTCGGTGCCTTTGTCCTCGTGCAGCTTCCACACTTCATCAATCAGGCGGCGCACCGCTTCCTCCGGCAGACCGTCTTCTGCAATGAACTCGTCCAGTGAGCGGTCATGGATTGCCAACGGCAAGGCTTCTGTTGAGACCTCATCGGAGTTGCGCTGCATCAGGACAGAAAAGTCGAATTCCGCCGCCATGGCCTCCAATGCATCCACAAAGGCACGGGAGCGCTCTTCATTGATACTGGAGGAAATCAGCGTGTGCGGGAAACGGCGATCCGTCATGATGCCTCCGCCACAAGGTCCACATCGCCAATCACGGCAAACTGGGTTTTGCCAAGCTGGCGAGAGGCCAAATTGCTCACATGCAGATCCACATCCACCACGCCTTCTATGAGCCGAACGGCAGGTGTTAAAGCAGACAAAGCCAGATAGTCACCCAAACGCTGCGACCAGATGAGACCGGCCTTACGAATGGCCTCCTCTGAGGCAGCGTGGGCGGCTTCAAAATCTCCATTGACCTTGAGTGGGCCGGTGATGTGAATCCTTACCAGCTCGGCTGGATGAACGCTCAGTTCATCGCCTTGCGGGCGTTTGCTTTGTGGGTCCAGATAGGCTTTAAGGTCCGCGCAAAACTGGACACCAGGCACGCCGGAGGTCAGCAGCACATAAAGCGCAATGCGTCCCGGTTCTGGTCGGATCACTTCCACATCTGCAATGTCCGGAGAAAAGGCGCGGGCCTGCTGACGATAGCTTTCCTTTGGTCCGGCCTTGGAGATACGATCATGAGCTTTAGCGGCGCGGTAGAGTAACGAGCTGTCGTCTTCTGCTGTTGTGCCGCCTGCGCTGGTCGTCGTGTTGGTCACGCTCACATCGGGATAGCCTGCAGAGATTTGCGTGATCTGGCCGGGGAGCAGGCCATTGGCCTCCGGCCCCGGTTGTGTTGCCGTGGCGCGGCCACTTAATGCGACTTTGCCTGCCTTCAATACCTGCTGGTCATCCAGCGCAAATGAAACTTCTCCGGCGCTGATTTCCAGCCCACGGGGCAAGATAAGGTCGGTTCCTCGTGGGGTCTCCAGTGTGAAGGCAAGCTCCACCCGTGCAGGTTTGGATTTGAGACGAAACGTGCCGTTGTTGGCGGCGGCCACATCCAGTGAGTGCCCCTTGGCAAACAGCAGCCAGCGCTTGTCGGCGGCATCCTGGCCTTCTTTGCCCAGCAGCGACAGGCCGTAGGAAAGTAGGTTGATGAGCAGCATCTCATAGTGAGCCGGATAGAGCTTGCGCTGTGGCCCGTCCGGGTGGGTTTCCCACCACGCCACCAGCTTTTCCTTCCAGGCTTTGGCCGAGGTGGTGAAGTGCTGCGGTGGTCCGCGCCGGATCAGCTCATCAGTGGTTAGGGTTTTGATGAGGTTTACCATCACTCAGCCCTCATCAGATCAACATCTGTGCGCTGAATATCGGAAAGTACATCAGAACGTGGACGCCAGAAAATGGAGGCTGCGAAATAAGCAAGGCCGAGTTGTTCAACGTCTACGCGGTCAAGCAGAACACGCGGCTCCCAGCGGGTAATGCCCTCCCAGATCTCTTTGGAAATGCCCGGAATGGCTTTTGCTGGCACGCGGTCAATATAGCTCAGAGCATCGCAGAATTGCTCAGGCTCAGTAGGCACAGAGAGCTTGGGCGTCAGGCAGATAATGCGGATGGCCTGGGCCAGATCATCAAGCCCTTCGACCGCTTCATTCCACGGCGCATCGTCTTCCTGCGCTAACTTAATCTGCCAATGGAGGGGATCTAAAACCATCGCCCGCAAACATCCTTGCTAAAACTTCTCGTTGTAGGCAAGGTATCGTGCGGGCGTGGATCAGGTTACGGAAGTGTTCCGTAAATGGAATAGAATTAGTTAGCTGAATTACTAAGACAAAGATTAGCCAGCAGACTGAGCAAAACCGCCTACGAACCCACCGATTAGCGCTCCAAATTTTCCATATTTTTCTGCACTAATATCGCCATTGCTATTATCAATTTCTTCTTCAATAGTGCTTTTATCTAATGCATCAAACTTCTGGGTTTGGATCAACGATATTCCATATGATGTCAGTTGCACACCGATATGATGAAATGAGCCGCTTAGCGTTTTATTGTTCGAGCTCATAGAGATTAACCCCTCTCGTTCCATCCAATCGAGAACATCAGAAAAGATTTGAAATTTCGCTTCACCCTCAAGAGAGGTACCTTTGTAAAAATCCTGAGCTTGGTTAGATGAAATATCGGTCTTTGAAAGGCCTTTTTCATAAAGAAAATGGAGTATTTTACCAACCAATTGCTGATGTAACTTCAGGTTTGACATAATAATTCCCCTATAACAAAATATTTACTCTTTTAGCACGTTAACTTTAGAGATAATCGCAATGGAACTCAAAGAATTTGTGACACAAAGTCTTCAGCAAATACTAGAGGGGGTTCGAGAAGCCCAAACTGTAGAAGGCGGTGACAACATCAATGCAGGACTTCAGGGTATCAAGCTCGACGGTAATTTGATTAACGGAGGTACATACGGTGTCTTTTCGGTGGTTGAGTTTGATGTTGCAGTTAGTGCTGAGCATAGTGGAAGTGGAAAAGCAGCCCTAAAAGTTTTTGGAGTTGGTGTCGAAGGTGGTGGGCAAACCGCCGCAAGCTACGCAAATAAGATCAAATTTAGTGTGCCCGTGAGATTACCAGATGGTGATCCATCGAGAGTGCAGCAACAAACCGCAAAACGGGCTGCGCTACCACGACAAACAAAAGCACTAAGCGGCAGAAATAGGTAGATTAAACCACCACTCCCGTCTGCGCAGGCCCCGGCGTAATATCCTTATGCTTATGCGTCTCACCCACTTCTTTGCCGTTGTGGGTGACGCTGTCACCTTCCATCTTTATCGTGCCCTTAAGTTCAATCAGATCCGCCTCAAAAGTGATCTTAGGCGCCCCTTTGACCCTCATCTCACCAGTGGTCTTGTTGTAAAAAATCTCCAGCGGCCCGAATACTTCATGGACGACATTCGGATCATTTGAAGGTGGGGCATCTTCATCAGACCAGACAGCCCCACCAATCACGCCATCCTCACCATAGGCATCCAGCAGGCACCAGACTTGAGTGCCGACTGCGGGCATATCGTAGCTCTTCTGCCCTTTGGTATTGCGCTGGCTGACAGAAAGCCAGGCAGATGCATTGCCGTCTTCGTCCTGAAACTCAACCTGTGCCCGCCCGTCTTTTCCGTGCTTGGTTAGCGTGCCACGCTTAAACGGGCTGGAGCTTTCACCGTCAGTTATCCTCGACATCGAAATTTACACCTTTGTCTTTTCTTCGAAAAAATCGTCTTAAGTCAGGTACTAAGAGCACGCCGATAACTGCACCAATTGCCGCGAATAATGCTGTGCCAGCGAAGGCGGTCCCAAGCATTGCTACTCCAATGCTGCTTCCTAACCATGCTCCGACACCACCACCGATAGACCCGCCCGCAATTCGCCCCTTGGACTGATAAGCTTTAGATTGGAGCGGTCGGGCAAAACGGCTTTTAAAATACTCCATTTTCAGGAATCCTCTCTGGCTATAGGTTGCACTTAGACCTCTTGCATATCTGGATTCCTGAAACTGCGAACTACTCAAAACAGGGTTGGCGAGAGTGTCACAGAAACCTAAAATGTCTGTCCTTGCGGTTTCGAAAGATCCTGCACCGGCTCATCAAACAGCCCTGAATCACTACCGGACTTCGTGCCTTTAGCAGAAGCCTTGCGCACCTTGCCGTCCTGGCGGATCGCCTTCAGTTCCAGCTGGGTCGTGTACTTGCCGCGTGAGATCTTGTGCACGGCTTTGTGCACCAAATAAAGGGCCGCGTATTTTCCAAAGGTTGCACCCAGAGCGACAACTTGTCCGGCAATCATCAGAGGATCACCTACCACAGTGAGGCCTGCTACCAGGCCATCTTCATTGGCTTTGGCAAGGCGAGACTTTGCGATGGTTTTAGCTTCTGTCTCATCTTCCACGCGTTCATCTATGGTGAGCGTATCGCCGGACTTGATGGAAAGATCCTGCGCCTCTCCCGTGATCAGTTTCTTTTTTTGGCCGTGAGTATAGGCAACCTTGGCTTTGCTGTAGGTCTGGTGCGTTTTATCGGTGGCCTTCCAATTGATTATGGTTGTGCCATCCGCCAGCTCGAAAGTGATTGTTGCCTCACGCTTTTCCAGATCATCGCGTTTATAAAATACCAGCTGCTTGTCTTTGATGGCAAAGAAATAGCCGTAGTCTTCAGCAAGGCGCTTGAGGAACTGGAGGTCGCGCTCACGGCGCTGGCGCTTATAGCGAAACTGAATCTCTTCGATCTTGCCTGAGACCGTGTAGCCAAGCCCCTTGGCAATGTCTTCAATCACCTTCTTGAGCGTGGTTTTCTCAAAGGCCTTTGATTTTTTGGTGCGCTGCTCGGAGCTGTAATAAGCTGAGGTGGCTTTAAAACTGAGACGGTCATTCAGCCGTGAGCCTTGCGCTTCAGGAATGTCCACCTCAAACTCGCCGCAGGGCATGGGTGGAAACCCTTGATAACCAATACTTGCGATGACCTTATCGCCTTTCTCCGGTCGCCATGGACCACGCCACAACCCGCTGTCGTCGCGCAAAGTGACGGATACCTCATCCGCTTTGCCATGTAGGTTATCTGTCCAGGCAAAATCAATCAGATGCGGGGCAAGACTGTCTGCCACTTCCACGCCGTTGATCTTGAGAGAAAGAAATGGTTCACGCAGATCCATAACCTAGCCCTGCGCGGTGCCGCGCTTCCAGGGCGGCAACAGGTTTGTGTCCAGCGGATCTTGTTCAATCACTGGAATACGCAAGGTCAGACGCGGGGGCAGGATTGCAGGGATCTTTGCGATTTCCTCCGGGAATAAGTGACGGTTCTCTGTGATCAGAAGGTCCATCATTTCCGGGTCACGATAATAAACCCAGGCGATGGTATCCCAGCGCTCTCCAGGCTCGCTCACATGCTCCAGATAATCACCGGTTGTTATTGCCATCACCTGAGCCTCTTAATCAATGGGTTCAGCAAGGCAACGGCTGCACCGGCAATGCCAACACCACCAAGGCTTAAGGCGCTGCCGGGAACTTCCACCAGCTGAATACTGGCAGAGATCCGCACAATGCGCCCGCTCTGAGTGGTCTTATGGGTGGTGCCTTTTAGCTCCTTGATAAAGTAGTGCTTACCCAGAAACCCTCTGCCGCCTGGAATAAACGGCAAGATATTGCCAGCGACTTTAGCAGCAACTAAACGAGCATACTCAGCTTCAGGCCTACAGAAACTCTCATCAAAGAAGAAGGAGAACGAACGGCGGTCTAAGGCTTCTCCGCCCTTCTGTGGTACGGGTTTGCCCCGTACCACTTTGTGCTCGTGGAAATCATTGGCAAGGGTTTCATCTGCCGCCGTGGGGCCTGTCATCACGCTGGTAGTACCCAACTGAAAATCTCCAAGGCTGGCAAAAATCATCTAAAACTCAAGCCTCTTTTTCTCGTCCATCTTGCGCAAAAGAAGGTCCATGAATTCTTCCGCTTTATCTTCCATCACCTCGGCAATTTCTTCTTTGGTAATGGATGCTCCTGAACCTACTGTGATCTGAGGGGCAAAGGTGACGGATATGGTTCCGCCAAAGCCTGAAGCGCCAGACCCGCCCGAACCACCCGCCGCTTGCAGAGCTTGAGCGGGCGGAATGATCGCTTGCGGAGCAGAGGCAGCCAGAGAAGGTGAAACGGTTGCCGTGCTGAGTGTGGCGGCCGCCATGGTGGCAGCGGCGGCCTTGCGCATTGCCTTGACCATAGGCGCGGGTTTGATAGATCCTGCAATGGTCTCACCAAACTTGAGGCGGTGAATATCAGAAAGCGGCCCCATCTTTGCCGGAGAGGATGGCAGATGGTCGCGCAGGATCTGTGTGACCTGGCGCATCTCGTCCACCAGCAGATGAGCCCGTGAGCGCATCCCTTTAGCAATCGTCTCCATCATGCGCTGGCCGTGATAGGCAAAGTCCACACCGCCAAGCATGTTGTCGACTTGGGCAATGGCAGCTTTGCTGGATGCGTGAAGCGCTTCGACTGCCGCGCTGGCCTTTTCCACCTCCGCAAGACCCATGGGCGATTGCTCCTGCTGGCTAAACCCGGAGTGGCCCTCAAGTTGTCGCGATAGGTCCATCATCTTTTGTGCATGAGAGGCAAATTCACCGCTACCAGAGGCAATCGCAGCAAGTTTTTGCTGATAGGTCTCAAGATTCATCTGACCGGACTGCAGGGCCTCTGTGAGCGCCAGACCTTCTACAAAGTCATCAGACCAGCCGTTTTCGGCAACTTCGGTCAGCTGATCAATAAAGCGATCGGCACCCTCCGGGCCGGTCACTGCCGACCAGAGCGAACTTGCCATATCAGCGAGGGATTTAAGGGTCTCTCCAACAGTGGTCGCAAGCGTTTCACCTGCACTGCCGATAGCATCAAAAATGACAGACAATTTCTTCCAGGCAGTGTCTGCAAAGCCTGTCAGTTTGCTCCAGAAGTTTGAGAAGACATCCATCTTTGGCAGCCATGCCCCAGTAAAGAAGGAGATAAGCCCTTCTTTCATCTCCGCAAAACTGGGGAGCTTGAATTCTGGCAGGTTGGGCCAGACCCAATCTGGCAGCCAGCCCAGCTTGAAGAAATCAATGAACGCCTGTTTGATTTCAGTGAAACTTGGCAGCTTCAGGTCTGGAAACTTCGGCCACTTCCAACCTGTAAACGTGGCCTTGATTTCAGCCCACTTGCCCGAGATTTTGGTTTTAAGACCTGTCCAGAACTCGTCAAACCATGCCGTGATCTTGCTCCAGTTGGTGATGATCAACCCAAGAGGCGTCCACTTAAACAGCTGCTTCAGCCCCTCCCATGCGTCTGAGGCTGTTTGCTTGATGCCTTCCCAAAGTTTGCTGAGCCAGCTTTTAATGGTGCTCCAGTTGGAAATGATCATGCCTAACGGCGTCCAGGAAAAGACAGTTTTAAAATGCTCCCAAAGGATGCTTGCTTTGTCTTTAATCCACTCCCAAGCATCCACCAGCCAAACAGAGACCACGTCCCAGTTGTCATAGATAAGCCACGCGGCTGCAGCCAGAGCGGCTACCACAGCCACGACTATCAATATAGGCCAGCCAACGGCGGCAATACCGCTCCCCAACGCAACCAATCCAGCTCCCAGTTGTACAAAACCGGTCACAATCCCTGTAAGCGTTGAAATAATTGGAATGGCAATCATAACAGCTGCGAGATTATTCCAACCGCCCAACATATCTGAAGCCCACTTAAGACCGCGACCAATACTTTTAAGAACACCCCAGAGGGCCACGCCAAAGGTCCACAAGGCTTCCAAAGTTGTAATTATGTTAGCGCTGACTTCATCGGCTAGATCCTGCATAGACCCGCCCGATTTCATAGTCTCGAACCCGTCCAGAAACCCTTGTAGTTTCTCTTTGGCCCAGTCAAATACCCCTGCGTCTGCAATCATAAGCCGGAAATCCAACCAACGCCCCATCAGGTTAGAAACCGTGCCATCCCATGTTTTGGAGAGTTTTTCTGAAGAACCTGAAGCTCTGGTTCCCATCAATTCAACGAGTTTTGAAATCGCCTCTCGGCCAAGTTCTCCATTGGAGGCCATTTCCATTAGAGTAGCAGAGCTTTTGCCGGTTGCTTTGGAGAACATATCCCAGACTGGAACACCACGCTCCATCAACTGATTGACTTCTTCGGCTTGTAGCTTTCCCTTAGCCCATGCTTGACCAATAGCAGTAACAATGCCTTGCAACTGCTCAGCGCCACCGCCACTCATAGCCATAGTATCTGTTAACGCCTGAAGGCTTCCGTTGGTGGGCTCAATTCCAAAGTTTTTAAGCTGCTTATAGGATTCAACAACATCGGGAAGCAATAAGGGGGTTTTATCTGCGAAGGTTCTAATCCACCCCAAGGCCTGTTCAGCTTTGGCCTCAGAACCCTCCAACCCCTCAAGCTGAACCATGTAATTTTCCATCTGTGCAGCTGGTCCAACCACAGTCCCGGCAGCTGCTCCTGCAATCGCACTCGCCCCGGCAAACAAGCCGGTCCCGACCGCTGCCCCACGCGCAATCTTCCCACCGCCGCCTTTGACAAGCGCACCACCTTTTTGAAGACTGGCACTCGCTGTTCTTACTTTTTTGATTGCACGGCTTAAAAACCCGACCTTGCGCACCGCTTCACTTGTCTTACCAACAAAGCGACCCATGGCATCTCTGGCTCGGTTTGTTTGCCC
The DNA here is from genome assembly GCF_001623085.1 of Pseudovibrio sp. W74. Taxonomy (NCBI): domain Bacteria; kingdom Pseudomonadati; phylum Pseudomonadota; class Alphaproteobacteria; order Hyphomicrobiales; family Stappiaceae; genus Pseudovibrio; species Pseudovibrio sp. W74. The sequence goes on from NZ_LMCJ01000025.1 coordinate 9,585, forward strand.
AGCCATGACACCGGCACCTTTAGCAACCGCGTCAGTGGCGCGGGCGGCTTTCTGGGTTGCCTGAGCGACTTTATCTGCTGCCTTAGCGGTTTTGCCCGTCGCTTTTTCTAGTTTTTGGGTGGCTTTGGCTTGTTTGCTCGCAGACTTAACCTGACCCTTTTGCAGTTTGTCCTGGGCTTTAAGTTGCTTTGCCATAAGCGTGTTAAAACGCAGAAGCTTGCGCATCTTTTTCGATGCACGGTCCTTAAATTCAGCGGTAATTCCAAGGCGCATAGCTGTTCCCCGACATCACCGCCGAGAGGCAGCCTCGACGGCTTTGCGCTCAGCCTCAGCCCGCGCCTCATCCAGCGCTACCTGCTGGTCAAAGTGAGATAGGAATTCAATTTCCAGAAGGTCATCAAGGTAACCGGGGGACCATCCCCGGTTGACCATGTAGGTGTGGCACTCAAGCGTTGACAGCGCTAAGCCGCTGCCGTGCTCCCGTTTCCCTCATCATCCTCTTCAAGCTCCTCATCTGAGCCGCCAAAGATTTCGCCCATAAGCTCATTGGCATCTTCCATGGGGATGTAAGTTCGCCAGTCGGCTTCAGAAAGCTTCTCGCCGTCAAAGGTACAGACCTTGCAGATGTAAAGAATTTGCGCCTTGGCGATCTTGTTCTTCGCCATAGCAAGAACCTGCGTCCATGCACCATGCTTGCGGAACTTTGGGAACTCTACGATCACTTGAGTTTGCGGCAGCGTGAACGTTGCATCACCCTGATTGGCTGCCCGGTAGGCCTTTAATTTGCCAATAACACCGGTGTCTTTTGCTGCCTCAGGCTGGGCCGTTTTCTTATCGCTCTGGTTGTCCATGGTGCACCTCTTTCTAAAATCAGGGATCAGTCCTTAAAACGCAAAAAGCCCCCGCGCGATTAAGCAACGGGGGCTTTCAGGTCGCGGTCTATGAAGACCGTTATGAACTTATCTGCGCCACATCTCGCCGGAAGAGTTCCGCACTGAACTGGCAAACACGTCCACCTCAAACAGCGGCTTGTTGCTGTCGTGGATACGCTGGACCAGACGCGAGATAGACAGCTCATGGGTCATCTCTTCTGGATCGCCGTTCTTGCTCTCGCCCAGCTCATGAGCAAAGAAACGAACCTGCAAGATAGTGACCAACGTATAGGATTGCTCCAAATCCGCCCCGTCCGCACTGTTCACGTCCACATACTTGTGCAGCTGGATAGTCTGTGTCTTCGTGGGGTTTAAGAAGGCTTCCTGCAACTCCGGATCCACACTGCTCATGGTGATTTCACCGGTAAGCGCTTCCAGCGTTCTGGTTGGAGCCTTATAAACGGCCACCTGACCCAGTGTTTCAATATCTACCGTCTTCCATTCAATCTTGGGCATTTTGAAAGACTTGGCGAGCCCCACAAGGGTGTTGTCGCCCAGATAAATATCAGAGTTGGTAATCTGCCCAAAGCGACCGCGATAATCAGCCATTGATCATCCCTTTCTTTGCTTAAGCCGCGTCTGACTGGGAAAGCCCCAGTGCATCGGCCAGAAGGTTGATGTTGAGGGAGCGGCGCACGGTGATGGTCTCCATGATGCCGGTCGGGGCAAACTCAAGCGTATAGTGGAACCAGCCGTCAGCTGCATAAGCAGCGCTCATCTTCTCCCGGTCAAAGGCAAACCGGAAACCGGAAAGCTCAGGATCACGACTGCCCGTCTTGCCAATCCCCCAGGCATTGATGGCATCTTCTATCTGCTCAATACGGGGCAGAGAGCCCACGCGATCCTTTTTCTCATCAAGGAAATGCAGAACCGCTTCGTCCAGGACGTCTTGCGTGTACTGGGCGTGGAAGAAGGTCAGCATAGAAGTCTTGGTGGGATAGCCAGCATTGCGGTTACCAGAGGTATGCGGGCCTTTACCAAAGCGCTCTTCAACGGAGATAATCCCGTTAGAACGGGTGACCTGCGTATCGCTGGTGCCGTCACCGGGTACATAAAGCACCTCTTGTGCAGCGCCCTCAATGCCTTTGACAGGCCGGTTGGAGGGGCTGTGGTGATAGCCGTATTCCATCACACTCATGAGCACGGTACCCATCAAGTAAGCAGAGTAATGATCTGCAATTACTTCACCGGCTTGAGCCGAGGTATCATCCAGGTTGACCGTTTCCATCATTGGCCAACACAGGTTGACGCGGGTGTCGTTGGTCTGGAAATCAAACGACCCGCTCGGCCCGCGTGCTTCCACAAGCTGCTGCAAGGTTGCTCCAAAAGGCGCGTCCCAATAACAGCGGGCGCGAATGCGTGCACAAATTGCCGCCATCTCAGCGCGTACACCCGTTAGACCGTCAAAGCCGGGAGCCCCAATGTTCTTCGGGAACCAGCCAAAACGCTGATAACAGGAATAAGCCAGCTTCAATCCGCTTGGATTGCCCATGGCATCAAAAGCACCAATGATATCCAGTGCACCAACCTTGCTTGGGTCGGGCTTGCCTGCCTCATCTTTATGGGTAGCCGGATCAAACACATTGACCACGCAAATGGTGCCGATACCGCGTGTTTGGGACTGCTTGAACATTGCCCGCAGTTTTTGCGGCAGCGTATAGCCATCGCGAAACGGGCCGAAATGCTTAGCAATATCCTTCTCACGCCGAATGATAATAGGCTTGTTGATGTACTTGGCCTGCTTCTCGGGAGCGTCATGCACTTCGTGAATGGGAGCAGTGCCAACCAGAAAAGCAGTCGCCGCCTTCAGCTCACGAACCAGGACACCATCTTCATTGGCATCAACAACCTCAGGTCCAAAAATACGCTCAGCCATTGGACGCCTCCGCAAGTTTTGTCAGGATGCCACCGCAGACCCACGCTGCAATTGTTGGGTGGTTTGATGGCAGCGTGTAGGTTTTACCGGGAGAGAACATGCCCTCAAAGAACACAACATGTTCTCCGGCAGTGTTTTTTGCTTTCAGCTGAACCGATTGCACCGGGCCGCTATAAGCATAATCGCAGAAATGCGCGGGAGCCGTGTCTGTTGCACTCATGGCTCTGGTCCTCCTATTGTGATTGAGATTGTCGTGAAATGGGTAGAACCGGACGACGCGGTCCCTGATGGTCAGAGATACTGCGTGCCTGACAGCTCACTTCCATTTGCCAGCGCCACATGTTCGGGGCGTGCTCCACCAGATCCTCACGCTCAAGCATGAGAGCGCTGGCCCCGACTAATGGGAAATTCTGCAAAGCGGTCCGGCAGCGCTCTAACGCTGTATAGGCTCCATGCTCTCCCTCCAGAGAGGTAAGGCTCAGCGCGATTGCAAAGCGCATGGCACGCGATTGTGTGGTGTGGTTCAGGTTGTTGTCGCTGGCGTATCGTGCCCCGGAATAGTGGACCAAGGCCGACATCTGGAAGTTAGCAAGATCAAATTCCTCCGGCTTGGAGGGAAACCCGCCCACATAAGCAATGGAAGGCAGATAGAGTTTGAGGCGCTCAACAATCTGGTCCTGAAGGTTTTCAATCTGATTCATTGATACCCCTCCAAAACACTGCCTGCACGGCCTTCGTCAAAAGAGGCAGAGACACCGCCGGTTGCAGGCTCTAAGCCTCCGCTCACTTCAAGCCCCAGATCCACGCGGCCTGCTTGAACATCCTTTAGCCAGGACAAACAGTCCCGGTAACGGTTGCGGGTTTCTTCTTCGACCGCGTTGGAGTGATGACGCCGCTCGCGCAGGTAATAAATACCAAGGTCAGAGACAACGCCCTTTAAGGCTTCTGGGGCATCAACGGGTTCAATGGTCTTCAGGGCAGCAAAGCGACCATAAAGATAACCGCCCGCCATAGCTTCAGCTCGGCCAAGCTGCGCTTCCACACGAGGGCGGTCGATATGTCGGCCACCCGCAGAGTTCGGTCCGCCAATCCCGGCAACAGCAAGCAAGTTGCTTTCTTCATGCCTTAAGATGAACTCATCCACCGTTAGGAAGCGCAGCTTTGTCATGGCTCTAACGCTCCTGCTTAAGCCTGTTCGCCGTTTGCGGGCGCTTTGGCCTGCAAGTCGGCATGAATGGCTTTAATCTCATCTGCTGACACATCAAATTTGGTGAGCAGCTCAACGGCCTTCACTTTGGGAGAGCCGTCCTTGGTGAAGTCGGCCTCGGATGTAAGTCTGGAGATGGCCTCAAGGATTGCTGCCTTGCGCTCGTCAGTGGATACTTCAATGGCAGCCGGGTCTGGCGCTTCGGCCTCACTAAGAATGCCAAGGGCTTGCAAGGTCTCGGCCTGTGCTTCTGTCATATCGACGGTGTCGCCCGGTTCATAGCGAGTGCCGTTGTGGCGCAGTGCTGCCAGCACCGGATAGGTGTTTGTCTCAGGGTCCATCTTGGTTACTCCCGATTGTTACAATTGAAATGGAGGGGGATGGGGCTGCATATCGGCCCCACACAGATGCAGGAGCTTTAAGCCGCCGCCGCGTTTTGAATTAAGAACCCGGCCCGTTTGGCGACGATGATCTCTTTGACTTCTTCACCAGAGCGCACCAGCTTACCGCCGCGCAGACCCATATTTGCAGGCAAAGTACCTGCCACCTTTTTGCCAAACTGCGCGGTGAAGCCGAAGGTCAACCCGCCGCTGCTATCAGCTGCCCTGTTGATGAATTGCCCGGCCACGATATTGTCCCACACACGAGCAAGAACCGGGTTTTCACCAGGCCGCTTGATGTTGACGCGGCTTTCACCGACCAAAATCCGTTTGACTTCCAAAAGCTCAGCAACTTGCTCTTTGGTCGCGCGGCCCTGATCGCCCGAATTGCCATGTATTGCTTTCACGACTTTGGGGTGTTTGCGAAATGCCCGCCAGGACACATGACCAAACGCCAACTGGTTTGGTTTTTGCCAGCACGTTGACATCATATCTTCAATGAGAGTGATCGGGTCACTGTCAGGGTCGTTAAACAGATCTGAGCCTGACAAAGCTTCCACATGGTCGGGGTGATAGTTCGCCGGGTCTTTGACCAGGTTGGCACAGCGCACCTCCCGGTCGAGCATAACGATATCTGTAGCGCGTTCGGTTGCCCGGTTTTCGGGGTTCCATTTGTTGCGTTTGGCTTCTTCAATGGTCACATTGTCAAGCGGCACATCAATGCCAAAGGCATCAACTGAGGCATCTTTTTCTGTGCCGCCAATTTCAACCTGATTGGGAGCAGAGCGACGCCCTACACGGGTATCAGGGAGAGAAAAGTCCTCGCCCTCGCTATACTCTTTGTATTTGAAAGAGCGGGAGGTTGGGACACGCGGCAACACCTCGTCACCAATCAAAGTGTAGTCCGGATTTTTGTAGGCAATGGCGATGGCCGTCATCACCGCGCTTTCGGTAAACTGGTCAGTGGCAGACATAAAAGATCATCCTTAAAACAGATCAATACGAGGGAAATGAGCTGGAGACTTAGCCGGTGATGTAACCGGGCAGCACGTGCATGTCGGCCACCACACCAGCCTTGGCTGAGCACATGGCATGGCCTGCAATGGGAACGGTTTCGCCATCTGCTGGATTGGCCTTAACGGCGCGACCTTGCGCATCTGCGATCAGCGGATCGCCAAAGGCCACATCGCCGCCAAACTTCACAGCGCGAATGTCATCGTGATAAACATCAAGGCGAGCTTTATCCTTTGCCCCGCGTACGCCAGAGACCCCGAGGATCTTGTCCCCTACAGTGGCTTGTTTGACGTGGCCGTCCTTAGTACCTGGCGCAATCAGGCAGTACTGATCTGCAACGCCCTGACTGGTGTAGTTTTTGATGAGCCCGAATTGCTGCATCTGAAATCTCCAATAAAGTTGAAATGAGGAAGCGGGTTAGAGCGGCTTAGACTGCAAAACCGTGCTTCTTGCGCACATGCAACACAGCATCACTGGTGGAGACCTCAATCCCGGCCTCGCGCTGACCTGCTTGAAATTCAACAGCCTCACGAGCAATGGTCTCAGTATCAGTCGTACCATCAGCGGGCGGGTCGCTAAGGTCTGTCTCGCCAAACTCAACGATTTTGGGCTGGACTTTGAAAAGGTCTTTGGTCAGACCAAGCAAGTCTTGCGTTTTGGTGGTATCACCATCGGCAAAATCTACTGAGCCCGCATAGTTACCCGCCAGACCATCAAGAAGGGCCACCACACGGGGTTTGTGGCTGGTTGCCAGTCGGCCTTCATTGATAAGGTCTTCTGCAAAGTCCCCATGCTCTTTGTGGCGGGCCTCACTCTCGCGCTTATTCAGCTCATCTTCGCGGGCTTGCAGGGTTGCTTCACGAGCGGCAAACTCAGCGCTCTGGGGTGTCTTTGGATTGGGCACCGGGTCATCCTTTACTGGAGGGTTTGAAAAGTCATCTGTGACGGGCTCAGGGGTGGTTCCGGCATCATCGATCCAGCTGATCTCCCAGTCTGAGATCACTCTGTCGGCAGTCTCCAGGCCGTGCTCTTCAATGAAAAAATCACGGATACGGCGAAACACGCTGGCCACGTCCTTAAAGGCGCGGTCGCCAAATTCGATTGTGAGCGTGTCGTCATCACCCTCTGCAAACTCGACAGGCTTGAGACCAGAGACAGCAGGTGCGGCACCGCCTAAGAAGCCCACATGGCGCGGGTAAAGCTCATCGCCTGCTGGATTGCTGGAGGCTCCGGGCTGGAAGAAGCTCATGGAGATTTTCTTGTAGCGGCCTGTTTCCACGGCCTCGCTAAAGTCTGGATCAAGTTCGCCCACTTTCGCAATCAAGCGCTCAGCTGCGTCATCGTAGGAAAAGCTCTGGACCCAGCCATAGGCCGGATCGTTGGTTTTGGGGTGACCCACCACAACCGGCACCGGGTTGGCGTTGGCATCATAACGCTTGGCCAGAGCACTCAGCTCGTCTCCGGTAATGGAAAACGATGTACCACCCATGCTGGTAAACGTTCCCGGACGAAACACTTCAATCTGTTTGGTTGTGGTCTGCTGGCCGCGTTTCGGCATTTGGGCGCTCTCCAACGAGTAATCTCAAGTTGAAGGCAGTTTCGCAGGTAGAACTAAAATGAGCGCCGGAACTGCATCCGAAGCTCAGCGCTTATCACTGTTCTTAAAGTGGCGGTAAATCATAGAGGCAAACAGCGCATTCGCCAGCTGGCCGCGACCGGGTAGCTCCTCGACCGGTCAAATACATCTCAGACAGGTTTCTAACGGGCATCTAACGGGCCTTGCTATGAAATTAGGTGTGGTTGATGCAGCCAAGCCCGTCAGGGCATCACAGCCGCCTTAAAGCGGGCGCGGACATAAACACGATTGGAAAATGAAATGGGCGGGATCAGCGACCAGGTAGAAGAGCGCTACTATGACCAGCTCCACCGCAGCAATGAAAGCGCCCATATCAGTACGGTGGTCAACGCCTTCAGCCATAACATGCGAGCCAGAATGTTGGCGAATATTGACAAGAAACACGGCTGGGATGATCCGCATCAACTTAGGCCAGCGAGCTGAAGAAGAAGCTACTGGTGGCGGTTGTTGATGAGGATTGGATCAGCGTGGGCAGCTACGCCATGATGGTGAGTGGGCGGGGAGGGAGATCCTATGCAGATAGTTAAGATTAAAAATAACTATGTTAGCTTTCTAAAAAATTTGATTGCAAAGACAATGTATATAAATATTACTAATTTTCATCTCAAGTAGTAATAAGTACCCGATATAAATTACGCGCACTTTTTAGAGTGTTTGCTTTTCAATTGTTCTAAGAATAACGGAAGCTCATGTTCCATTGCACGGTTGAAACTTCTATGACCATTGAAAGGGCGTTCATTTTCTTTGGTGTTCGCGTGGTGGTACTTTGAAAGTAGCCAGTGATAGAAGTGGATAAAACCCTCAATACAGACATCAGAGAAGTACTTTCCGACAAAAGCAGTATTTGACAGACCATCGTTCAGAGGCATCTCATCGCCGTGTACAATATCGCCTCTCTTGGAGTAAAACTCATCAACTTTTCCATTTAGATTAGGACGCCAACCGGAATATTCGAGAAATAAACGTGACCGTGCTACTAGTTGGTGTTTCTTACCTCCTTCACTTGTGACGAAGAGTGCTTCCATGCAGTTAGAAAAAGCAACGACCCTCTCGGCGCTGCTTATCGGACTGTTTCCGATGTCCAGCCATATCATTGCTGTAACGATCTTAGATTCAAGATAATCCCATTGACTAAGATTTACTATTTTTTCAATCAATCGCCCAAAGGCAATGAACCAAGAACGAGATGCTGCAGATAATAAATGCTCAACTTCCTCGTTGTTACCATTTAATATAAAGCGGCGTCCCCATCCTAGGTTTATTTTTGAAGGATCTACTCCTTCAGGCTCAGATGTAAGTGCGTAATTGGTGAGACCGGGCATTGATTGCTTTTCAGTGCCGAGCCATTGTGCCGGTTCTTGCTCCAAACGCGATTTGATTGAAGCAATTGCCAAGCGTACACATAAAAATGCCCGTTCCTCGGCAAGTTTCTTATCAAACCCTGATATTTTTATGCAGGCGACCCAATTTTGTACTGCATAAAAATCTTCAAATTTACTAAATTCCAGTGAATGATAGGCTTCAATTCGTTCAGAATGACTGGCGGCGAAACTCTCTTTTTCTATGAATGTGACGGGGCCTATTTTGAATTGTGTCATTCCTTGAAAAGCAGGGACAATACACGGAATATAGTATTCTCTGGGCGCGCATAGATTTGCGATTGCTTTCTTTATGCAAGTTTCGATCACAAAATCTTCTTTATATTCTTCTTGCTGCCAAATTATGCGACCGAGTTCTTTCTTTAGAATTTCAAAGAATGGATCTATTCTTACCCGACCGAATAAACGCTCATCATCTGCGATAATCTCTCTTGCGAGAGTGATTAGTCTTTGGTGCGCGTTCTTGCCGATAAATAGCTCCCGTCCGTTAGGTAGGGGAAGTTTGCAAAGCCAGCCACCATCTTGCAATGCTTGTCGGTACTTTTCTTTATCTTTTACGATTGCTTGGTGACGGATCAACTCACTCTTAACATAATCAAATACACTACGTATTCGACGTTTTTCTTCCCTGTTCACCTAACACTCCAAATTCACCAAAATCTTTTTCTACATGCCTCATTTGGAGAAGCGACTGCGATCACCTTGAACCGCTAAACAAGCAGTTAGGATGTCGACTGAGTTCTCCAAAAAAATCTACTATGAATATTGCTCTTGCGACTTATGTGAAATACTCGTTGCAACCTATGCGTGGTAGGTCCATGGGGCGATTATGAAGAATCAATTTAAAGGATATTATGGTCCGAGTGAAGAAGTTCGTAAAGAAATTTGGAAGCAAGGCACCTTCGTTTTCGATGCCAATGTCCTTCTCAATCTCTATCGATACTCAGAAGATACTCGCGATCAGTTTATCCGTCTTCTCAAGAATGAATGTTTGCGATGCTGGCTCCCAGAGCAGTGTGGAGCAGAATATCTTTCAAATCGCTTAGCAGTTATCTCTGAGCAGATAAAAAAGTACTCTGAAGTAAACGATAATCTCAATGGTTTACAGGCTTCCTTTGACGGTCAAAAAGGCCACCCTTTCCTAAGAGCAGCTTCGTTAAAAAAACTAAAAAAAACCATCTCTGACATGAAGACAGAGTTGGATGAAAGCAAACAAAACATTGCTGATTGGATCAACGATGATCCAATCAAAGAGGCATTTGCCGAGATCTTTGAAGGTAGAGTTGGAGAGCCATTTTCTAAAGAAGAATTAGATGGGATTTTTGATGACGGTGAGGACCGTTATGAAAGGAAAATACCGCCCGGCTACAAAGATGCGAGCAAGTCACCAAACGCAAAAACCATCGAAGATAAAAAGAGAAAATTCGGAGACCTAATATTCTGGAAGCAGATCATCAAAAAATCTAAAGCGGACGGGCAATCAATCATTCTAGTGACAGATGATAACAAAGAAGATTGGTGGCTGTCAGCTAATGGTCGTACTGTAAGTCCGCGTCCAGAATTACTAAGTGAGTTCTTTGCTGCAACAGAGCGTGAGATACTTATCTACAATCCATTCCGATTCTTAGAGCTTGCGAAGAAGAACCTCAATGAGAAAATTACTGAAACTGCGATTGATGAGGTCAAAGAAGAAGAGCAAACGCGCGAGTATTTTGTAAATAAATGGAGCCAGAATGTTATAGAGCATTCTAATAATAAGACGCAGTTAGAGTTTTATGGGTTGGAATCTTCTAGGCAAAATCTAATAGGAGTGAGTGGCACAAAAGAAGGGAGTGCCGCGGGTGAGTATCAAGAAAATCAGAGGCAAGTCACCGTTGAGCAAGTAGGCTTTCTTTTAAGAGAGTATTGGAACGCATTATCTTTGTTTCATACCTTTAAATCTGACCCAAGTATTCTATCTGCGAATGACGTTTACACCAAAATTAGAGAACTGAGATCTGGTCGCTTGAGTCTAGAGTTGGACACGCTTGGGTTTGGGGCACCGAAAAATTTAATTGATGAAATTAGAAGTTTGCTCCGAGATATTAAAAAACTTGAAGAAGATGTCAGAGATTTTTTATCACATATAGGGATGAACATTGATGAATGATGGAGGCGTAGTAAACGAAAGCGTTGAACTATTTTGAGATTATTTAAATCTCCAGATACCCTTCTAGCGTCTCCCTGACCAACCCCTCATCCCCACGCCCGATGCCGATGTAAGGCCGTGCTGGAATGGTGACCTGTTTGGCTGCAAATTTGCCGCCCATGTAGGGGATCAGCAGGAATGGCACGCGGCGCGGTTTGATGGTTGCGCCGTACTGGTTCACCCAAACCTTAGGGTGGTTGAGATTGGTGCCCACTTCCGCTTTATCCGCTGAAGCATTCTTATGGATAGAGCGGAACAGTTCCCCAGTGTCGCGGAGTATCCCAGATTTGGAACGTCTGTTGTCCAGTGTGACAGGGTGAAGCGCGGGCCAGTTTGAGCCGTCAGGAGTTTTTTCCTCCCGGATACGCTCCTTGGTTTCATCCAGCAGCACCTCGCCAATGATGTCATGAACAGTGGCCGTATCTTCAACGCGGCCTGCCGTGTCTTCAATGGCCGCTTTAAAGCCCTCGCTATCCAGAGATAAGGTAATCATTGAACTGAATGCCTTCTGTGCTTATATTTGAAAAGAGTGATGACAGCGCTTGCTGATGTATGCCCCCCGGCGTTGAGGTGGGATCTTAAAGATCAGCGAAAGCGCGGTTGTGGACCGCCTTAAGCAACCCATCACTTTTTCTCCTCAGATCGTCTGTAAAGCAGAGCGCCCGCACGGTGATTTTCAAGGTACTTGGTATCCCGCTTTTCTTGACGCCCACGAGTTGGAGTAAATGCTGTCTGGCCTTCCCAGCCTTTGCGTGTGTAGCTGAAGGAGACGAAGCCTGCCGCGTCTTCAAAGTACCGCAAGTAACGGCGCACGAGGATGGGTTGCCCCAATTCATTGACGCTCCAGTCCACCCAGATCTCATCGGGATCGGTTAGGCTAGCAGCCAGATAGGCCACAAACACCTCACGGCCAAACTTTTTTACCTTCCACGCACCAGCCCCGTTCTTAAACAGATCATCGGAAACGGTTATCGTATGGCCCGATTTATCGCGCACCAGCTTCGCTTTGCCTTGTTCAGCTCCAAACGGCTTTAAGAACGCCTCCACATAGTCTTCCTCGGTAAGGTCTGGCGGCAGCGGCTTCAGATCCGGTGCAGGCTTTGCAATCTCGTCAAGTGCAGGCAGGTCAGGTTCCGGCACCGGTTTGGGGCGAACGGGCTTAACGACCCCAGCCTCATCAGGAACCAGATCTGGCAGCGCTGGTTTAGGCTTTAAGGGTTTTTGCAGCTCTTTGGGCACAAGGCCCTGCGACCAGCTTTGTCCCGGCGCATAGCCCCAGCCCATGCCAACGTCCTTGGGGTAGTTGATCAGCTCGCCGGTCGCCGGGTCTGTTGTAATCTTGTATTTGATGCTTGGCGCAGTGTCCGGGCCATCCTTGCCAAGGCGTTTCAGTTTAGCTTTAGAGACCGTGCGGACACCGCAGCTGCACAGCCAGTCATTAGGCGGGTAATAGGTATTCCACCACGGATCATCAGCCCGCAGCACCATGCCGTCCCACGCTTTGTGGGAGACACGGGCGGTTTTGGGAACACGCTCATAGGCGTGAACATACTGCCAGTACGGGAAGGCCTTAAGGGTGGCCGGGTCTTGCATCTGCTTATAACGGCCCGCCGCATGGGCACTGCGCAGGTTGGTGTCATAGATCACCCGTGCCCGCCACAAACGCTCGCCGTTATGGTCCCAGCCATGGCGTTTGACGATCTTGTCAAACTCATCCAGAAAGCCGGGATGGTAGGTGTCATCCTTATCCAGCCAGCCCTTAAAGGGCTTGCCCTTGGCAATAGCATCATCAATCGCCTTTTGAAAATCTTCCAGCAGCGCATCTTTTGTTGCGCCTGCAACGACAAAGGCCCGGTCGTGGCCCTGATGAAGCATATCGCTCCAGGCCTTTGTTGGAAGGCGCACCTTTTGGCGGTGGAACGCCAGCGCTTCTTCAAAAGGATCTGCAAACTCAGCGCTGTCGTTAGCCTGATTTTCTATTTTTTTTTTGAGCCGCCAGACTGAGGGCCGGTTGGAGTGTTTCCGGTTTCTTCAATCACCTCCAGACGACCCGTGGCTTCAGAAAGTGCAATGGCATCGCCCATGAGATTGCCAAGCGGATCAACCTCAAGCTCGGCATAAGCCTCCAGCAGAGCCTCGGAAGCTGCCTGATAGTTCTCCGCACCGTCCAGCTTGTCTTTAATGCCATCAATCCAGTTATGAATTGCAGGCCCGGCCAGCTCTTCCAGTTGCCGGGACAGATGATCAACAGGACTTGTTTCACCTGTTGCAAAGTCAGTGCTTTCCTGCTTGCTGCCGCCTTTCACGATTGAGCCTTCTGGCGTTAACGGGAGCGTGTATTTGACAACTTCCGTACCCAAAACATTGCCCAGCCATTGGTCAACGTCTTTGGGCTCATAGCCCTGCAGGCGGGTAGCTTCCAATATCCGCAGTGCAGATTGTTGCACCCAGCGCACCTTACGCTCAACATCGGCTTCATCGCTTTGATTGCGAGGTCGGGGCCGCCAGACCTTAGGAGGGCTGGCAGCAGGCCAGTTGAGTTCGCTGATCCATGTAATCAGCGTGGAATTGAGCGTCTCACACAGCTGGTCACTGTCATCATCAACAATGCCATCGGTTTCATCGGCATGGGTCTGGCTGGCAGCACGAGAACCCTGACCCTTTACACCCGTTGCAAGGGTTGAACCTAAAACCACTTCTGCTGTTTGCTCATCCCAGTAACGGCACCAGGATTCATATCCAGCTTCCCCAGAACGAGTGGCTTCCAGAAAATCTACCTCAGTCCCAATGGGCGCGACCAATGCGCCTTGACTGACCATTTGGCGAAGCACGCCAAGCAGCTTGTCCTGCTCTTGCTTGGAGGTACCGTGTGCGTATTTTCCAAATGGAATTGGACTTGCGAACTTGTCCATAAACTTCATCCAGAAGGCGACACCTTCACGCTTGAACAAAACATGCCAGAACAACACAGACCCAAGCCCGTGGCCAAACGGATTGTTCGCATTGGCATCAAAGCGGTGCACGATGAACTTGCGCTCTGGCAGTTCTTCACCTTCCTCCCGGTTATCAACGGTGAGCAGCCTGAGACGCCAGTCCGCATCAAATGTAAACCGGCTTGGGTTGTGGTCTTTAATTTTGAGCGGAGCGATCAGGCCCTCCGCATTGCGGAACCACACAATCTCACCAACGGCAAAACCCTTGAGGATCGCTTTGAGAAGAGCTTTGCAGATCGCATCAAAGGGCAAGACTTTCAGGATAGCTTTCACGCCTTCAGCAGCGGTGATATCAATTGCCTCATCACTTGCAGGCTCAACCTGCCATTCCCGCCGTGTGACCTTGGATATACGTTTGGACAGCGCTGTGCGTGCCCGCGCATCCTGCAAAACTTCATCATAAAGCTTGAGGCCTTTTTTCTCGCCCTTGGCTTCAAGTGTCGGGTCTTGCGGCTTTAAGATATCGGAGTAGTTTGCGATCGTAATATCGTTTTGCGCGGTCGCAATCAGTTGCCCGCCCTTGGCTGGAACACTGGCCGGAACGGCCTGCTGTGCAAGATTACTTTCAGCTTTACCGGAAGCCTTGTTCTTTTTCGTTTTTTTACTCATAGGCGAAATCCTTCAAGCGGGCTGGATGAGGCAAGCGGCGCAGTCTTAATGGTGCTCGCATTCAAGGTGGTAAAGGCCATGGAAAGGGTTTGGGTCCACAGCATCTCAAGACAGTCTGGGCCGTCATCATGAGCAGCGTTCGGCCATTGCTGAAGCTGGTCAATCAGGGTTTGATGGGCTTTGTTAAAGCGGATCAGACCAGCTGCTGCGGGCGGCTGCAAACGCTCAATGCGCAGGTTCTTATCTGCAATGGGCGTGACCGCAAAACACGGCATGGCAAGACCCGCCTTGGCTGCTGCCTTCATTAAGTCGGTGCGCAAGAGTTCCTGGAACTGAACGGTCTCCACAAACCAGCCCTGACAACCGTAGATACGCTGTAAGGCAATGGCGTCCTCAATGATTACATCAGGAAGGCGCTTGCGGATGGAGGCTTCCACCACGTCCAGCGTCTGTGTCTCTTGATCAAATCCACCAATCAGGATCGCGCTTGGGTCACGGTTCTTGTTGTGCTTGCCAAGCGAGGGATCAATCGCGCCAAAGTGCAGCCAATCGCGTTTGATCTGCACATAGTAGGTCAGAGCACGGAACGGATTGCCCTCACTCATCGGCTTATTCTGGTATTCGCTTTCAAAGGCGGAGTGTGATCCGGCGCGCTCCTTCATCAGAAAGTCTAGAGGATGCAGCTCCGGCCAGTTGAGCACCGCGCCCTTGTTCATCTCCTCACGCTGTGCAGCATAAAACGCATCTGCGGCGGGCTCGCCGTCATTGAGATAGATCTCTTCCCACTTGTCCCATAGATCCATGCGGTCCGGCCATTTGAGAAGGGCCTGGTATTCTGCAACCCGCCAGCGCGGCTTTTTAGAAACCCGCACGATCACCGCATCAAAGTGCAACACCGTGCCCGCATAAAGCACGTCCATACGTCCATCGGTGGAGCCCAGTTTCAGAACAGCCTTCTCAACCCAGTTCTCAAGCTTCTGCCTTTGCTTAGGGCTTTCAACGTTTTCATCGTTTTCAATGTCGTCCAGGATCACCAGATCCGGTCGATGGGGACCATGACGGCGACCGCGTAGCTTCTTGCCGGTGCCAAAGCCTTCCACCTTGATATTGTTACGGGTGATCAAATCTCCTTCACGCCATGTGCGGCCCTGACCGACAACCTTGGGAAAGTCATAGGCAAGGCGTGGGTTGCTCTCCAACTCGGCCTTCAGCGCTTCCACCATGACAGCGGCCTGCTCAAAAGCATCCATAATCAGCATGATGTAATGCTTCAAACCGCGCACAATGCACCACAGCGGGAAGATCAGCGATACATGGGTGGACTTGGCAGAGCCGCGTGGGGCAGTGATCAGCTCACGCTCGCCCTTTTCAGTTGTAACGATCAGCGGCAAGTTTTGATAAAGATCCAGATGCAGCTTGCTCGGCGGGCTGGTCAGGTAATGGGGAAAATAGGTTTCGGCAAAATAGCGATAGCCGGTGGCCGGATCAACCACCGCCCTGATACGCTCTTGCCGTGCGCTCTCGTCAATGGGGAAGGCATCAACGGAAAGCTCAATTTGCAGACGCATACTCTCTGCAAGCTCGGCCAGTTCTTTCTTAAAGTCCTTCCCGGAAAGCTTTTTAGGCTGTCTCATCCGTAGACCTCTGCCAGATACTCGCCAAACGGCTCCAGCACTTCTAAAAAGGTCTGCGCATGGTCAGGGTGATGTTTACGGATGAACTCAGCAAAGCGCTGCAGCACATCTTGCGCCACTCCAAGTTCTGAGAGTTTGGGCGCAACCCGTCCGGCAGAGGCCACCATCTTGTTGAAGGCATCAGACAGGGACGCCATCAGCTTCACTTTTTCAGGTGGCTCAATGGTTTCAGAGACTTTGATCTGCTCGATGGTTGCCTGGAACATGGAGACAAAGTCTTCAACCACGGTTGCCACCACGGCCTCCAGCCCTTCGCCTGCAAGAGCGTTGGCAGAGCGGGCTGCATCCCAGTTGTCACCACTCGTTGCCGCATCCTTCTTCCAGCGCCGTAGGGTGCTTTCAGACACGCCAATAGAAACCGCCACGGTCGGGATTGCTTGCCGGTCGAGAACAAACAGCCGCCGCGCCAGTCGCTTTTGATCTGCCTTGGACGGTTTCTTACTCATTCAGGCACCCAACTTGTTTTTGACAAAGGCAATGGATACGGAAACAACAGAAGCCGTAATGACACTGTTGACCACGGACTTAGTCTCCACGGCCCGCAGGCGCGTGTCCTGTTTCTCAAGGCGCTGCTCAACACTATCGAGCTGCTTGGCCATGCCCTTCAATAGCCCTTTAATCTCACCCAGATCCTGTGCAATCTTCTCAGGCATTATCGAGCCCTCCGGGTAGATGCGCCGCGAATGGCTTTTTCAAAAGGACGGGTGAGGAAGTACGCGCCGACGATCCAGCCAGCCCACGTCCCAAGAGGATCTGGCAGCTTGGCTACATCCCACTCAAAGTGAAACAGGCTGTCAGCCACAATCGCCCCGGAATGAATCACAATCGGCCAGGCAAAGGCAGGCCGGATCATGGCTGTTACCCACCAGCCTTGCTCGGCCAGCACAATGTCACGGGCTGCACGGCGGCTTTCCAGCTCGGCTTTCAGCTCTTCAGCAGCAAGGCCTGCGCTGATACGCTCGCGCTCATTATCACTATCAGCGCGTTTTTCCAGATGGCTCAAAACCCGATCGAGGGCACCTCCACTGAGCCAGCTCAATCCTTTGGCCGCAATAGAAAGAAGGAAACTCATCCTGCGTGCCTCCAGTTCTGTGCATCTTCAAGGCGGCGTTGTTTGATGTTTCGTGCCAGATACCAGATCCCCAGCCCAACCCCGGCAATCAGGAGCCACTTGTTATCGGAGGCAAGCTCCATCAGCGGGGCAAGCTGGTGACGAAGCTGGCTGAGCTGTTCAGCTCCCGTGCCGAGCTGATCCAACAATCCTTGAGAGGTCTCTCCAAGTGCGCCCGCGCCGACACTGGTTCCGACCAGAACCTTTGCAACACGCGTCAGGTCATCTGCTTTTTTAACGGTTTGTGAGCCCGCCGCCCGCAAGTCGCGGAGGGTCATGTCGGCACGGGCCTCTTCGTGTCGCTGAGCCAGAGGCACGGCCTGCTCAAGAGCAGTTTCAGTGTTGCCTCCAACTTTCCCGTCTGGCTTTAGGCCGTGCTCCACCTGAAATGCCACCACAGCGCGCCGGGTGGCTGGACCAAAATCACCATCTGGGCGCAGAGGAAACCCAACTGTTGCCAGACGCTCCTGCAAGGCTTTGACCCGGTAGCCGGAAGAGCCAAGGCTTAAGATAGTCTCAGAGGAGGAGGCCTGCGAAGCGCCAGAGGAGCCGGTCGCAAAGTTGTAAGTCGTACCAGCAATGCGGGCGTAGGCTTCAGCAAGCAAAGCAGCATAATAGTCCACCTGACCTTTGCCGTTATAAATCCGGGCGATTGCCCGCCAGTCTTTGGCTTTTAATTCTTCGCGCAGACCAGACGTTTCCAAAAAAGAGACAAAGGCCTTAATCTGGTTTTCGCCGTTTGCAGCAAGCGCGAGAACAAAATCCTGCACGCTGTCATAACCGCACATGGAAAAGTTGAAACCCATGATCTGAGCAAGGCCGTAAGAGCAAGCTTTCAAAGCTGCCGTCTCATCAAGCTTTGCCATCTTTCTCAAGCGGTCCCAGCGGCGATTTGAGCCAGAGCCTCCAAGCCCTTTGTAATTCTTTTTCTTCCAACGCTTGGCAGCAAGGCCGAGAGTGACGGCCTTAAGCCGCTTGGACTTAGGTAGTTCGCGGTAAAATACGTGCTTTTCTGGAAGCAGGATCAGGCGGCCCTGATCATCAAAAGGGGCTCCCTTGCTTTCCACTTCCAAAACAGCCTGCAAGACGGCCATTTCGCAGCCAAGCCGGGCCGCTTCCTGTTTAAGCAGTGGCTCTGTGGAGGTTTGAGTACCGCGTGCACGGCGCAATTTTTCTACTATAAAAGACATGAGGCCCGCCTCAGCTAACAATCACTGGGGCGAGCCTCATATATTTTGGGATCTCGTGCGACGGAAGCAGTTCCGCAAGGGGTAAATCATGGAGGTTGCTCTTTTAGCAAATCCTCCAGGTCGATCTGACGTGGGTCAACCGGTTTGCGCCTGGGTAGTTTCTTGCCCGAGACCAGGGTACGGGCATAGCGCTCAGAAACGCCAAGTTCCAACCCAATTGCGAGTGTTGTCATGCCATCTTTGCGCATTTTTAACGCCGCTTCTCTGGTCTCCCCCCGGCCCACATGGGTTGGGATATAGATTTTGTTGCCCGGTAATTCCGCAATCAGTAAATCGGCAAAGACACGGTCAATGAGCGCTAAAGGATTGTTCTGGCTCCACTTGAGTGGGATTTTCACTTCCACCCCCGGCAGCTTGCTTAAAAGCTCCTCAACCACCTCCTTGCCGCAGATGTCATAGATATCACGCATGTCCTCAGTTAGATGTTTTGCTTCAACCATGACGCCCTCCAGACCGGTTGGAGGGAACGATCGTAACTGGGTGAAACTCAGCCATGAGCGCCTCCCAAGATTGCAAATGGCCCACCAGACTGATTGAATGTGCACATCACATTCGATTGTTTTAAAAGGTATTTACTATGAGATTTGCGCTTGCTCTGTTTGTCCTGTTGTTTGCTTCCAGTGTGCAGGCCGAAACAAACCCTGAGCCATGGCAGGAGGATGCCATCGAAAAAGTTCTTGAATATAACCGGATTGATCACGCTCAATGGAATAGTGAACACATCCTGCAGCTGTTTTCTTCTGCAGCGTGGATTGACTGGTACCTTGTTATTGACCAAGTCATTTGCAAGCAGTTTCTCCGCGACATCAAGAAGCCGAAGGACCACAGCTTTGTAGTGATAGTATTTCAAACTGGTACAGAGAAATCGCTTGAAGTTGGCCGCTGTCACTAAAATCATTCTGATAACCTCCCTTCAATCTTTTTCAGAGCTTCAATCAAAGGGGTGGCCTGATCATAGGTCAGCCACTCGGGATCATCGACATCACTGCGGTTTTTGACAAAGGCGCGTAAGGCATCTTTGTAAGGTATCTTCCAGTAACCAAGATCATCCAAGCTTTTAGCCAGAGCGTATAGCTTACGCACATAGCCCTTGCTGGAGGCAGGGCGGAACGCGCCGCCCTGCTTTTTTGGCTCCCAGCCTAGACATTTGAACTCGGTTACAACGCGCAAACGTTGTCCCTCACTCAAACCCTTTGCACTGCGCTTGCCCGTTACCCGCTCCAGCACATCCCGGTAGCTGTCCTCGTCAAGCCCCAGATCCTTCTTCGCAATATGAATTTGTGCAAGATACCGGCTCATTGAAATTCTCCTTAAGAAACCGGTCCAGCCATGCCGAGCGCATGAAGGTAAAGGTCGAGGATGCTTTCTTCTTCCTCCCGTTCGTGCGGCTTGCGTTTGCGAAGGGAGATAATCTTACGCATCACCTTCACGTCAAATCCGTTGCCCTTCGCTTCTGCGTAAACATCCTTAATGTCGTCTGCGAGGACCTTCTTTTCCTCTTCCAAGCGCTCAACACGCTCTATAAATGCGCGGAGTTGATCGGCTGCTACGCCACCTGCGTTACTCATAATGCGGCTCCTGTCCGGTTAGCCGGATGCCCGACAGGGCACCCATTCTTCATATCTGTGGTTGTGGTGTAAATCTGGGTTGGGCCATCCTCATGGTTTACTGAAACGATTCCGCAGATTTGATGACCACGGCGGTTCCAGTACTCCTTGATAATATTGAAACGCTCATGCTCACGGCGCAGGTCGTATCCCATTTGCTGATTACTCATTATGGCCTCCTAGACAGCTGCAAGATCGAGAGAGATTGGGGTTTGCGTGCCTGTCATCGGGTCTCGTTGGTAAATCCGCAGGTATGTCTTAGATCCGGTGACGCGCACAGCGTCCGAGATGGCATCCATCGCACTTTGCCAATCTTCATCTTCGATATTGGAGCGGCGCAGTGCCAGAACGCGAGAGGTTGAAATCTTGCCCTCTTTGTCCACCTGAAAGGCATCATCCACCAACACCCGCAAGTTCTGGTTCGCACCTTCGCTCCATTTGCTGATGCACTGGTCAATAAGCGACTTAGCTGCTTCAAGCTCGGGGCCAAAACTGATGTGTTCTGAGATTGCGACCTGAACAGCCAGAGTTCCGTCATAGGTCAGCAGGGTCATATTGCCCTTCTTGCCACCACGCTTAGCACCGTACTTCTCGGCAATCAGATCACGGAAAGCCTGCACATCCCCAAGTGCATCGGCTTTAAACTTGGCAAGTCCTTTATTTAAACATCGGGCAGATTCAACGATCTCCTTTACCAGAGCATCTTCTTCCTGGTGCTCAAGCTTGATTGTCTCCAGCGGAACATAAGCACCTTTCGGGTTCTTCCAAAAACCTTCCGGGATTGTCTGAGCGTTAGTTTCATGTGTCATGGTCAATTCCTTTTTGAATACATTTTGTGTCCCGGCTCAGGGTCGGGAACACAGCAATTTTGGGGTCGTTGAAATGGGAGGCTTCCAGAGGTGTCACCTTGCTTTTTGCAAGGCGTTCCAAATGCTCAGCCAGTTCGGTTCCCGTTAGCAGGGATTGGGCAAATAGCTCATGAGCTTTAGGCTCCATAACCTCATTGCAACGTGAGGCTAGAAACAGAACGCGCAGCTCTTTCAGGAGGCCGCTTAGCATGCTGTTTCCTGACCTGTTCGGGAGGCGTTCAGGGAACAGCGCTGACAGGCTGCCCAATGGCGCAAGGCTGCCGGGTCACTGGTTGGTATGGCGCGATCACAGTTGCTCTGACAGCTTTCCCGGCTAATGTCTGACCCAAGGTATGGGCACAGCACGCGGTCACAAAACCGCTCAATGGCACGGCTTTCAAAGCGATCTACTCGTCCACCATTGGCCTCAAGTTTTCCAGCCAGATAAAGACTGACTGCCGTACGTGATACGTCCAAAGCATCTGCAACAGCTTGTCTGCTTCCAAGTGTTGCCACCTGTTCTTCAAGGAGGCCGCGTACATCTATTTGCATGATACGACCTCCCCGGAATTGCCCAGGTTATGGTCAAACAAAGTATCGTTGGAACGTCTCCATACGGGTGCTATTGGTCCGGTATCATTTAAGAGGCGCCATCGTCTGAACCCATTTGATGTTGGTTTTGTGCTTGGTGCGCAGCGGGGCAACACGATCAAATAACCATGCTTCACAAGTGTACGTAGGTAACCGTGCAGATTGTTTTCTGCAGTTTTCTCTCCGCCTAGTTTTGTGGCCATCAATAGGTCTGCAATCGAAAACGAGTTGCCCATTCGCATGAAATTCCAGGCTCTCTGGCGTAGAGTATCTTTATGAGGAACTCTGCAAGCGCCACGGTCCGGTTTTATTGGTCCGCTTGTGAGCTGAACACCATCCGCAACAGCTTTCTTACCTTCCGTGGTGAGTTGAAAGCAGCCGATCTCAACTCGTTCTGCGAGACCTCGGAATATGAGCTTGGTTGCGCCAAGAGAGATCTGTCTGCGATTTAAGTGTAGCTCGTTATCGAGTTCATCCATTGTCTTGCAAACACCGTCGCAAAGACCGTAGAGAACAGCGGTGGGAATGGCTCCTGGTAGGTTGCTCATTACAGCGCTCCTGGAACCATGACAGGTCGGTTGGAGGAGCGATCATTGATGATGGCTACCCCAGCCATATCAGCTAAAGTCAAACCACTTTGACCGGGAGGGTTGAGGATGCCATGGCGTTCGATGTTGGCAATGGCCTCTAAGATTTCGCGGTTGTAGCCACCAGATACTTTATGAACGAACTTCAAAAGGTCGTCGGCCACGGGCACTTCACAGCGCCCGTCGATCAGAGCCCTTACATCGTCTTCAGTGCATTTTTTGAAACGAACTTTTTGAGAAACACGGGAGGCGACCTGCGGAAAGCGCGTCAGGTTATCATTCACTTTGCCCATGCCCACCAAAATGACTGGCAGCTCAATCATGTCGGAGATATCGCGGATGGTCTCCAATATGGCTGATTTGCCGGAGACGTGGTCCGCCTCATCAATCACCAGACCAAAGGCCTTATTCTCAATGCCTGCAGAAGCTTGTCGTCCAGCCAATTCCTCAAGAGCTTTGCGGTACTTTTTCTGGAATGCATGAGGTGGGTGCACCCGTAAGGATTCCAACAACTCGTTCATGAACCAGCTCGGGGTCCATTCTTTCTTGGCCCGCAGGTATATGCTGCCTGTTTGGGCAACCCACTTTTGTAAAGTGGTTGTTTTGCCAAGTCCCGGTAGTCCGTCCACGACTACCAGACAAGCCTCTTGTGCACCCCGCTCATTCAGGGCAGTCAGCGCATTCAAAAAGCGCTGCACGTTGGAGGTCTTTACAAAGTCATTCCGCATCTGTTAGTTCCTTAAGTGCGTTTATAGGGGCGTCAGGCAGCGGCACGGAGGAGAGTTCGAAGGCTCTCCGTATCGATTGCAAGCGCTTCAAAAAGGTCCAGATAAGTCCTGTTGGTCAGACAGTCCGACAGGATTTTTTTGTCCAAATCAGTCATCTTTTCAGGATTATCCAGGACCCAAACAGCAAGCTCTTCCTTGGACTTAAATACTGGCCTGCCGGATTTGGTTGTGGGTTGAGGGCGCGGTTCATGAACTTCAATTGGTTCCGCCATGTGAACCACGTTGGTGTCGGACTGAGCCGACTTCATCACCATTGAAACAAGATTGTCGTCGGCGCGTTCTTCAAAGCCGGGGGCTGAAGCAAACACTTCCATGGGCTGCTCGCCAGAATGTTCCATGAGATAGCCCGGTCGTTGCTCCTGCTCGACACGGCGCAGCTTGTCTTCCAGCCGTTTGGCCGCTGTCTTCGCCTTTTTCTCGCGGGCGCTTTCGATAACCGGTTTGGGGAAGTAAGCTTGGCTGTTGCCTTCAAACTTGGCAGTGCAGATCAGCGCACCCGGAGTTTCAATGCCGTCCACATAATCAAGCTCGCGCACCCATACCTGGCTTGCATCCAGCATGTCATAACAAACCATGACTTCCCGGCGGTCATAACGCTCAAGCTCCAGAGCGAAGTAGCGGTTCTTTTCAATTGTTATGAGGCCACGGGAAACCTTGCGACGAACTGCCGGACGAGACAGGTCGTCACTGTCTTCCTTGTCAAGAGTGACGGCCTTGAAACCGTGAGATTCAAATTGAGCCCAATATTCATTGGGAGACATATGGCGAGTGTTGCCGGTGATGCTTCCACGCACCTGTGGCAGCGCAGAATGAGGTCGATCATTGTAGTATTGCAAAGCTCCATCAAAAATTTTGAGGAACTCGTTCCAGCTGATGAGTAACTCGGATGCGCCGGTTTCTTTAAGGTCATTCTTGATCTTCTTGTGTAGCTTCAGCGCGGCTTCCCGGTCCAGATCACGACCAGCATAGCTTGGCAGCGTTTTGGCAAGGCGGGTGTAAACTGATCCGTTAAACCGCTCAATAATACCGCGAGCCTGCGAGTTGTAGGCTATGCTGTGTTCTTTGTGTGTGCCAAGGCGGCTCAGCATGCCTACTGCAGCTTCATCCAGCAGCAGGTTTTTGTAGCCCTTACCGTTGTCTACGTAGAAAATCGCAGCAACACCGCTTGTCATGCTGGCATTGCGCAGGGCTTCAGAAACATCGTAGGCCTTCTCATTCAGTCCGATGGAATAACCAACGCATTTGCGGGTCACTACGTCCAAAATGCTGGTGATCTCAGGGCGGATCGGATTGCCGGAAAATGGGTGCGCGACAAAAGCGTCAAAGGTCTTGCCGTCTGCTGTATAGATGTCGGTTGGTTCCAACCCTTCAGTTGACCGGTTCACATAGACTTTGCGGGCCTTGAGCGCCAGCAGACCTTCGCGGCCTTTATAGGCGGCAATCGGGTCGGCCTTCTTCAGCTTGGTTAGATAGCGTTTGACCTGGTCGTAACTTGGGGCCTGTGCAGGATTTTCCAGACTGGCGCGATACTGATCTAGTGCCAGTGCCACAGTTGGTTTACGTGGGTCCGCATAGAACTTCAGAAAGCCCGGAGCCCACTCGTAACGGGCAGCATTCAGCGCATCTTGTTTGCGTTTGCCGGGGATCAAGCCCGCAAAACCGCTTTCCTTAAATGCCTTGCGCCAGTTGTAAATAGCACGGCGGGAAATCCCAGTGCCCTTGTCCTTGGCTGTCCGCACCAGCTTAAGCAGCTGCTCCTCGTCTGGCTTGAGAACCTCTTGGCCCAGCAACCCTTTCACCTTGGCGGTGAACCCACACACAGCTTTGTCATAAGCCATGCCGCGCATGACCAGCTGTTCCACCATCTGCAAGATCTGCTTACGAGCTTCCGCAGCGTGACGTTGTGCGCCGTCAGCATCCGCCAAAGTCACAGCTGTTTTTGCGGGCGCTTTAGCCTGCACAACAGGCACGTCTGCGTTAAGACGCTCAATGTTGAACCGAGCTTCTAACGCTTTACGAGCTGGCTCTGGTAGTAAGTCAATGTGGTACTCCCAGCCGCCGCCTCGACCTTTACGTTTGCGGGCAAGGGAAGTAGATTGCCAGTCTGAGCGTTTTGCTATTAGCTGAACAGCACGTTCTGTCAGTGGGATGTTAGGCAGCCGAAAGTCAGCAAATTCAAGCGCCGTAAACCACTCACGCTTCGTACCGTTATCCGATAGGGCTGGAACAGTTCCGCTCATTTCAAACCCTTCCATTCTTTGTCTGCTTTCTGGATCATTTTCTTGATGCGCGTCTGCGCTTCTTCCATCAGTTGCCGTTCAATGAGAGGGCGATACTTCCGATCCACCACAATCATGTCAGTGCGAGCCAGAAGCTCGTTAAGCAGTTCTTTTGATCTCAAAACGGAAACGAGGCCGATCAGGCGGTACCCAGCAATATTGCTGGCTTCCCTTGCTTCGCTTGCCCATGCATCCAGACTGTCCCGGCTGATGGGCTCCCCAAGATGTTCAGACAGGGCTGCTGCGATTTCCTCGCGGCTGCGGCCATCCTCTTTCATGGCCTCAGATAAAGCCCGACAGACTTTGCCAGAAGGAGTTGCCGAGCGAACCCGCATCGGTTCAAAACGGGCCTCCACCTGTGGAGGCTGCCAGCTCAGTAAATCGTCAGTATGTTGGCAGCGGCGGGCTCTCATAGTGGGTATCCCACTCTGTAAGACGCGACTGCTACGCACAACATCCAAACCCAAAGCACAAACGCAGTGGTGAACATCCCAAGGGCAATCGCACTGGCAAAGTCTTTGAGGAGATTGTCTTGTCCCGCGTGATAATCAAAGCGCCGATAAAACCGCAGGGCAACACATCGTGTTGCGCGAGCCGTTCTCATGCCGCCACCTCTGCCTCGGTAAGTGGAGTGTCAGCGAGAGGTCGGTTTTTCTGACTAGCGCTTGGGCCGTGTTTGTCGCTATTGTAGATGACATGGGCAGAGCGCTTGCGCCGGTTAGGCCAAAGCTCTTCCAAAGGAATATTGAGATATTTGGAGATAAGCTCCGCGCCACGTCCGGTTCCGGTATCCAGAGCCTTGGTCAACGTGGTACGGTGCATGCCTTCTCTGGCAGCGATTTCGGTGAGCGTCCACTCTTTGCGGTGTAACTCAGCCTTGATTGAATGCTTGTCCCACTTCATTTGGGGTGTGCGTCTAGCCATTGTATCTCCTTAAAAAGCGGACTGTTGCAGCAGCCGCTTTTTTATTCACCGTGCAGCTCACCTTGGTGATTTGCATTTGTTGGTAACGAATGAAGATAATGTAACTCCATTTATGGACATTTCAACTCCATAAACGGATTTCGGAATTAGATTTGCGGTATTGATCGTAATTTCTAGGCTAAGTTATTGGTTAAATTAATGATTAGCTGAAGTCCGAAATGTGGATACATTTCCGAAAATGAGTTCGGAGTTTTGATTTTGAAGTCCGAAATAGAAATTAATTTTCAGAAACGGTTACAGGAACTGATTTCGGAAACCGGCAAAGATCCATTTGTCTGGGCAAAAGATGCTGGTATACCAGGGGCAACCTTTAATAGGATGTGGAACGAAGCCAAAATTCCGAAGTATGATCATTTAATTCGAATTTCGGAGTTTTCAGGTGCATCTTTAGATTGGTTGCTCACGGGTAAAGAGTTGCCGAGCCTTGGGGGAGTAAGCTCTTCCTCAAGTGGGGGCTTCACCATCATCCCGCGCGTAGATATTCGTCTCGCGGCGGGCAGTGGCGCTTTTAATGGCGATAGTATCGAGAGAGTGGAAGATATTCCGTTCACCAAAGAGTTTTTAGGCGGAAAACTGGGTAGAAGCAGCTCAGACGGCCTCATTATCCTTACCGCAGGCGGCGATAGCATGGACCCGCTCATCGCTGATGGCGATCTGGTGATGGTCGATAAAAAGCGTAATGCACTACAAGATGGAGTTTATGCCTTCGTTTATGGTGGGCTGGCGCGGGTCAAGCGTCTGCGCCCAACAATACAGGGTGATGTCGAGCTAATCAGTCAGAACCCCGAGTATAAAGACGAGCTGCTAAACCGCGCTGATCTTGAAGATTTTCATATCATCGGCAAAGTAGTGTGGTGTGGTCACCGCTTCAGTTAAACTGATTTTAGAGCGACCCAATTCAAACGCACCATTTTCTTTTGCGCATTAATGGCCGTTATATGCACACTTAAGCGCCCATTTTGAATGGGTTTCGCGCAACACTGTGCAAAATGCGTTTCCCTGCCCAAAACGATATAATTTAGAAGTTTCAACGGGTTCATACAATCTTACCCGTCTATACCTCTGTGCAGAATAACAGTCCCCCCCACAAGTGATTTCCTTCTCAAATCGGACAGGAATATCCGACATGCTTTTGCGCAAATCAGCACCTTTGGCATAAAGCCGTGCCATGGCTTCTGTCTCATGCCCAAGCGCAGCGGCAAGATCTCTGTCGTTCAAGCCCAATCTCCCGCAAAATGGTCGCCACTGTATGCCGCAGACCATAAAGAGTAAGGCCCGGCTCAATCAGGTTCTGTTTCTCAAGATGGATGCGTAGTTTGCGCCATGATGCTCTGAACCCCGAGACAGTCCATGGTTGCCCTCTGGAGTTTGCACAAAGCGTTGGCGCTTCGTGATCTGGCGCATCATCAAGAGTTGATTTCAAAGGTGCAATGACAGGCCAAAAGACCGGGCCCCTGTTTTGGCGCGCCGGGTTGAGATGAACCCATTTTGGTATTGCTGTTTGGAAAGCGTGAGTGCGTCTTGTGGGCCAAGCCCCGTATACATCATCAAGGTAAGGGCAGGGATCATTTGAGCCGGGGCGTGTTTTAAAACGACCCTGCGCTCGTCATCCGTCCAGGGCCTGTTGGCGATTGGAGCGTTCTTAGGTTTGCGAATGGACTTAATCCCAAGAGCAGGGTTTTCTTTGACGAACCCACGTTCCTTACCCCATGAAAACAGAACGGAAAGCACTTGTTTTACATAGTTTGCAAAACGCCGCTTACGCTGCTCCTCTGCCTTGTCTCTGAGTTTGACAATGAAGGGTGAGGTAAAGCGGGTGAGGGGTGTGTTGTTGATTGGCGCCAGATAATCAAAGACCTTCTGGTAATCCGACTTAGTGCGCTCAGCCAATTCAAGAAAGGCAGAGCCGGCGCGATATTTGTCAATCAGATTGCCGAGCGTACCCGGTCTGCTGGTATCAGCCACTGACATCAAGCTTGTCAGTCGCTCACATTCCGCCAGAAAGGCAGCGCTGCCAATTGGCGCTTTTTCCAGATTGATCGGTTCACCAGTCTTGCGATGATAACACCGCAGCTTGCCATGCTGGTCATTGAAGATCTTGAAGCCCTTGACCCGGATTATCGCCATATCAAGCCCCCAGCTGATTGAGGAGATCATCATCTGATGGACGGCTGTCTTCCTTTAAGCCTTCAATCCAACGGTCCAGATCCTTGACGTCCCAGACCTTGCGCCCTCCGGGAAGAAGAACAGCGGGAACCGGACAATTGGCCAGGAAGCTGGTTGCACTTAGTCCGCAATAGGAAGCCGCATCAGCTCTCTTCAGCATGCGATACGGCTGGATACTCAAGTTCAACTGCGCTCTCGCCATATCGATCCCCTCTTGATCTTAAGGCTATAGATGTTTTGATGCCGATAGCATGGGCCTGTGATTTAATGAGCCAAAGCGGTTATTCGCTCTCCTCACAAACCTTGGTGTAAGATACGAGCACTTTCAAAAACAAAGCTCCGCAATCGACAATATGATAGGCAGGCTGACGTTTTGAGCTTCGCATAATCTGAGTGATCGCCTCCAGAAGCTCTTCCAGTCCGACATGCATCTGTAGCTGAATATTTTCCTCATCCATTGCATTGTTGCAAAGGCAGAAAACACTACTTTCTGTGCCAAGAATACCAGACCATTTGTTGGCGAGCTGCTGTGAGACAGTCCCGGCAATCAGCTCTGCAATCGTATTTGTGCAGTGAGAGCGTACCATGTTGTGGTAGGTGGCAACGGCCATCAGATCATTAAAGGTATATCGGGTCCAGCCTTGGCGCTCGCCCTCAAGCACCAACTGCTTCCGTCGCCTCCAGACCCGCAACGTCTCAATATTCATCCCAACGATCTTGGCAACTTCGGAAGCCGTATATGTACGGCTATAAGTGTCACTATTCCCAATCATGCTCGACTCATTTTTTGAATTGGGTCAAGAGTACCATTTTATTTAAATGGGTCAAGTGAAGCGAAAAATATCTTCTAACTGATTGTTTTAGATGAAGTGTTGTGCGTTGGGTGTTATGAAGAAGCTTAAGAAATGGATTGAATGCTTCGTTTGCGATGTACCACTAACCAGACGTTCGTGTATTTCTATCAAGGATTGAGGCAACGTCAGGGGGCAGGCGACTGGTTTGTGGGATAGGAAGTTCTCTACTCGGTATTAATACGCTCATTGCTGACGTTGGTCAAAGCACAGAGCCTCGCTGGTGTAGCAAGTCGCTTGTGACCAATGGACGAAGCCGCTCGGCCTTAATCTAAACGCACCCGGCCAGTGCGTGACTTCAACCATAGGTCGATTTTGGTCAGCTGGTTGCTGAGTGAGGTGGATTCAACGGGTCGCGGCAACACACTGTGAGAACTTCTCAGCTGGGGTTTGATATTGCAAGGTCTTGCGGGGTCGTTGGTTGAGTTGCCTTGCTATTGCATCAAGTTCAGGCTGCGTGTGTACAGATAAGTCAGTGCCTCGGGGCAAATACTGCCGCAGCAAGCGGTTCGTGTTTTCGTTTGATCCGCGTTGCCACGGTGAATTTGGGTCGCAGAAGTATACAGCAACATCCGTTACTAATGTCAGGCTTAGATGATCTGCCATCTCCTTGCCTCGATCCCAAGTCAAGGATTTGTAAAGCTCTTTTGGCAATTTGTGGGTGTGTTTGATCAACCCGGAGATAACACTGCTCGTGTCTTTGTTGGCAACCTTGATCAACATGACATAGCGTGTTTGCCGCTCAACAAGAGTGGCGATGTAGCTATTCTTGGATCCTCCGATCAGATCTCCTTCCCAATGCCCCGGTATTGCACGGTCTTCGACGCAAGCAGGCCTTTTGCTGATCGAAACGGCATCCTTAATTTGGCCTAAACTATTCCGGTTGAGGCTTGCGTGTCTGGACCGACGTATCGTGCGTTTACCACGCAGATGGTCCAGCAGTTCTTTCTTCAATACGCCGCGGGCCTGTATGTAAAGGCTTCGATATATCGTCTCGTGAGACACCTGCTTGTTTACGTCTCCTGGAAAGCTACGTTTGAGCCAGCCGGCAATCTGTTCTGGAGACCACTTGCTGCGCAGCTTCACAGATACTGCGTGGCTCTTCTTCGGTAGACTTCATCGTTGAGATCATTGGCGCACCATTTATAGTAACTCACCGCGCTCAAACCGTGTTCCGGGCACAGCTGAGCAACCGGAATGCCGCTGTCGCCCTGCTTCAAGATTGCAATGATCTGCCTGTCGCTGAAACGAGATTTCTTCATAAAATCAGACCTCAATATGAGGCAACAATATCTCTACTTTTAAACTTGATCAAATAACGGGGGGATTACCCCAACATATGGCCTTGCTATATCCGAGTTGAAAGCAGAAGGAAAATGCCCCACGGACACTGAACATCGCCAAGTGGAGTATCTGAACAATATCATCGAAGCTGATCACGGCAACTGAAACAGCTCATCAAACCTGTACGCGGGTTCAAAACCATGAAGACCGCCTATGCGACGATCAAAGGCTTTGAAGTAATGCGGGCACTGCGCAAAGGTCAGGCTGGTGCCTTCAACTTCTCGAAGGATGTTCTGGGTGAAGCCCGCCTCGTTGAGCGGGCCTTCGGAATTGGCCCAAGTGCTCTATCTGAAGCTATGACCATGCTTGAAAACCATCTTCAGAGCGATAAAATCTAATAAGATAGCCCTGAAGTCACACAAATTGCGCTCTAAGACACGTTTGCAACAGAGCCGGATGCTTTACACACGTAATCGCGGCAATGCTCAAATCCCGTAAGTTTGCAATTTAGAAGTGATGGGCAAATGTTGACGTTGCATATCTTAAGTAGAATGCCCCTCGCATATCCTGCGTTCTAAGGCGACATTGCGCCCGAGTTCAATACGTTGGGCAAACTGAAATTTGATTTACGAGACACCGACAGCACGATCATGCTCCTATGAGAAATCTATTTAGAAACTGAACTTTTGGGTTTGTCGCCAAAACTTATAGCAAGGCGGTTCAAACCATTCATTGCGCATACGATGAATGTCAAATCTACGGCTTCTTTTTCCGTGAAGGTCTCCAATAGAAGGTTCAAATTGCCCTCAGATTCACGTTCCTCAGAGATTCTCGTGACGCTTTCTGCCCAACTGAGGGCAGCGCACTCTCTTTGTGAGAAAAGGTTGCTCTCCTTCCACACCGGTAAGCAATCCAGTTTCTGTTGATGAACATGAGCTTTTCTAGCTTCGTTTGAATGCAAATCTACACAGTATGCGCAGCCATTGATTTGTGAAACACGCAACTCCACCAAAGTTTTCAGGGTTTCCTCAATTGCAGGGACCTGCTTTTTGATAGAGAGGAGTGAATTTACGGCATCTGCGTTTATCTCAAAATAATTTAATCCCAATTCCATTTCTCCAGTGTTGATCATCTCTATATCTAAACTGTCAACTGGCGATAAAACTAACGCTCAGAATGGATCGAATGCGAACATAGTTGAAGTCTTTTCAATGCCTTCGATATCGCTCACCATTTTGGAAACAAGGTTTGGTGCTTCGTTGAAATCTTCCAAATATGTTTTTGTCATGATGTCATATTCACCGTTGATCGAATAAATCTCGGAATGTAGTTCTTTGATGGCAATCTCATTTGCGATACTACGCCACGATCCTGGTTTGCATTTTATCTGGACAAATAAACACCGCATCGTTGTAAGGCCTCCAAAAGGACATTTTAGAATTGGGTTTGCAAGTAAGAATGTGAGGCAAGTAGAGATCTCTTTCCTTGATTTTATTCTCCTATAATACGTTGCCCAGAAGCGGATCCCTCAACACTTTTCGCATAAGCTGCGGCGACAATTTTTGAAGAAACTGGTTCGTGCCCCTTGAGGGTTTTTCCATAGCGCTCATAGGAAATGTCCATGAGGCCTGGACTCACGACGTTCAGTCTAATGTTGCGAGGCATTTCAATCGCTGCAGCTGTTGCAAAACCAGAGAGTGCAGCATTTGCTGTCGCAGCGCCAACACCATTTGGAACAGGATGTTGATCCAATAGCCCGTTTGTTAGGGTGAAGGATCCACCATCTCTGACATAACTCATACCTGCAAGAACAACGTTCACTTGGCCCATGACTTTATCGGAGAGTGCATACATAAATTCAGCTTGAGAAATTTCCTGCAATTTTGCAAATTTAACAGAGCCTGCTGTCACTACGATAGCGTCCACTTCTCCAATCGCATTAAATAGCTTTTCAAGAGATGTCATGTCAGTCATATCAGTCTGATAGTCACCAGAACTGCGGCAAACTCTAATAACTTCGTGTCTCTTGCTGAGCTCTTTACAAACCGTTCGACCAATATCTCCACTTGCACCAATAACAACTATTTTCACCTCATTCCCTCCTTGGTAGTGATCTAGACTTCAACTTGCCTCAGAACTCGCGTTTGAATTTAGATTGGGACAAATAATCAGGCGAATGAATGTTTGGATCAGTAGCGGTATCTGGAATCGGTGTTTCAAGTATTGTGCGAATTGGAATTGTTCCTGTCCAACAGTGGGGGTTTACACCTTCAGGACCATACTCCTTAAGTGCGTTGCTCTGCTGCCTTCTCAAAATATCCATGACAGAGTTGTCGTAGCGATGCTTTACGGATACTTCCTCAATTGGCAAACGCATGAACTTAACCTTTTGGATTTCTTCTTCTTTATGCTCACGCAGCTCTGAGCGGCGACCAGGAAATAATGTTTCGACGAATTCAAATGCGACATCCATCTTCTCATTACTGTCTTCAACCAGCTCTGATTTGCCATGGATCGTGACCGAGCGATAATTTACAGAATGGTGAAAAGCTGAGCGTCCTAAAAGCAGCCCGTCCAGGTGACTTACATTGAAGCAAACATCAATTTTTTTGGCCTGTTCAAGCAACATCTTGCTGCCAGCTAGACCATGCCAATAGACGTAATTACCTTTGCGCCAGTAAAGTGTGGGATTTAAGAAGGGCTTGCCGTCGAGTACAAACGCAATCGTACACATATACCCGCTATCCAATATATCGTAGACTGCTTGCTCGCTGTAATCTGCGTATTCAGGGGCTCGTTTAATTGTAGACCTTTTGGTTTTTTCAAATACTTTAGTAGACGTCATATTACTTTTTCCAATTTTCTATGGCTCGCATGACTCAGAAAAAAACTGCGGTTTTGAGATGAAAATGTATTGTCCTGGCAAATTGTAATTTGGTGCCGATCAATATCTTAAAGGCGTGCTTTCAGCTGATTTGAATTTCTCAGGCAGGAAAGTGGACAAGTACGCCTGCCGCTTCCCGAGCAATTTGTAATAAGCCTGTTTTAGGTCACTGTGAGCTGAGCGTTGAACGTTTGCGTCAGCCATTAACTGGTTGTTGACTCTGCAAATATTGCTATGACGTACTTCGTCAAGAAGACCGGGGGCTATTTCGTCAAGATAACTCAAGCGAAGAAGTAATGGCGCTACTGCGGCTTCTACGAGCGAGAATGAATCGCCAAAAAGGTACTTCCCACCGTGCGAGGCAGCTTCCAGTTCATCGAGCTTTTTATGAAGCGTTCCTACAGTTGAACCGTATTCTTCCTCACTCCCCATTACGGAAAGATCATACAGACTCCACATCAGCTGGTTAATGAACTGAATCCACGCACGGTCACGGGATCGTTCAAACAAGTCCGACGGATATGTCTTTTGCTCAGCGTAATCCTCAATGAACTCGATTATTGCTATAGATTCAAACAGCACCTGATTTGTACCAGCGAAAAGAACTGGCACTTTTTTTAGCGGGGAAACTTTTGTGAACCACGTTGGAGGGTTCGACAAGTCGATATATTCGATGTCAAAATCGAGGCCTTTCAACGACAGGGCTATAAATACCTGCTGCACAAAAGGACATAAATTATAGCTTACGAGTTTAAATTTCAAACTTTGCCCCCCCCCATGCAGCATTGCTTTCAAACACCTTAGTCTACGGTCACCAGTTGTCCGTTAATGCCTCCCTCAACGCACTTAAGATAGGCATTTGCGACCCTTTCTGATGAGACTGGAGTATGACCAGGAAAAACGCTTCCATATCGTTCGACGGAAATGTCCTGGAGCCCCGTGCTAACAACGTTAATCCGAGTGTCACGTGGCATTTCAATCGCCGCACTCTTCACAAATCCGCCGATAGCACCATTGGCAGCAGCTGCACCGCTTGCCATTCGGATCGGGTCTCTATCCAGAATACCGCTTGATAGGGTAAACGACCCGCCGTCATTGAGATAGTTTAGGCCTGCGAGTACGCAGTTGATCTGGCCCATTGCCTTGTGCGTGAGGTTAAATAAAAATTTATCTTCAGGAAATTGCTCGAGAGGGCAGAAATGAACCGCACCAGCAGCCAGAACAACAGCGTCTACTTTTCCGATCTCTTTGTACATGGCATCAATAGAGGATCTCTCTGAGATATCTGCATTTACGTCACCACTGTTACGTCCAACTTTAATCACATCGTGATGGTCCGGTAACGCAGCACATATCGTCGTTCCAACATGTCCTTCTGCACCAATTACAACAATTCGTTGAGCCCGACTTGAGGTGTTCATTTCCGCTAGATTGGTCGTTTTTCGTACATGGCTCATCAGTCACCCTCGGGGTTTATATCCACATATTACCGTAGAGTTTCTAAATTAGAATATTCGAATTTAAAAATGAAAACATTTCATTTATTTGGTTCTTGAAATTTGATCATAAAAAAACAAGTATTATATCGATAACGATAGTATTGAATTGATCTTATCAAATCTAAAATATATATTTTACATAAGAGTAATATTATAAATATTATTATTTAGGAGGCTGATGAAAATGTTGCTTGAAACCGGGCATGTTGACGAATTTGTCAACAATAATCTCCCAGTAACTGAACTACAGCCAGAATTTAAAATTGATCTTTACCCATATCAAAAGAAGTTAAACGTAGGAGTTGAACTAGTTGATGCCTTAGTGGAGCGGGGGTTCGGCGAACATCCGGCTTTAATCGGCTCAAATGGTACATTGACGTATCAGCAGCTTAGAGATCTTTCAAATCAGATTGCTAGAGTTCTCAGTGAAGATTTCGGCGTCATGCCTGGGAACCGGGTCATGATTAGGTCGAGAAACTGCCCAATGATGGTGGCGTGCTTTTTGGCAATCTTGAAGGTTGGTGCAGTTGCTTTCAATACCATTGCGCTCATGCGTGCGGGCGAACTGAGCATCTTGATCGATAGGGCTAAGGTAGATTTGGTTCTTTGCCAAAAAGGTTTAGATGAAGAGCTAAGCCTGTTGGATAGAAACACACGCCCTGATCTTAAAATTGCGGAATTTTCGGCAATCATTGACGACAAAGCGACTGTGAATGCTAAGGCAATCTTCAAATCGACTAAGTATGAGGCAGCTAAAACCTCTCAGAACGACATTGCACTGCTAGCTAGTACATCCGGCACGACCGGGAAGCCTAAAATCACCATGCATCGCCATCGCGATATCCTTGCAATTGCTGATGGATTTGCAAGGCAAGTCCTAAAAATTGTGCCAGGTGATGTCTGTATAGGTACACCTCCGTTGGCATTCACTTTCGGTTTGGGCGGTTTGGCGGTGTTCCCGTTACGCTTTGGCGCAGCTGCCGTTTTGTTGGAGCAGACGTCACCATTCAATCTGGCAGAATTTATCGGCCAGTATGATGCAACTGTCTGCTTCTCCGCACCAACAGCATACAAAGTTATGCTTTCTGAAGAAGTTAACTGCAAACTTCTCAAGACTTTACGTTGCGCTGTATCCGCTGGTGAGAACTTACCGCAACCAGTGTTAGAACACTGGCAAGATCGTATAGGCGTTCCAATCATAAATGCGATGGGGTCAACCGAGGCACTACACACATTCATCTCAACCCGCCTGGAAGACTTTCAGTCAGGCTCTGCTGGCCTCTGGCCAATTGAGGGGTACGAGGTTGAAGTATTTGATGATGGTATGAAACCTGTCGGGATTGGGAAGCCGGGCTGGTTGGGTTTCCGTGGACCAACAGGTTGTCGCTATATGGATGATGACCGACAGGCCGAATATGTCAAAGATGGTTGGAACATCACCGGCGACTTCTTCCGCAAAGATCAGGATGGAAAGCTACACTTCGTTTCTAGAGCAGACGATATGATTATTTCGTCTGGCTACAATATAGCTGCTGCTGAAGTTGAAGAAGCACTGCTTTCACATCCATCCGTTCGAGAATGTGCAGTTGTAGGTATACCAGATCCAGATAGAGGAAGTATCGTCCGCGCGCATGTCGTTCTGGCCGATAAGAATAGCAAAGCACCGAGCTTAGTTGAGGCGTTACAAGAGCATGTGAAGAACACTATATCACCATACAAATATCCAAGATCGATTATCTTTGTTGACAGTTTGCCCAAAACCGAAACGGGCAAATTAAAACGGCACATGTTGCGCAAGGCGGAAAATACAAACGGCGACAGCGCTGAGGACAAGGATTCTCTGATAAGTGAAATAGCTAATGACCCAACGATAGGGGCTGGAAATTTTCTTTTTCGCGTCCACGAGTTAGCAGTAGATAATGAACGTACAGCAGTCACTCACATTGATATTGAGGGACAAGCTTGGGCATTTTCCTTAAATGACCTGGTAGCGAAAGCAAACCATATAGCATCTTGCTACTGGCATTTGGGTATACGGGCGAAATCCATTGTCGCATTATATTTAGATGATAGCATTTCCTATTATCTTCACTACCTCGCTTTAACGAAGATCGGAGCTATCCCTGCATTTTTAAATGGCGGAGTTTTGCCGGAAATTGCGAGTAAGTATCTATCAAAGATCAAGCCTGAGTTGCTTGTTTCTGAAGGGGAAAGGCTGGGTGAGATCCTCACCTACAACGCCAATTTCGAATGTCCAACAACAGATATCATTGAGGTGGAAAAACAACCTTTCTCGCTTCCCTGTGAAACCTATGATCACTTGGATGATGATACTGTTCTCATTAGTCATACTTCCGGTACGACGGGTCTTCCCAAGGCGGTTTCTTTTAGTCAAAAGTCGATAATTTACGGGGTCAAGAAGCAGCTTGGTAAGAAGCTCGGCAATGCTATGTTATCGGCTGCACCGATCTCACATGCGGCTGCCATCACAATGCTGATGAGCAACATAATGCGTATGAACCATCTGATTGTCACTTCAGATAAATCTCCTGAAGGGATAGCGGCGGCAATTGAGACTTTTGAGCCGTCAATAATGTTCGCATTCCCTAGTGTTTATGTTGATTTGTGTCGGATTGACATTGATCCAGACCGCCTCGCCTCCATCAATATATGGATGAGTACTGCGGATGCATGTCATGAGCCTCATGTCAGAAAAATGCTTCAATACGGTCATCGTTATGAGGATGGAAAACGCGTAAATGGTGCTCTGTTTATTGATAACTTGGGCTCTTCGGAATTCGCTTTTGGGATCTTTCGAAACATCCACACGCTTAAGACCAACAACTACAACCGCTGTGTGGGTAAACCATTTTCCTGGATCGAAGTCGCGCTCTTTGATGAACAGGACAAAAAAATCACCGATTATGACGTAGTCGGCAGGCTTGGAGTTAAATCACCGAGTGTGACTTCAGGGTATTGGGAGAATCAAGAGGCGACCGCAGACGCCATTCTTGACGGCTACTGGCTTACTGGAGACCTAATCTACAAAGGCGAGAATGACCTTTACTACCACGTTGATAGAACAAGCGATTCGATGCTGCTGGGCGGCAAAACCTACTATAGCTGCCAGCTCGAAGAGGCCTTTTTGAAAAATATTCCTGAGATCTTCGATTGTACAGTGGTCCAAGGCGAACTTGAAGGAACTTTAAAGGTTGAAGCAGAAATCAAAGAAGGCCTGCCTTTCGCAGATATCGCGCAGAGAATATTCGTATATTCCAACCAGAATAACCTTCCGGATATCACTGAAATCAAGCAGGTTTCTCCCGGGTCTAACGAAGGGGTCACAGGAAAAAAACTAAAGCGTGTCATCCGCGAAACAGCTTGATTGGATTGCATAATGCTTAAAGACATTGAAGTGTCATCAAATGCGAAGCTGTTTTCTGTTTCCAAAAATGTAGAGTTTTGCGAAACAGACATGGCAGGCATCGCGCATTTTTCAAATATCTTTCGATATGTAGAATATGCGGAGACGAGGTTTTTCCAGCAAGGCGGAATGAGTATCTGCGATCCGGCCAAAGATCAAAAGTGGCCGATCCTCTCAGTGAACTGCGATTTTCTGCGACCAATGACCTTTGGCGATGAGATACTCATCGCCATAAATGTTGGCCGGATTGGCACAAAGTCACTGGTGCTTAATTTTTTCATCTGTAAAAAGCTGAGCGATGGCCGCGAAGAAGATGTTTCCAGAGGCCAGCTGACAGTCATTCACGCCAAAGCGTCGGGCGAACACGGCAAAATTGCAACTGCCGAAATTCCACCTGATTTCAAAAGCTACCTCCGTGAATATCTGGCAGCGGCAGATTGTGATTAAATAACAGCTGGTTAACCTCTTATTCAATCACGGAAAGCGAACTGGAAACGAATATATGCCTCCACGCCAAAGACCGAACCCGGCGGTAATTGCTAATCAGGTTTTACCGCTGTTGTTCGTCATTCTTTACAGTTCGGGGTATGTGGCATCGAAAATCGGCATCGCATATACAGATCCGTTTACGTTTCAAACCCTGCGATTAGCCGCTCCAGTTCCGCTTTTCTTAAGCATCATTTTTTTAATCAAGGCTGAGTGGCACAATAAACCGATAGAAGTATTCCATGTCTGCGTGACCGGAATTCTCATACACGGATTTTGCTTCACAGGTATGCTGATCGCATATGAATGGGGGATGGATGTAGGCACAGTTGGCCTGATTATGGCACTGCATCCAGCACTCGCCTCTGTGGGGGCAATCGCTTTTCTGGGCGAAAGATTCAGCTTCAAACTGATACTGGGCTTGTTGCTCGGGACAATAGGTGTCCTGCTCGTCGTCAATCAAAAAGCCAATTTAGATAATAACACCTATAGCGGGGTGTTGCTTACAGTCCTGTGTCTTTTCAGCATGGTCGCAGGCGTGCTCTACCAAAAGCGATTTATAGCGCACATGAACCTGATGACAGGGTCACTGATCCAGCATTTAAGTGCGCTCATCCCCGTGTTTGGACTAATGCTTGCCTTCGAGCCAATGGTCATCAACTGGTCCGTCCCTCTGCTTGGATCATTACTTTGGCTAAGCGTTGTTCTTTCTCTAGGAAGCTGGGTGCTTTTTTATATTCTCATACGAAGCGGCGATATTTCACGTTCGCAGAGCTATTTTTTCTTAGGCCCACCCATAACTGTATTGCTGGCATGGATATTCTTCGATGAAGGTTTCGGATCTTATTTCATGTTCAATCTCAGCCTGATCGTGGTGGGCATATTGATTGTCACCAGGCATAAAGCACCAAAGGTGATTGAAACCCAAACCCCGGAGGAAAGCATGGCACGAAGCAGATGAAGTCCGCTCAACGTCCGTATCACCCAAACATCTAGCAGGTGGAAGAGTGCTGCCCGCACCATTGTTTGGGAGTAGTTGGTTTATAGAACATGGAGATTTGGAATGTCTTATAACGAACCGCGCATCTTTGTCGAAAAGATCATTGACGTGGGTGAGGAAAAAATCTTCATAAACCCAAGAATTCTGATGATCCGGGCCTTCATGGCTGGCGCAATTCTGGCAATTGCTGCGGTCTTTGCAATCACCGTCGGCGTGCAAACCGGCTTCCCCATCGTAGGGGCTGTCCTGTTTCCTGTTGGTTTTTGCATGCTATATCTCATGGGGTTCGATCTTGTTACCGGAATATTCGTTCTTGCCCCGTTGGCCTGGATTGACAGGCGGCCCCACGTCACTCTTAGCGGTGTGGTAAAGGCGATCACGATTACTTTCATCGGCAATTTTTTAGGCGCCCTGCTGGTCGCTTTTCTAACTTCTGTCATCTTCACCTACGGTTTCTCAGCACCAGTCAATCATGTTGGCGAGGTCATCGCGAACATCGGTAAGAACCGCACGGTGGGCTACAAGGAACATGGCATGGGCGGCATGATGACTATCTTCATCCGCGGCGTCCTGTGCAATTGGATGGTATCCCTTGGTGTGGTTGGCGCAATGGTCTCCACCTCGGTCAGCGGAAAAGTCATCGCAATGTGGATGCCGATCATGCTGTTCTTTGCAATGACCTTCGAGCATTCGGTAGTCAACATGTACCTGTTTCCAACGGCGCTGATACTGGGTGGAGACTTTTCCATTCTCGATTATCTGATCTGGAATGAGATCCCGGTCGTGATCGGTAATCTGGTCGGAGGACTCGCTCTCACCGGGCTGCCGCTGTTCGCAGCTCACATGCGTTCCGCTGACATAAAGGAAACGTACTCGCGCGCGCGCTTGGTGAACACATCAGCTTATGAACGCGACATGCTCTAAGCATATGCCATTTAAACGCTTGATACATTTAGAAACGAAATTATAGATCCGACGCAATATTAGCGATTTTCAGGAGAAATTTATGACAAATCTTGATCAAGAGACAGTGGGTACACAGCGTCGCCCAACAGGCATGACCGGCATGGCTGGCGGCGGTTTTTATGATGCCAACTCCGCCCCACAGTGGGAGCAAATCGCAGCCGTCCTACCCTGGTTAGAAGACACTCTCTCAAGTCTGCCCTTAGAAAAAAGCTCAGGACCAGTTACCTTTGCAGACTTTGGGTGTTCTGAAGGACGCAATTCTATTTCTGTCATGCGTCACCTCATCGGCAAGACAATGCAGCAGACAGACCGCCCGTTTCTGACGATCCATTCTGATTTGCCGACAAATGATTATTCTAAGTTATTTCTTGGTTTAAGACCTGACGGACAATCAACATTCGGCTCACAGCGGGTCTCATCAGCAGCCGTTGGCGGATCGATGTATGATCAATTACTGCCAGCAGACAGCGTTCATGTCGCCACTACCTTCAACTCAATCGGCTACTTGTCCGAACGCCCGCTTGATAAGTTGCCCGGATACGTATTGCCAAACGGTCCCAGCAAAAGGCGGGCAAACGGTCACGTCACAGAAAAAGAGAGTAAGATATTTGCGAAGCAAGCCGAAGATGACATGGCAGCCTTTTTAACCGCCCGGGCGAACGAACTTGTATCAGGCGGCAAGCTTATGGTTCAGGTCTTCGGCTGTACAAATGAACTCCGCACCTGCGACGGCCTGTTCGACCTTCTCAACGACGCTCTTCTAGCGCATGTCAAACTCGGCAATATTTCCTCGCAAGTATATGAGAGATACTATCAGCCAGTCTATTTCCGCAGTCTGGAAGAGCTGACATCCCCTTTAACGAACTCAGCGTATAATCTGGCCGGTCTTTACACGCTGGATCGAACAGAAAGCTATGAAGTGCCAGTCCCCTTTGTTGAAGCTTACAAGCAAGACAAAGATCTGGATCGCTATGCTACCAATTATGTCAACTTCTTCCGGGCATTCACTCAAGCAGTGTTGCGTGGAAATCTCCCCGATACACCATCAAAAGCAAATCTGTTAGACCAGATCTACAAGACAGCAGAAACCCTTTTGAAGACCACTCCGGAAGATTATTCATTCCGGAATATCTCTGTAGCAATGCTTCTGACACGTAAATAACCGCTCTGTTGCAAAGTCTAGCGCAGATAGATAATCATACTGCGCAGCATTTTGCCCAATAACCGAACTTGACACTATGCAAGACACAAATGTTGCAAGAACTAACAGCGTTGGTTTCTTCAAATCTTCTTGCTTCAGTGGCACAACCGTCGAAGCCGGGGTACAACGCACTTGGGGGCACCTCAGATTCCGATAAATACCAATATAGCTCAGGAACTTCTGAGTAGTTCAAGGTATGACACTCTAGGATGCTGCTGGGTGAGGCAGGCAGGTGGCAATCCCCCGCTAACTGATCGAGTTTAAAAGTAGAGATGTTGTTGCCTCATATTGAGGACTCACTTTAACGAAATCTCGTTTCAGAGCTTGCGTAACACTTTACCTAAGCTGTACTCAACCCTTGATGGAAACGTCCGAAGGTCCGGTAGTGGGATGGACCGCCTGCTCCCCTAAGGGGCAGGCTCTATAGTGATCCTGTTCTCATGAAACCGGAGCAGTCCCATGATCACAGAACTTCTTTCCGTCGGCATCGACATTGGCAAAGATACATTACACATCGTTGG
Organism: Pseudovibrio sp. W74; assembly: GCF_001623085.1. NCBI lineage: Bacteria > Pseudomonadati > Pseudomonadota > Alphaproteobacteria > Hyphomicrobiales > Stappiaceae > Pseudovibrio > Pseudovibrio sp. W74. The sequence goes on from NZ_LMCJ01000025.1 coordinate 51,820, forward strand.
GTTCAATGACGATGGTAGCTACGCTTTTCGGAAAAAGATCAGGCGTCTGTCCCTCGTGGCTACGTTCGAGAAGTTGCCGCGCTGTATTGTGGGCATGGAAGCGTGCATGAGTGCGCATTTTGTTAGCCGAACATTGCGCAAACTGGGGTTCGATCCCCGTATCATCGCCGCCAAATACACCAAGCCTTTCGTCAAAGGCCAGAAGAACGATTACAACGATGCTGAAGCTGTGGCCGAGGCCGTGCTGCGGCCCAATTTGAATTACGTGCAGGAAAAGAGCCAGGATCAGCTCGATCTGCAAGCTCTGCATCGAGTTCGATCCCGATTGGTCTCGCGTCGTACCGCCACCATCAACCAGATCCGGGCCTTCCTGTTAGAGCAAGGAATTGCGGTGCGCACAGGTAGTAGCAGTTTGAGAAACTCTCTGTTCGCCATTCTCGACAATCGCGCCAATGAGATTTCTTCGCGCATGCACGACATCCTGATCGGCCTTTATGAAGACTGGCTGTGGCTAGACGAACGCATCGATGCGACCAGTACCGAGATTGAACAGATCAGCAAATATGACGTTGGCTGCCAACTGCTGATGAGTATCCCCGGCATCGGACCCATCATCTCCACCGCGCTGGTGGCCGCCATCGGCAACGGATCTGCTTTTGAACGCGGACGAGACCTTGGCGCTTGGTTGGGCCTGGTCCCGCGCCAGTACAGCACAGGAGACAAGCCCATCCTCGGCAAAATATCGAAAACCGGAAATCGCTATTTACGCATGCTGTTGGTGCAAGCGGCACACGTTTTGATGATGCGACCGAAACTTTGGCAGAACTTGAGCTTTGGAGACTGGCTGGAACGGGCATCCAAGCGACTGCATAAGAATAAACTGGCCGTCGCCCTGGCTAATAAGCTGGCAAGGATTGCCTGGAGCGTATTGTATAATTGCACGGAGTTTGACAACCATACAACTGATATGGAGGCGATCTAACCAGAACCTCCTTAAAAGTTCGCGACAGAGCATAAGCATGGA
>NZ_LMCJ01000025.1:52853-53331 GCF_001623085.1 Pseudovibrio sp. W74
CGAACAGATCAGCAAATATGACGTTGGCTGCCAACTTCTGATGAGTATCCCCGACATCGGACCCATCATCTCCACCGCGCTGGTGGCCGCCATCAGCAACGGATCTGCCTTTGAACGCGGACGCGACCTTGGCGCCTGGTTGGGCCTGGTCCCCCGGCAGTACAGTACAGGAGACAAGCCCATCCTGGGCAAAATATCGAAAGCCGGAAATCGCTATTTACGCATGTTGTTGGTGCAGGCGGCACACGTTTTGATGATGCGCCCGAAACTTTGGCAGAACTTGAGTTTCGGAGACTGGCTGGAGCGGGCATCCAAGCGAATGCATAAGAATAAATTGGCCGTTGCTCTGGCCAATAAGCTGGCAAGGATCGCCTGGAGCGTATTGTATAATTGCACGGAGTTTGACAACCATACAGCTGATATGGAGGCGATCTAACCAGAACCTCCTTAAAAGTTCGCGACAGAGCATAAGCATGGA
>NZ_LMCJ01000025.1:53392-53537 GCF_001623085.1 Pseudovibrio sp. W74
AGAGGCCATAATGGTGCTAAGTAACCTGTCCGCTAATTAGACTGTAGGTACGTGCGTATTACCATCAAGGCCACGGCCCGCACGCCGATAAACAGGTCGGATACATAGTAGCGACTTCAAGGTTCCAAGTAAAAACTCTCTTGCG
>NZ_LMCJ01000025.1:53547-55298 GCF_001623085.1 Pseudovibrio sp. W74
AATGGCCCAAAATTCTAGGCACTTCTAGCATGTAACAGCGACCAAAAGCGGATTTTTGCGCTTCTTTTCAGCACTCTGAGTTTGTATTTGCTGCCAACTTCAAGTGGAGTTTACAAAGCACATACTGAGACTCATGTTTATTCAACAAAGATTCATTTCTACAAATCTTCGACGCTGCATGCTATCTCATCAAGAGCTAGATCGTGAAAACGATTGAGAAGCAGACTCTCGGCTTCCATCATTGTGCTCAAGAGGGCTCTATTTACAGCCCTTTCAACCTTGCAGTTCGAAGGTTCATTTCTCAGGCCAAATGAGAACACGCTGGACTGCCCCAAAGCATTATATACATCGAGTAGAGTAATCTCGGAGAGTGCTTTTTCCAGTGACCATCCTCCACCGGGGCCATTTTCAGACCGTACATAACCAGCTGATCGCAACCCCGCCATCATTCGTCTGAAAACGGCTGGATTGGTTCTCATTGTCTTTGCTAACTCGCTGGATGTTAGAGGCTTCCTTGCATGATCAAGGTGTAGGAGAACATGCAAAACACCAGACAAGCGAGTATCCCTGTTCATATCACTGTTTTCCTCAATGTACGTAGCTGTCACCAGAGTTTGACAAAGTTCCCCATATTCGTATCATCAAGTGATACAAATATAAGTGTGCCTGGCAATTATGTTCAGACAAATCTCTTCATCTTAAGTCAGAAAAACATATGAACTTCCAAACCAACTCTGGTGACACAGATACCTATGCAGATAGAGTTTCCCGGCAGGTAGCAGGTTTAGAAAGCTTGCATAAAATGGCAGGGATACTGCTTTCAGAAAGAGTCCCTGAGGCAGGCAATGTGCTCGTTTTGGGGGCTGGCGGCGGGTTAGAGTTGAGAGCATTCATAGCGCAGTCTGCGAACTGGGGCTTCGTGGGTGTTGATCCATCTACTGAGATGTTGATGCAAGCTCAGAACACATTGGGAAGCGATGCTAACCGCGTCACCTTCATCGAAGGATACATCGAGGCTGCTCCAAAGGGGCCTTACGATGGAGCGACATGTCTTTTGACGCTTCATTTCCTTTCTCGGAAAGAGCGTTTGCGTGCCGTGCGCGAGGTATTTCGCAGGCTACGCCCAGGTGCACCTTTTATTGTCGCCCAACATAGTTTCCCGCAGAACGATGGAAAACCAGATCTGTGGCTGCAGCGTTATGGTGCGTATCTGGGAAGATCTGGCTTTGACGCACAGAAGGTAAATGCAAACATCAAAACAATGAAAAGCAGACTCCCAGTGCTGTCCCCTGATGATGATGTGAAAGTCTTGGAAGAAGCAGGGTTCAGAGATATCCAGCTTTTCTATACTGCATTTACATTTCGCGGTTGGGTTGCTTATAAACCAGCTTAACAACAAGCGTTATGAACGGTCGCTGGCTTGCCTTAGTTTCTACGGCACAGCGAACGTCTTCAATGGCCATGAGCTGTTTCTTGTTCTTCTATAAAAAGATACCTGCTGTCTTCATCAGTCAGCCAGATGGAACCCATCTAACGTTGAAAGCACATTCTAACTGAAGATTTTAAAAGGAGGCTCGAACGATTGCAGTTGGTTAGCGTTGAGTAACTCAATATCGCCATAAGAGCGATAGAAAAAGCCTTCGAGTAATCGCGTCTCAACCCTTGGTGGTGTTCGCCGAATGGCAGCTCTTGGCCCGAACTTCCAGACATTTCTAGCACGTAGCAGCGTGACCATACCTGCCATTTGTCCG
>NZ_LMCJ01000025.1:55308-96033 GCF_001623085.1 Pseudovibrio sp. W74
ACGGAAGAAAGAACGCACCCAAAGTCAGAGGGCCATAATGGTGCTAAGTAACCTGTCCGGTAATTAGACTGTAGGTACGTGCGTATTACCATCAAGGCCACGGCCCGCGTGCCGATAAACAGGTCGGATACATAGTAGCGACTTCAAGGTTCCAAGTAAAAACTCTCTTGCGAAATGCAGGCGGTCCATACATCATGGCCCTCTGCTAGCGGCTACTGCGTCCTGCTTTATCATTGCCTCCAATTTGACTAGCCTTCGCGCAAACAGATCTACTTCCACTTTATTGAACAACCCATGCTCGGGATCTGATGCTTCAGTCCGCAGCCGGTTTTGGCAACCTGACGCATGGCATTGAGAAGTTCTGGTGTGCGGTTGGTTGGGTCGGTGAAGCCAGCATCATCCAAGCTGCCACAGTATTGCAGCTCACCCTTGTCGTTGAAACCGAAGAAATCTGGCGTACAAACTGCATTATAGGTGCTGCCAACTTCTTGAGCTTCATCGATCAGATAGTCCCAACTGGACCCAGCGTGTATTTTGGGCGTTACGAAGAACAACAAGGGAACATTGAATCGCATTCACCCGCTTTGGTGATTTTGAACTAGTAAGATGCGAACTTTGCTACCGTTCGCAGCACCGCGAGAACTGAGGTAAGCGAGAGCCTGTTGCCAGAGATGAGGGCGAATACTGGACATTCGGGTGTTTCCCTCAAGGGTTGCTGCTGTCAAAATAATTGTTTTTAATGTCTTGGTTAGGAGGCGTTGATGGATCTTTGCGGTCACATGAGTATAGTGCCTGTAGTGCCCAACGGATCACAAAAGGCTACTTTGCTCATGGCCCTAGCTTGATAATGGCCAGCTGGAACTGGACAATAATTCTGCTGAGCGCGCATTGAAGCCTTTGGCTCTGAGAAGGAAAATTTATCTCTTCATGGGATTAGAGGGCGGAGGAAAAGCTGCTGCCATCGCCTCAACCTCATTGAAACTCAATGATGTCGACCTGCAAGCCTGGCTCACATGGGTGCTGGCCTATATTGCTGATCATAAAATCAATTGCATTAACGATCTCATACCATGGTGTTACGCTGCTAAATAAGCATAACTGAAGTCCTAATCAATAAAAAGGCCGGGGTCACCGGACGCACACTTTGGGAAAACGGGTAATGCGAGAGCTTCAACGGGCGTATGCGCGACGAGCTACTGAACGGTGAAATCTTCTATTCCCTCCTTGAATCTCAAATCATCATCGAATGCTGGAGAAAACACTACAACACCAAACGACCCCACAGTGCTCTGAGCTATCACCCGCCAGTCCCGGAAGCCACCATTCAGATGGATCAAAGGCCAACAATGCACTCACTTTCAACTCGGATCACTCCAATGGGGCTGCTCAGTCGCAGAAATGTTGTCGGAGCACGACATAACCTTATCATATGAACCATCTGCCAGTGGGGCATCAAGTTTGGCCCAGCTTACAGTCATCGGTTGCGACGCAAAAGAGCACAAAGCTCAGATATCTTAATGATGTTGTGATCAAGTTCAAGGGCCAGCGATGCTATCTGTGGCGGGCCCTTGCTCTAGATGGTTACATACTGGATGAGACCCTTCAAAAACGACGCAATACCATGGCTGCTAAACGTTTAATGACATGTCTGTTACCAAGGTAGGGATTTGCTCCAAAACGAATTGTTACCAACAAACTCGGCTCTTATGGTGCGGCAAAACACAAAGTGATGCCAGCTGTTGAGCACCTCAGCCATAAGGACTTAAACAACCGCTCCGAGAACTTGCGTTTGCCCTCGCGAAAACGAGCCATGCAAAAGTTCAAGTCGCCAGGCCAGCTTCAAAGATTTCTGGAAACATTCTCCGGCCTGCGCAATCTCTTCGTTCCACCTCACCACCAACGATCTGCAATCGACACTCACCTCTACCGTATCAACGCTTTTTCACAATGGAAACAAGCTGCTGAGCTTGAAGCATTAAAATGCGTCTGGAGAAAACTATTGCGGCAAACTTCGGATTAAGTTGATAGCGCCAAATTGCTGACTACAAGATCAGGAAGGGCCAACTGAGCCAAAAGGGCATTCCAGCGATGTTTGCGACAGTACCCTTCGAAGTATTGGCTGCGACATAGGTATTATTCTGTTTCTTGCTCAAATTCTAACCAGACTGATCGACTTTCGGGAATATCTTCGCAGGTATTCAGATTTAGGGTACGCCAGCGATGATCTTCTGAAAAGGTGCTGTCAGAATCTGCGCCAACCTCGAAGCAAAGCCCCGTGCCAGTTAATTCAATACGCCCATCTGTACGATGTGTGAAATCTTGTAAAGATGCCCGCACAAAAGGATATTGCGCGATATCAACTTCATCAGCACAATGTTTGATCATCAGCGGGGCACCAGGCAATGTTCTCCCATTCAAACCAACCGCTGTCACGCACCCCCGATAAGCAGGAAAACGAATGGCACCAGGAGAGGAAAAGGTAACGGCCTCGTCTGCATAGAAGCCCGGCCGTTTGCAATTATGCGCATTTAACGGCATGGTAAAGTCTACCCAGTTGCCCGACCCGGCCACGTCAATACAATAACCGTCCTGCGGTCGATCAAGACGATCAGCTAAATAAAGATAACCTGCCTCATCACGCCAATCCTGAGCGTGCACCGTTATTGGCAAAAGTAAAATAAAGGCTAGTGTCCAAGGCATCACTGCAAGTGTTCTCATCAGGTGTCTCCTATAGGCGAAACTTTATTTAGGGCATCTGTTATGCAATGCTCAAATGGATGTGCATCACACGTGCCCTTCAAGTTTCACCAATAAATGTTGCGATCTGTCGAGTTTTCCTCATCAGTACGGATTACAGTTTGGACGTGTTCTGGCCAAAGCTCTCCGCTATTCAACTAATGAAGGCATAGGTTGGTCTGGGTATGTGAAAATACCCAAAATTAAATGCGCGTTGCATTTTACTTCGAGCCACAGTTCGACAATCTCTAAAACCTATTGGCTTAACTCCGTCAAAAGAACTCAGTTAAGTCATTTGCTTCAGGATCTTTTCAGGCCGCAGTGGCAAATCACGAACGCGAGCGCCAGTTGCGTCAAAGATGGCATTGGCAAGTGCTGCAGCAGTAGGCCCCTGTGAAGCCTCACCTGCTCCAACAGAGGGCAAGTCTGGGCGGTCAATCAAATGAAGCTCAATGACCGGGGACTGCGCGAAACTCATGATTGGGTAATCCCACCATTCGGTGCTGGTGACGCCGGTGTGATCGTAAGTCACCTCTTCCATCAAGGTCCAGCTCAGGGATTGGATGATTCCGCCTTCGATCTGATTAAGCACGCCGTCCGGATTGATTACCTGACCGACATCTATGGCTCCAACGACCTTCGATATGGCTACCTCGCCATTCTCTAAATCTACGTGTACGTCGACGACAATTGCGAAAATGCCCGATGTATTCCGATAGCGTCCAAATGCGAAACCACGTCCAGTGCCCTTTTTGTTCGAACGACCAGACCAATTGGCTTCTTCTGCAACTTTTTCGACAATCGCCCGATAGCGCGGATTGCTGAGGTGCTGCAACCGGAACTCAATCGGGTCCACATCAGCATTAAAGGCAACTTCGTCCATAAAGCTTTCCATAGCGTAGTGATTGGAATAAGCTCCCAGACTGCGCATCGCTGAGACACGTAAAGGCATCTCGGGCAGAAGGTGCTTTGTCAGCCTCTTGTTCGCGATATCATAGATCGGATCACTGTTACGATCCGCCCCGAACATAGACGCTGCGCTTTGAAATGCATAGGGTTGCAGATCGCTGTTAGTAGACCAAGCGGGCATGAGGCCACTACGATTACCGCTGCTCATTTGGGATTGCAAACCTGGACGCGCAATATGAGCACCTGACCAGAGCGTGTGCTCATAGGAGCGCAACCTGTTGTTGGAATCAAGTTCGGCAGCAATTTCAATACGCATTGCCGTGCCAAATGGTGAATGAGCCAGCTCATCTTGACGCGACCACATCACACGTACTGGTAAATCGGTTGCGCGGGCTAAGAGCGCTGCATCCATCGCTACATCATCTGCACCATTATGGCCATAACATCCGGCTCCATGGGCATGAATGAAACGCAGGTTACTCTCAGCCATCCCTAGTACGTTTGCCATGTCACGCCGGGCTGGGTAGACACCTTGCGTATGCGACCACACCGTTAGGATGTCGCCATCAAGCTGAGCAATCGCACAAGATGGTCCGATCGAACCATGGGCATGAAAAGGACGATAGTAAGATGCTTCGAAACGCTCGCCACCGGCAGAGTTAACATCGCCAACCTCCAGAAAAACACTGTCGAATGACGGCAGCGTTTTAATCCGTTCAGGCAACTCCTCCAGCGGTGGTTCAATGGGCGGGATGTCCCAGCTTGCACCTTCGGCCAATACTTCAGCTGCAGCCACAGCTTGTTCTTCACGTTCCGCAATCACGCCGAGAAAACTACCATCCCGTACAACTGAGATCACACCGTCCATTGCACTGACGGTGTCGATGGATACATCCACGAGTGTGAACTTCGGTGCTGGGGGGCGTACGATGCGGCCATGAACCATGCCCTCTAGGCGAATATCGACGATGTAAGAGGCTTCACCGTATAGTTTGGCCGGTAGATCAGCCCGTTGCTGGGGCGTACCCACAAACTTATGGTCTGCTGGACGCTTTGGTTGAGCATTGCCAGAGATCGGGATATTTATTTCCAAACCACCGACCAAAGCCCAATAGGTTATGTGACCGCCGTCCGGAGCGATCACCTCTCCATCTTCGACACGGATGTCCACCAAATCGGCGTGGAGCCTGCCCGCTGCCATCTTGACAAGATGACGGCGGATTTCGGCACTTGCGTAGCGTAATGTCATACCACTCGACTGTATCGATGCGCTGCCTGCCGTATACGATTCATCTGGTGACCGGTCAGTGTCTGGATTGATCACCTTTATGCGCGCAAGATCGACATCCAGTTCCTCTGCAACGATTTGCCCAAATGCAGTCTGAATTCCCTGGCCAAGTTCAGCCTTGCCAGAGGACACATAAACGCTGCCTTTGGGATCTATACGAATCCAGGCATCAACTGTCGATTCATTTGGGCGTCGCATTTCTCCCTGAGCAGTACGGATGGAAACCGGCAATGCGAAATAGGCGGTGAGCCCCCCAATGCCGTGTAGAATGGAACGTCGAGAAAGTGATGCTGTGTCAGGCTTAATCATGATTAGCCCTCCTCAAATCTGCACTTGAGCACGCTTGATTGCTTTTAGCACACGCGCCTGTGCCCCGCAGCGACACAAAATACCATCCATGCCCTCACGGATTTCTGCATCACTTGCGGCAGGATTGTTCGATAGCAGTTCGGTAGCCGTCAGGATCATCCCATTACTGCAGTAGCCACATTGTACAGCCTGCTCAACCAGGAATGCTTGTTGAAGCACTGAAAGAACGCTGTCGGGCGTCTGATCTTCGAGCGACACCACCTCGGTGTCGGCAACAAGCGAGACCGGTGCGATACAGGACCGTACGGCCTGACCATTAACAAGCACAGTACATGCACCACATGCGCTGGCACCACAGCCAAATTTAGGGCCGTTCAGAGAAAAATCATTTCGTAAAACGTAAAGAAGAGGGGCATCCTCATTCACGCCAGTAGTAACTGAATTTCCGTTGAGCTGGAATCTTATCATTGTGTTTCTCCTGTCTGAAACGCCAAAGGCTGGCTCCTACAATTTCGATGAGATTCCAAAACAGCCTATCTAACAATTTCAGCACTAACCGGAGGGCCCATAAGGCAGTCTTCCTTGATAGCTATGATGCGATTGATAGAGGTTGTAAAATCGCTCCCATCAACGGTAAAGCGTAGGTGCTCGGTGAAGACGACCTAACGTAGTTGATCATGTTTCTCTATATTTCTACGTGCTTTGTCAGAGAGGATGACCGGTACTAATCAGAGGAGCCAACACCGATCATGTCCAGCGGCTGGCCTACATTGAGCGTGATAAAGCTAGAAGGGGACAGTTGAGCCTCACGCTTGGCTTGTTCCAGAAGTTCAACCGGCTCAACGCGCGCTTCTGCACTCAGTTGGAAGGTTCCATAATGCATTCCGATTGACTGTTTTGCTCTTAAATCCATGTGTGCTTTAACAGCCTCAAATGGATCAAGGTGCACTGGCTTGAATAAATGCCTAGGTGCATAGGCACCTATTGGCAGAAAGGCCAAGTCAACAGGTCCAAATTGTTCATATGTTCTCTTGTAGTGATTGGCGTAACCACTATCACCGCCAAAGTAGATATTCTTGCCACCAATCTGCATAAGAAACCCGCCCCAGAGAGTGGAGTTTCTATCAGTCAATGTACGACCTGAGAAATGCTGCACTTCAAGAAACCAAAGCTTAAAATCATCTGACACTTGCGCGCTATCCAGCCAATCTAGTTCATTGATGTTGTCAGAGGATGCCAAGCGACTTCCCACCCCAAGTCCGGTATATATTTTGGGGTTGTCGCGCTTAATCAACTGATTTATGGATTTCAAGTCCAGATGATCATAGTGATCATGACTTACGATAATTACGTCGATTTCTGGTAGATCCTCCAGAGCTATGCCCGGTTTATGAACCCTCTTTGGGCCAGCAAAGGAGATCGGGCTGGTTCGTTCTGAAAACACTGGGTCAGTGAGAATATTGAACCCATTTATCTGGATAAGAAAAGTTGAATGGTTGATGAAGGTGACGCGTGCGTCCTTGCTATTGACTCTGTCTTGCGGGGACGGATCTGTAATCGTTTCCACCCATTTCGGCCATTTAGCTCTTTCCGTGTCAGAGGTCAGCCCTGCCCAGGCTACTTCCCAGAAGGAGTGAGTTTCGACCAGACTGTTATTCCTAAATGCTCCATCTTTGAAATTCAAAGACCCTTGCTTGTGATCTTTTTGAGTAGCCGCACAAGCTGTCATGAAAACACCTACCAATACGAAAATTACTGCTGTAAATTCAATGGGCCGCATCCATAAGTTCCCCGTTCAAAAGATCCAAACATAGGCGACATCTGGTCCGGCCTATTTAGCGCTGTGAGCGTGCGCGATTCATGATGGCAAGTTCTCTAGAAAATATTCCATTTGATCCTGCAACGTTGCTGCCATTGGATGCACCTGCAAAACTTCACAGAACAACGAAAGGGTGAGCAGCAGAGGTACGGACATCCGCGTATCCTTTTTTACATGGTCATACGGCTGCTACAGGTTGTCTAACTTATTACCGCATAAGTTTGGATATACTTGTCTGGAATACTTTTCTTGTCAAGCAATCTATTCAAAGATAGGGATTGCGAAGGCAAAACTAGATCTACCACCCGAGAAAGAGCGTCTAAACATAAGGATGGCCTATCTGTTACCGCTTAAAGCAGAACGCCTTCGGCAAATGTTGCAGGCTGCTGTTATGGAAGAATGTAAATTGACACTTTCAGAAAAGAAATGCTTGGGCGTGTTTGCCAGTCTGGAGCACCTGTGACGATGAGTGAAGTTTCACACGCCTTGCTGCTCACCGAAGGAGGCGCGATCAAGGTCATTGGTCGTTTAGAAAGCGCGGCCTTGTTACACGACAACGCTCAAGCAACGGTAAGCGAGTGGTGCTTATCAACATCACGGAAGCTGTCATGACTGCGTCCGTCCGATGACCCCAGCCTTTTTATCAATTAGGGCTTCAGTTACACTGATTTAGCAGCGCAATACCATGGCATGAGATCGTTGATGCGATTGATTTTATGATCAGCAATTTGAACCAGCAGCCCTGATCCTGGACACCCGCGTTCGATTGGCCGGGAGGGCAGCGGTGCCTGAACAACTTCCTCGCAGCATGAACACGAAAGGCACTCCTCGACGACACTGTTAGAAACAAACCCTGTTTCTGTTGTATGCATTGATCTCCCTTCAAGCATAGGATTGTAACGGTGATCATTCAGCCAGCAATATAGCCGTGTTTTTCTTGTGCCATAGCGCCTGGCAACCTGAGCGACGGGCAAACTTCCTTCCAGCGCCTGCCGACAAAACTGGAGGAAGAATAGAAGATCAAATCCTATTGCGTCAGGTCGACTTCACCGAACGCTCACGAAGTAAGTCAGGCAAGATATTATAAATCAACGGGTCCTGGGCCTAGCTTCACTCTATTATTCACTCTGATCAACCCTTCGTGTTTATTGTGGCAACAAGATCATCCTCATCTATTGGCAGTTTACTCGCGCGATATCCTGTTGCTGCGCGGATGGCATTTACGAGAGCGGGAAGTGCAGCAATCAACGCGGCTTCACCTACACCAGATGGCGCAACAGAAGGGTCACTGATGAGTTCAATTTCAAATTCTGGCGCGTGGTCAATCGTCGCAATCGGATAGTCGAAGAAACCATAAGCTGAAATCGAACCATCATCGATAGGCGCCCCTTCGACCAAGACTTGCCCGATGGCCATCATGGTACCCCCTTCGATCTGAGCCTTGACTTGATCAGGGCTGAAAACAAATCCGGGATCAAGCACACAATAACAACGATCGATACGGATTTGTTCGTTCTCTTTCTCATAAGATACGTCAAAAGCCATTGCAACATGGGTTTGCTCAGCAAAGATTGCAGCGGCGTAACCGCGACCAACCTCTGCGTCTTCAGGAAGCGGGCGAGCGGCACAAATGGTTTTCAGCTTTGTCAAACACGTCTTGAGCCGGTCTTGTTCCGGGCCAAGATTTTGCATCCGTAGCGAAATTGGATCCAGGTTGAGCGTTCGCGCGAGTTCCTCAACCGCCGCCTCGGCTGCAAGCGAATTGGGCGTCGCGCCAAGTGAGCGCCACTGACCAACATGGAAAGGAAGTTCGACGTCAGTGAATTCGATGCGGCGGCGATCAACGGTATAGAATGGATGAGAACCTATAGTGGCGCCTATGTCGTGAAACAGTTTCCGAACGAGCGACAAGCCCCCTTCAGGTAACAAAAAATCGTTGAACATGACGTGTCCGCTGACGAAAGCGTGCCACCATTCGGTGATTTTCCCATCGTCATCTGCTTTGATCCGAACCCGATGAGACGATGGCGGACGCGTACGGTCTGCGAGGAACTCGTCACGTAGCGACCACACCACCTTGACCGGTCGATCAACCTCTCGTCCAAGGAGCACGGCATCGCGGACAACATCATATGTTGCGCGACCACCAAAGCCGCCCCCCACACGCATGAGGTGAACCGTTACGCGGTCTGTTGACCACCCAAGTTCCGCAGCTGCCTTCTTTTGATTGACGAACATGTCCTGTGTGCCCGCCCAGATCTCGACCACTTCTCGCCCGTCCCGCTCACTAAATTGAATAACCGCAGAACGCCGTTCAATCGTCGCATGTTCGACAATTGGCAAATCCTGACGTCGGTCAACGGTCCAAACCTGATCCTGAGCGACATCATCGTTTTCGAGGATGCTGTCAAGTTCCCCGGCCAAAAGAGCAATATCAACATCAATCATCGCGTCGATATCTTTTTGAGTATAACTTGATGGGCTGTCCCACTGTACAGTCATCTGCTCGAGTGCGGCGTCAAGAACGCTTGGCGTTTCCGCGACAATGCCGGCAAAATTACGCTCTTTATCGACGACGACCTTGATGACACCGGGCATACTACTGACGCCACCATCATCAACATCAACGATCTGGGCACCCGCCACGGGGGCTGGGACGCCGCGCCCATATGTCATGTTCGGCAAACGAACGTCGAGTGCATATACCTCTTTGCCGGTTACAATATCACGCCCTTGAACCTGCAAAGCAGTTTTGCCAACCTGCACCTTCTCCCTGCCTGGATCAAACGTGTAAGAGGTCGCATCCGGGAGGTCCCCAAGATCGATCACTTCGTTTGTTCCTGTGACAATATCAGCGAAGGTCACGACTTGACCTTCCGGGGTAGTAAAACCGCCTTTAGCATCGCCAAGAGCATGGGCATCAAGGCCAACTTGCTTGGCCGCGCGTTGTCTCAGCTCTTCACGAAGACCAGCAGCAGCTTCAGCCAGAGGACGGGCGTTGTTACTGGTTCCCGAGCTTCCTACGGTGACCTGCAGTCTCGTTACGTCGTTTGTTGAGGGAAGCGAGACTTGGATATCCTCAACATCAACATTTAGTTCTTCAGCTACGATCTGGGCTAGGCCGAGGGATGACCCTTGTCCCATTTCGTGCACGGGGCTTAGCATTCTTACAGTGCCATCCAGGTCGACTTTGATCCACGCTGTGCCCTCCTCAAAGTCTGGTGCGCGCATCGACGCCATGACTGGCGCGAACTCTCTGCCCACGAAATAGGTGACGGTTAGACCCGCTGCTGTCCAACCAGCAGCTTTCAAGAAACCACGCCGTGTGAAGCGCCGCTTTTTTTGTGTAGCTGGTTTCATTTCTAGCTCGCCTTTCTTGTTTGCATCACTTGGGAAGCGTTCTTGATTGCAAGGTTGATCCTTTTATAAGTTCCGCAACGACAAAGATTGTTGCTCATGTGATCTATGATTGTTTGGTCGTCGGGGTTAGGTTCTTCATTTAACAATGCAGCGGCTTGCATGATTTGCCCTGCCTGACAGTAACCACATTGGGCGACGCGCTCGTCCAACCAAGCCTGTTGAACAGGATGTAAAACACCATCGGCGCTGGCAAGGCCTTCAATTGTGGTAATGCTGTCAGACTGGACATCAATCGCATAAATGGAACAGCTGCGGACAGCCTCACCGTTGATGTGAACTGTGCATGCACCACACTCCCCTTGGCCGCAGCCAAGTTTTGGACCAACAAAACCCAACTGTTCACGCAGCACCATAAGCAGCGTTTCATCTTGCCATGAGTCTGGTACATCAAATTCAGAGCCGTTGACGATTAGACGCATGGATCAATTCCTCCAATTGGCAGACATAATTCTGAGAGTTTCGTAGGAACGCGCGGTGTCCGGCTAGTCTTGCTCCAGAAGAACACCATTCTTGATGACCATGTTTGGCATTGAACGGCCAACCAGCTCACTTGCACTTCGAGCGGCTTCAATTCTGTTTAGATCTTCGTCGCTTAGACTTAGATCCAAACTTTGTAGCGTATCCTCTAGTTGGGCTGTGGTGCGAGAGCCAGCCAGTGGGATAATGTCTTCGCCCTTGGCCAACAGCCAGCCGTGCAACAGTTGGGCAATCGAAATGCCTTTGTCGGCGGCCATATGGCGTAGCGTAACCATCAAAGGATCGCCTTCTGCATCGGGTAATTTACCAAAACCCATGGCGCCAAAGGCCACAATACCGATACCCAATTCACGTGCCGTGGGCAGGATGCTTTTTTCGATGGAGGTATCGGTTACGGAGTAAGCGAACTCCACCAAGCTCAGCGGGTGGGTGGCATGCGCTTTGCGAATGGTCTCTGCATCGGTTTCCGACAGGCCGATATTGCGCACATATCCGGCTTCGACCAGGTCAGCGATCGCACCGATGGTATCTTCAACAGGGATACCGATATCCACACGAGCGGGTTGATACAGGTCCACATAATCCAGACCCAAGCGTTTCAGAGAGGAGGTGATGTAAGTTTTCACATTCTTTGGGCCAACATCGACCTTGTTGCTGCCCGTAAAAGCATTCTGAAAAGTTCCATACTTCAGGGAAATGAATACCTTGTCCCGGTCAACGCTTTTCAGTGCCTCACCGATAAGAAATTCATTATGACCATCCTGGCCGTAAAAATCCCCTGTGTTCAGGAGGTTGATGCCTGCCTCCAGCGCGGCGTGAATGGTGGCAATGCTTTCGGAACGCTGCTGGTTCGGCATCATCGACATGCGCATGCATCCCAAGCCAAGTCTGGAGACTGCAACACTGTCATTCCGGTAGGTTTTCATATCCATTTGAAACGCTTTCTCAGATTTCCAGCTACTTTCGCTGGCTACCCGGAAAGTACTCATCAGCAATTACATCAACAAGGCGCATTTCATTGAGGTGATATATGTCGAAAATTGATATATGGCGATAATTCTCGTCGAGTTCGGCGTTTTTCCAAGCAATAGTTAAAAATGACCAGATCGGTAGGAGATTGGAACCTACCGTTTACACAATCTGCTCTACCGCCTGCCGAACTGCACCACGAAACCATCTTTGCGCTGGGGAATGGTGCGTGGCCTTGTGCCAGATCATTTTGAATTGAACAGTTGGAAACGGGCAAGGCGGTTCAATGTGCGCGAATTCCCTGAACAGCCCATGCGCCATGCGCGACGGTAAGATCGCTATGAGCTGTGACCCACGCATCAATGGGGGAAGGGCTTCGAAACTAGGAACTTCGACCCTCAACTGACGCTCTATACCATGTTGTTCAAAGATGCGTTCTTCGAAGGGCGTTCCAGACAGAGAGAAACGGACTGTCGCGTGAGGCAGTGTACCGAAATTCTCACGCACTTCATCTTCCGAAACGACCTTGGGATCAAAGAAGCACTTTGAGCAATCCTCAAACAACGTAGTGCTGTAGATATCAAGCTGATCTGACGGCGGGAGAGGTGTGACGACAACATCGCTCTCTCGCATACGCAGCCGATCCACGTAATTCCGGCCAGACGGGATCAAGCGAAGTTTGGCTTGCGGCGCTTCGATTAAAAATCTGTCCAGCAGTCTGGGAGAAATCAACTGACGCTCGTAGTCTTGCGCTTCAAGGCAAAATCGGGTCGTCATTTTCTCCAATTCCAGCGGTTCTGGCGAAACGAGTGCCTCAAGTCGATCTAGTATTTCCGAAACCTCAGGTGCGAGGACAAGGGCACGCTCGGTTGGTGCAATGCCACGTCCAGCTCGCACGAACAAAGGATCTCCAAACACCAAACGCAGCCGATCCAAAGCATGACTGACTAAGGGTTGGCTGACGTCCATCCGTGCAGCTGCACGCGAGATCGAACCCTCTTTCGCAACTGCGCAGAAAATCGTCAGCAGCTTGACATCGACCTTCATTAGATCAGATTTTTTCATATGTGACCTCAATAAAATGCGTCTTGTTTATATTATGAACGAAAAAGATACTCCTCGCAACATCGGCCGATTGGAGGTCATGCAATGAGGATGCTCGGATATGTCCGCAACGAACAAACAGAGTGAAGTTGAATTTGTTGCACTCGTCGCGCTGACTACATCGCTAGGAGCATTGTCGATTGACGCTGTGCTGCCCGCGCTGCCCGACATCGGCGAGAGTTTCGGGATCGCCGATGGCAATGCATTGCAGCAGATCGTCGGCATTCTGTTTTTGGGATTGACCATCGGGCAACTCGCCTACGGACCATTGTCAGATCGCTTTGGACGTAGGCCACTCCTATTCATCGGTATGGCGGTTTTCGTGTTGAGCAGCCTGGTTTGCATTCTGGCAGATAGCCTCGCCGTGATGTTTGTAGGCCGGTTCTTTCAAGGCGCGGGGGCCGCGGCGCTCAGGATCGTACCCATGTCCGTTATTCGTGACCGATATGATGGAGCCGCCATGGCTCGCATCATGTCCCTGACGATGGCGGTGTTCATCATTGTACCTTGCATCGCTCCAATGCTTGGACAGGGGATTCTGATGCTGGCGGGATGGCAGTCGATCTTCTGGTTCATGCTGGTGCTGACATGCGCCTCGGGGTTTTGGGTTTGGACGCGCCAGCCGGAAACTCTTCCAGTTGAGCGGCGCAGCGCGGGCAGTCTTGTCTCGGTCCGCGACGGACTTGTCGCGACCCTGTTGAACCGGAAAACACGTGCCTATACAATCGCCAGCGGGCTGATGATGGGGACTTTTATGGCCTATGTCATGTCGGCCGAGCAGATCTACCGCGATATCTTTGAATCAGGTGATCTGTTCGCGCTCTACTTTGGGGTAGGTGCAGGCTTTATCGGTATTGCCAGTTTAGCCAACGCCCGTCTGGTTGAAAGCTATAGCCCGGAATTGATCTGTCGGGCCGCCCTGTTTGGCGTGATCCTGGTTAGCGGTTTGGCATATGTCATCAACCACATTGCCCCATTATCTTTATACGGTTTTCTTGTCTTAATCTCGATCGTTTTCTTTTGCTTCGGACTTACGATGGGCAATATGAACGCAATCGCCCTGCAACCGCTTGGACATATTGCCGGGTTGGCCAACTCGGCCATCAGTTTTCTGTCCGGATGCATTGCCATGGCGATTGGGTCAGTCATTGCTGGCACTTTCAATATGACGGTAGCCCCCCTGTTCTTCGGGATATTTGCAACCAGCCTGTTGTCTCAGCTTATCTTAATGTTGGCGGATCGCCAACAAATGGTAACGGGCGCATAGCCCGCATCCTGATCGATCTCTAACAGTCAGTGGATTGGTGCTCCGCATGTAAAGATGCCGGCTGCTGAAACGACAAAAGAACCCGGTGATGCTCGCTTATTGCTCTGGAGCCACGCAAGGCGCAAACTCTATGAAGTCGCACGCAACAAAACACCGCCTGTAGCTCCAAAAGACCTGCGCCAGATTGGTGAGCTACATCAGATCGAAAAGACGATCCGGGGCAAAACCCCAAGAAACGTCTGCTAGAACGCCAGGAGCGAAGCAGAGAGAGTGAGCTGGAGCGCGGTATTATCCTATCGTATGAGACCAATCGCAACTGGTTGAATAAGTTCAACCCATGATGAAAACACGCGAATGACCGCTTCTCTAATCGGGCGTTGAGGTCAAGCTCTTTTTCCTTTTCATTCGGATCATATCCATCTCCGGGTCACGCTTCTCTTCGCAGTCTGGATCGCTCTTCATTGTGAGCGGCTGCATGCATGTGCCGGAATGGTTGTAGAGAGCCCCGCTATTGGACGCGCTTTCATGGCGCAGCAGACATTTTCGGCTTCATCTACAAACCTCGTCCAGAGAGGACGATCCTGCCGTGATACTTAGGTCAGGCCATATCATGCAACAACCTCCAAGCCATCACGACAGAATGATGTGTCATTGACCCACATGCGGTGCATGACAACTGCCAGCTTTCTGGTACGCAAGCATGCCTTGCGACTGCTCAGGAGCGTGCGCATTGCATGCGAACGGCGACTTTTCATATGCACTGGGCTATACCAGCCGGAGCGCAGGACTTGCGCTATGCCGCGCGCATCATTCTTGTCGGTCTTGTTACGCATGGCCGACAGAGCCGCATGCACTTGCCGCGCCTCCATACAGACAATGTCAAAACCGTGTTGTTCTTTCAAACCGTAAAACAGGGGCTGGCTCATTGTTCCAGCTTCAAAGCCAATGCGAGTGATAAGCAACGACGTCTGGGCTAAGGTGCTGGCGATAACATCAACTTCGCAGGCAACCGAGCGTTCAAATATAATCTTACCTTCGCCGTTCATCACACAGATCGAAACAGACCGTAAAGAAACATCCAAACCAGCATAGTATTCCATGGTGCTCTCCCATCCTCGCAGCAATATGCTGCGATCTTAACAGGAGCTGACCTATCGTGAAGGACAAGCCCGATTACGCATGCTTTTGGCCCGAAAGCTTTTCGATTTCAGTTTGATACGTATCCAGCATGTTTGAAGTAGTTCCAGCACTCTTTAGGATCGTAGAGGTCACAGACTTGACCAATGGCAGTGAAGACATCGGTGAACGAGCGGGCGCCGATCCTTCGCAGATGTGCCTTGAGTTAGGCATCCTAAAGTAGTCATTCTAGTATCAATTTTGCGCGCTGCAGCGAATGGCTGCTTTGGTCTGCACAGAGGCTTCTTACTCTTCTAAAAAGCGGTTCCTGAAGCCCTCACAATTCTGTTAGGCGGGAGCCACTAGAGGTTGGGAGGGAGTTGTGGTTAAGGATAAAGCATTAACGTCGGCTTGCTTCCTGATGGTTCTCTGTGTGCTCTCGTGAGCGAACCTACTTTTCCTTCAAAACCGATCTGAACTCTCTGGGTCCTTCCCAGCCCTTTCTCCTCCTGCGGGGAGTTCAGCAGGGCAGGGCTTGCGCATGTGTGGAGTACAAGGAGGCTTGGTGTTTATGTTCATGTTGTTGTTCTCATGTTCTAACCCCGCTAATCCTATGGGTTTATAGGATTTTTCACCTTCATCTCATTGACAGTTTAAACAATCCATCGCATGGTTTGCGCGAGGCGTCGAAACCTCTCACAGAGCGGTCACCGCTGCCGTTTATTGGCGGTCTTTTTGTGTCTGGAGTTAGGTCTTCAAACGCAAACTCTCGCTTATGGGCGGGAGGGCGGTGAATACAATACCCTTTGCGGGGGAATAAACCCGCCTGTCTCTGTCAGGTTTCGAACCTCCCGCTCGCCAGTGGGTTGTCGAAAGCCTTCTGTCGAGTGGTTTGTTCAACAAGCCAACAGAGAGGGCTTAATGATGACTGATACTGGTAAAGAGAAATGTGCCCATACGTCCCTTCGCAATGAAGTGGATCAACTTCGCTTATCAAGCAATCACCTCAAAAATCTAGTTTATTCCATGAGCGTGGTGATGAGTGAGCGTATGGAACACACTCAGGAATATGAAGCGTTGCTGACGCTGTTTGATACTGTGCGCACTCACATTAATGATGTGCAGGAAAGCGGTGAGAAAATCTCAGAGCTGCTTGATCCCTGTGCACTGGAAATCTCTAAAAGCAAGTAAGTTGGAATGATGAGAGGCTTGCCTCTTAAGGAATATTCTGGCTTGGGAAGCGTGAGCTTCTCAGGCCTTTTTAGTATGTGGCTGCTGAGGTAACCAAAGCACTGAGAAGGGCATTCAATGACGGAGCACTGCTTGGCTGCGTTCTAATCGTTGCCTTTCTTTTGCAACTTCCTCTTTTAGGAACCAATGGCCTGTCTCACCGTCATGTTTTGAGAGTTTCTGAGACAAGACCGTTCTCTTTGAGGTCTTACATAGAACCTCAAAGAGTGGGTCTGATACTGAGATAAACTTGGATGTTTGATTGAGTATCTGCCTTGCTGCTGTTTTTGCTCTAGATGACACTGATTGAAGTTCACCTGTATTATTATTTGTATATTTATCTTTATTTCGTGGTGCTCTCACGTCATCCTTTAACTGCTCATTTTGGCACGCTTTTTGGTCTTTTTTGTCACTGCAACGGTGTTCGGGCAGCGAGTTTGGTGTGACCATAGGTGCTCTGCTGTCACGTTTTTCATCCCCTACATGACAAAAGGCATAATGATTGCTTTGCCCACGACCACGTGCGCGTTGAGCTTTAAAATATCCAGCTTGCTCTAGCTTCTTCAAAGCCCGGATTACTGTTCGCCTGCTGGTACCTGCATCCTCTTCAAGGCGAGAGATGCTTGGCCAGGCATCTCCGGTCTTTGTGTTAAAGTAGTCACACAGCGCGATCCCCACGACCTTCTCTGAAGCAGAAAAGTTATGATCCCGGCACAGCTTGCTAATCCAAACAGCTTTGTCGCTGTATTGAATGGTTAGGCTGTTACAATGTTGTATCTTGATTGCCGTGTTGCTCATTATTTCTGCCCCCACTTCAGCAGGCGAGAAACCTTTGACAAAAATCGCCCAGTTATTTGACGTTTAAATAGCGGTTTGACGTTTTTTACGTATCTAAGCCATTGGAAAATCGACAAGAGTTCAGGATTGAAAATCCGCGTGTCGGTGGTTCGAATCCGCCTCCGGGCACCACTTATCTCCTTGAAATTACTAGATAATAAACCGAGCATTCGCTCAGCTTTCTCAAGGTTTGACACTTTTGCTCTATCCGCTTGCTGAACTTTTCCCCTCGCAGCGTGATTTCCTGTTCAGTGTGGCGCGGCGTGAGATTTTGTATAGGTGGGCGATATGACGTGGACAGCGGCCTTTTTTCTTTCCCTACAAGTTTTGAACGTTAGAGAAGTCTCAAAGCGTACCCTTTTAACGCTCAGTTTATCGACGGTTTAAGACACGCTCTTTGGAGCTAAGTTATCTGCGCCCGAGGCTCTGGCCAGCTCTGCGACTTAAAGTGAGTTTTAGTAGCTCTACGTCTTAGCACTCTCCGCCAAATTAAAGAGGGATTGTCTCCAATAGAAGTGGTTCGATGTCTCAGCCATTGTCCATGAGATAAATATTCACACTGAGGATTTTCTGAAAAGTCATCGTTAAAGGCATCAAAATCCGAATAACGTTAGGTCTGGACAAGCAGGTTTTGTCCCTAACACTTAA
Source organism: Pseudovibrio sp. W74 (assembly GCF_001623085.1). Taxonomy (NCBI): domain Bacteria; kingdom Pseudomonadati; phylum Pseudomonadota; class Alphaproteobacteria; order Hyphomicrobiales; family Stappiaceae; genus Pseudovibrio; species Pseudovibrio sp. W74. The sequence continues at coordinate 73,438 of NZ_LMCJ01000025.1, forward strand.
TGCGCAGCTTTCACCAGAACGCTCGTTGGTCTCCCTCTAAACAGGCGTCACCACCGGTGTCTGTGATACTGGATCAGCGTAAACGCTTGTGTCGATTTCGTAGACGGAGCTCACCAGAGACGGGTTGACCACCTCGTGTGATGTTCCCTCGGCAAAGATCGCTCCATCACGCATGACGACGAGGTGGTTTGCATAGCGGGAGGCCTGGGCGATGTCGTGGAGGACAACTACCACCGTGCGGCCCTGACTGTTGAGGTGTTGGAGGAGATCCAGTGTCTCATACTGATAGCGGATATCCAGATAGCTGGTTGGCTCGTCCAGCATGATGTAGGGCGTATCCTGAGCCAGACACATGGCGATGAAGGCACGTTGGCGCTGACCGCCGGAAAGATCTTTTAACGCCCGGTCCTTGAACGTGTAGAGCCCTGAGGTGTGCAAAGCCTCGTCAACAATCTCAACATCCCGTCTGCTGCGAATGCCAAGGAGAGATTGATGCGGCGCACGGCCATACCCGACAAGTTGCTCAACGCTGATGCCAGTTGGAACCACTGGGCTTTGCGGCAAAAACGCAATCTGCCGTGCAACGGTCTTGGCAGGCAAACGGTGGATCTCTTCACCATCAACGGTGATGCCGCCGCTCTTTAACTTGTTGATCTGGCCGATGGTTTTCAGCAATGTTGACTTGCCGCAGCCGTTCGGGCCGATCAAAGCGGCATAACTGCCTTTTTGAATGGTGAGATTGATGCTCTTGAGCATGAACTCTTCGTAACCGGAAATGACGTTTGAAAGAACGATGCTCATGTGCTTTGTCCTTTTTGTGAGCGGCTCATGATCCAGATGAAGTAGGGAGCGCCCAGCATTGCACTCAAAATACCTGCGGAGACCTCAAGCGGCGGCGCAATAGCCCGTCCAACCGCGTCTGCCAGAACAACCAGAAGTGCCCCCACCAGAGCAGCAGTTGGCAGCAAAAGGCGATGTCGTCCCCCCACAAGAGAGCGGCTGATATGCGGTGACATCAAGCCGATAAAGCCAATCACACCAACCACGCCAACCGAGATACTGGCAAGCAGGGTTGCAACGCCCAACAACAAAAGGCGCATCTTATTTGTGCTTTGGCCTAGCCCGCGGGCGGTCTGATCTCCCAGTTGTTGCAGGTCCAGTTGATAGGAGAGCACCATAGTCAGACCCAAAAGGATGACAAGTGGCATCCATATCGATTGCACATGCACCCACGTACGAGCCCATAGAGAGCCGGTGAGCCAGACAAGCGGGTTGGAGATTTCGAGTGTTGCGGCTGTCACCAGCAGATAATCAACACCTGCATCGCACACCATGCCAACGGCAATGCCAACCAGAGCCAGACGAGCAGGAGAGACTTGGCGCAGATGGGCTGCAAACAGCACAACCACCGCAGCAACAATGCCGCCTAGGGCCGCAGCAAAAGGAAGATAAGTGACAGGCACATTGGGCAGGAACATCACTGTGCCCAAAGCAGCCAGTGCAGCTCCTGAGTTGATGCCCATGATCTTGGGGCTGGCCAGCGGGTTGCGAATGATAGCCTGTACAATAACACCGGAAACAGCAAGGCTTGCCCCAGCGAGCAAGGCAATCAACACGCGGGGGAGCCGTGACTTCCAGATAATATAGGTCTGCTTTTGGCCATCCAGATCAAACAAGCTGTTCAAAATCACATCCAGCGGGATGTTGACCGCGCCCACACCCAGACTGAGCATGCTGACAAAGACGCAGGCAAACAACAGCAGCATTTGGACGCGAAAGGCTTTGGTGCTCCGGTGGCTTTTAAAATCTGTACGCCACTGTGCGCCGGAGGCCTCAGAGAGCATGCTCATCAGTCAATCTCCTTGGCCGTGATGGTCAGGTACAAAAAGTAGGGCGCGCCAATCAGGGCTGAAACCACACCCACCGCAGTTTCCTCCGGGAAGTTGATCAGCTTGGAAGCGCCATCAGCAACAAGCATCAAGGTGGCACCACACAGCATAACCGCGGGCACCAGTACACGATGGTCTGTGCTAAAGGCAGCGCGGCACACATGCGGAATGATGAGGCCAACAAACATCACTGGTCCGGCAACAGAAACGGAAACGCCGGTCAGGATTGCCGCGAGTAAAATACCGAAAAGCAACGTAAACCGCGGATCAGAGCCAAGCCCTTTTGAGGCTGCTTCACCAAGCGCCATCAAGTTAAGCTTATGCGACATGAAGAACGTCAGGAGGCCACCTGCCAGACACCAGACAAGCAGCGGCGTTGCCTGCTTCCAGCGCACATCTGCAATGTCGCCTGTGGTCCACTGGATCACGGAGAGGGCCAGCTCGTCATCCAGCGTAAAAGTGAACCGCACCAATGCAAACGCAAAAGCGCTGACTGCCACACCGGAAAGGATCAGGCGCAGCGCACTTAACGCGCCCTTGAGGCCACCTGCAAGCGTTAGAGTTAGACCACCGGCAAAGGCAGCACCCAGCACCGCCATGGTGTCGATGTTGAAGAGAACGAGCGAGGGGAACACCAGCCCGATGGCGATGCCCAGAGCTGCGCCCTGATTGATGCCAAGGATAGACGGAGAGGAAAGTGGATTGCGCGTTGTGGCTTGCAGCAAAAGCCCGGCAAGGCCGAGGTTCGCGCCAATCAATGCGGCAATGAGAGTGCGCGGAGCGCGGATATCGCGCACAATGGAAAGGCTCTGCTCATCAAGTTGAGCAAAGACCGAGTTCAGGATTTGGAGAAACCCGATATCTTGTCGGCCACCTGTGGCAAGGGACAGCGCCGCTCCACCGAGCAGCGCCATCCCCATAAGGCTCCAGTACATGGCAGTGAATGGCATGTGCGTGGCTTAGTTCTGAACTTGCTTCATAATGTTTTGCAGGTCATTGGCGGTCATTTCTGCTGCCACCATGCCGCGCAGACGAGACCACACATGCGCTTCCACGTAAAACACGCGGTCGGTTTTCACAGCGCTGATGTTCTCGTAAAGCGCTTCACCCTTCCAGCCATCCGCAAAGGCTGGGCTTGCGTAGCGGCCCAGAATGAGGATGTCCGGGTTCACAGCAGAAAGCTGCTCCAGAGAGGTCTTCACGTAGTTGGATTCATAAACCGCACCCTTGGTTGGCTTCATGCCGCTGGCAAAGCCAAAGCCTTTCAACAAAGAGCCATTGTAGGAAACTGGGGAATGCAGCCAAAGCCCCTTTGCGTTGGTCACACCAAACTGGATCTTGTAGTCGCCAGCCTTTTCAAACTGCGCACCAATCTCAGCCATTTTGGCTTTATGCGCTTCAACACGGGCTTTCATCTCATCTGCCTTGCCAACGGCAGCGCCAATTGCTTCTAGCTGCGCAATTGCAGAAGGGTAGTCACCACCCAGACTGTCAAAGACAACCGTCGGCGCAATTTCAGAAAGCGTGTCATAAGCGGCTGTATGCCGGGTCTTGTCGGCAATGATCAGGTCTGGACCCAAGGATGCAATCACTTCAAGGCTTGGTGTCTTACGGGTGCCAACAGAAACCCAGTCCTGCCCAATCTTATCCGTATAGGCGCTGATGATGCGCTCACGCTTTTTATCATCCGCCACACCCACAGGAGCAACGCCAACGGCAGCAAGCGCATCAACAAAGCTATATTCCAGCACAACAATACGCTGAGGCTGATCAGGAACAGTGGTGGTTCCCAGCTCGTGTTTTACATCGCGTGCGGAGGCTCCAAAGGCAACAAGAGTTGAAAGGGCACCAGCGAAGGCGGCTGCGAAAAGATTGGTTTTCATCGGCTTGACTTCTCATAAGGACGGGCAATAGCAAAGGTTGTAGGGTGAGCTATTGTATACCTGATAATTATAGTCAAGTTTAAATGGGAGTTTTTACCTCATATTTATTCGATAACGCAGACATCCTGCAAATGCCTGCGCATAACCACTTAAGACGAAGGTTGTTCTGACAACTCGTCCACTTCCATCTCCTTGGCAACTTCTTCATCAGCAAGAATAATCGTTTGCGGTGTGGCCGTGCGCGTTGGCGCAGAAGGCACAAACACACTCTTCTCGCTCTCAGCGACAGCAGAACGCTGTGTGAGGCGCCATAAGGTAAAGGCAAGAATAAGCGCATGGGCTGCAAATGTGGACATGAACAGGCCGATGGACCCGAAAACGCTCATCAACACGCCGCCCAAAAATGGCCCGATCATGGACCCCACGCCAAGCATCAGCAACAAACCACCGCTGGTCTGCATCGCATCCCCCGCATCCGCATGGTCATTCGCGTGGGCAACCAGCACCGGGTAGAACGTGTAAATCGCGGCGCCAAAAATTACCGCTGAGGCAATGGCAATGTTGGCACTGCTGGTATCTGCAAACAGGAAGATGGAGTCCGCAGCCAAGGCAACCACCGCAATCGCAATGACGACGTAGCGGCGGTCCGTGCGGTCTGAGATCATGCCAATTGGGACCTGCGCAAAGGCGCCAGCCAAAATGGAGGAACTCACAAACAACGTGATGCTGGCAATCGGCAGGCCAACTTTCCCGCCATATACCGCCGCCAACGTTCCAAAACTGCCGTTGGAAACGCCAGTCAGAACAACAGCAACCACGGCAACAGGAGAGTTACGCCACAGCCGCCTAATATCCAGTTTGACCTGTGCAAGGGGAGCCGGAGCAGGGGTGCGCGTGACAGCTGTCGGGATAAGCGCAACCACATAAAACATGGAGGCAATCACAAAGAACTCGAACCCATCAATCGGCCCCATGGAAAGAACCACCTGCCCACCCGTGGTCGCAGCAAGGTTCACCATGGTGTAGGTGCCAAAAACAACCCCGCGATTGCTTGGGTCCGAGCGTTCCGTCAACCAGCTTTCCACGATCATAGCCGCCCCGGCAAAGGCAAACCCTGCCACAGAGCGAAAGGCAATCCACGCAATAGGATCAACCAACAGGGAGGAGGCCAGAACTGACAAGCACGCCAAAGACGCCATCACACCAAAGGCCCGAATATGCCCCGCCCGCTGCACGATCTTCGGCACGCTAAGACACCCGGTCACATACCCAATCGCCCAGCCCGTGCCCAACAGACCGAGAGAAAGAGAGGAGAAACCCTCAAACGTACCTCTAAGCGGCAAATGCATACCGGTAACACCACCGGCAAAAACCAGGAAGGCAGAGCCCAAAAGCAAAGAGGCGATAGGAAGCAGAAACTGACGCATGACAACGACCCGGAAGCTGGGCAAGTATCCCCGAAAATACTTACCCCGAAAAACACCAGGGAGGATAAGAGCATAACTCCCCCAAAAACGCGACAGCTTTATACCTACTCCCCTGCTTGAGAACACCTTTTCACGAAATGATCAAAACGATCACGGAAACCCGTCGTGGAAAGCTGGAAGTCGTTCTCCGCTCCCCACTACCAACACATTGAGCGATGGTGCGCGTTTGGGGTATTCATAGACCGGGGTATCATCCTGGGTGATTCAGTGTGGTGAGAGGGTTGGGTGTGGTTTTATTTCGTCGGGCTTCAGAGTTTTCGTTAAGTCAGCTGCATCAGGTTATGGTTCTGGCGTTCTCCGACTATGTCATCCAGATGGATATGCCGCTCGCTGATTTTGAGCGGATGATTATGGCTCGAGGCTTTGACGCGGAGTTGTCCTGGGTGGCCACCGACAATGAGCAGCTGGTTGGCTTCTGGTTCATCGGCAAGCAAGGCGCTTATCCTGGCACCATCTACGCAGTCTCCACCGGAACTGTGCCACAGGCGCGAGGCAAGGGGATTGCGAGCAAGCTCTTTGCCAAAGTGGAAGAACACGCAGTTCAGCAAGGCTATCATCACGTCCAGCTGGAGGTGATCACCAGCAACGTGGCAGCCGTAAAGGCCTACGAAAAGCTCGGCTTCCAACCGCAGCGCAACTTTCAGTGCTTCAGCCTACACAAAGCAGCATTCGCTGAACGGGGCTTTGAGCGCACACCAGTATCTGCTGACTGGGCTGAGATTGAAACGAAAGCTGCTGAACTGTGGGAATGTGCACCCAGCTGGCAAAACACTGCGTTCGCAATCCGCGCACTTGCTGAGGGTGTTGCCACCTACAAGATTGAGCAGGATGGTCAGCTTGCGGCCTACATCGCGTTTACCCGCAAAACGGGCGCAGTCATGCAAATCGTTGTGGCTTCGGAATATCGCCGTCAGGGCCATGCCTCTGCGTTGCTCAAAGCTGCGTTTGACAGTGTGAATAAAGCTGCGCTAACGTTCATTAATGTGGATGAAGGGGATGAGACCATCATGCAGGCCCTGTCAAAACTGGGGGCAACAAAAACACTGCAGCAATATGAGATGCATAGAGCATTGCAAACAAACACAGCTCATGGTCAAGAGAGCATGCTGACCACCCCTTAACTGGCAATTCTCATGACACAACTGCGCCGCTCTCTCTGGTTCTATCTCAGCTCGTTCATCGTGATCTATACGATGGTGCAGGTGGCTGTAACTGTGCTGATCTATCACTATGGCATCAAAGAAGCGGGCAATCTGTTCATTGAGCTCGGTTTGCCTGTGGTTTTGGTCAGCCTGATCTTTGTGCGCCGTGAACATAAGGCACCAACCGGCTCTGTGTACTGGGGCCTGTTTGTCGGCTCTCTCTCAGTCAGCATTCCCATTTCCATGATGGTGCGCAGCTATCTGCTGTCCGGCAGTGATTATGCTGGTGCGCTCAGCCCGGTCCCGTCCTTTGCGGGAGATGAGATGGGGCTCTTCTTCATCATTGATCTGGTGGTCCGCGCACTTGCGTTTGGCATCGGTTACGGGTTTTTCGCCCGTCTGCTGTGTGATGCACAAAACCGCTCGAAAGAGCCGAAGTAATTCTCCTGAACCACACAAATTCTGAAAATCAGTGGCTGGCGGAACCATCCTCCGGCCTGCTTTGCTGTCTGCATCCACTGCGTGTTCCCGAAAAAGAACCCGCGGTCGTTGGAGGGAGATCAGGCCTGGGAAAAGCCTGAAGCTGCCTGGTGATCCTGACGCTAAGAGACGCTGCACTATGAGAATTTTTGCATAAATACCATTTGCTTTGCACTTGCTAACACGAGTTAGCAGGTGTAGTTAGCAGGAGAGAAGAATAATCGCGAGTCGAAAGGGGAGGCCGCGTATGAAACAGACATGTTACGCTGGCATTGATGTCGGTTCTGCAAGTGCACGTGTAGGACTGTTCAATGAAAATGGAGAGCGGCTGGCCTTCGCAGTCCGGCCCATCAAGCAGTTCCATGGACGTATCAACTTCGTAGAACAGTCCTCCGCAGACATCTGGCAGCAGATTTGCGCGGCTATGAAAGAGGCGATGGCCAAGGCAAACGTGTCCGCAGACGAGATCCGCTCGTTGGGCGTGGACGCCACCTGTTCGCTTGTGGCTGTCGCGCAGGGGGGCAAACCTGTATCCGTCGCTGAAAATGGTGATACTGATCAGGATATCATCATGTGGATGGACCATCGGGCTGCCGAGGAAACGGCGCTGATCAACGCCACGGGCGATGAGGCACTCAAGTATGTGGGCGGTGAAGTCTCCATTGAAATGGAACTGCCGAAAATCCTCTGGCTCAAAACCCGTTATCCAGATCGTTACACCAACACGGTCCGCTTCTTTGATCTGGCCGACTATCTGGTCTGGAGAGCAACGGGAGCGGATACTGCCAGCACCTGTACGCTGACCTGCAAGTGGAACTATCTGGCACATGAAGGTCGCTTTGCGGAGGATATGCTGCAAGCCGTTGGCCTGCATGATCTGCCGGAAAAAGTACCGGAGAAAGTACTGGATCTGGGGCAAGCCGCAGGAGGTCTGTCAGAGCAAGCTGCAAAGGATCTCGGCCTCAATGCAGGAACACCGGTTGCAGCTGGCATCATTGATGCGCATGCAGGCGGTCTGGCGCTTATTGGGGCTGAACCGGACGGCGGTCTTGCCATCATCAGCGGCACTTCAAACTGCCACATGATCGTTAATGAGAAACCAGTCATGGTGCCGGGCGTCTGGGGGCCGTACTGGGATGCCATGCTGCCGGGGTATTGGTTGGGCGAGGGCGGGCAGAGCGCAGCTGGCTCTCTGGTGGAATGGACCATCCGGCAATCTGACGCCTATGACGAGCTCAAAGCCGAAGCTGCCAAACAGGGCATGCACGAGATCGCACTCCTCAACAACTGGGTGCTGGATCTGGAGGCGCGGGAAGCGAACCCGACCCGCGGCCTTCATGTCCTTTCTGACCATCACGGCAACCGCTCGCCACGTGCCAATCCGCATGCAAAGGGCGTTGTCTCCGGCCTGTCGCTGGAAACGGGTCGGGATGCACTGGCCCGCCTTTATCTGGCAACTCTGCAATCCATCGCTTATGGCACGCGCCATATCATCGAGGAAATGACGAAGGCCGGACACAGCATCACCAAGCTGTTCATGTGCGGCGGAGCCACCAAAAACCCGCTCTGGCTCAGAGAATATGCCAACATCACGGGCCGTGAAATTCAGCTGGCGGAAGAAGACGATGCCGTCACTCTGGGCGCTGCCATTCTGGGTGCCGTGGCTTGCGGAGACTTCAGGGACATTCCATCAGCCAGCGCAAAGCTGGTGCGTGTTGGTGGTCTCATCAAGCCGGTGCGTAGCACCGCAGAGTTCCACACTGCCAAATATCAGGTCTACCTCAATCTTTACGACAACCATCAGCACCACAAGGCGCTCATGGAAAAAGCCATTTAATTATCAAAACAAGTTCAGGAGGACACCACGTGCTCAACCTGCCACAGGCCCCAGCGCCTATCTGTGTAGCGGACAAGGAAATCCTTGTCGTCACCAATGCCGACCTGCGTGAAAGCGCCAATGTCGCTTGTTGGCCAACCTTTGAGGATTATGCGCAGCGGTTGGAAACTGCGCTGACCGCACAAGGCTTCAAGATGAAGCGTGCCCATGAATATGATGCAGCGCGCGGTCACGGCTTTATTTCTTCGCAAAAAGAAGGCTCAGAGCTGTTTGCGCGGATTGATCCGGAAGCCCCGCTCATCGTGTTGCTCACTGCATGGCAGTACTCACACCACATCGCTCCATCCCTTGCCAAGCACAAAGGGCCAATCCTGCTCCTTGCCAACTTTGATGGCACATGGCCGGGTCTCGTTGGTATGCTCTGTATGGCAGGGTCTTTGACAAGCCTTGGCGTAGACTATTCCCGCCTCTGGTCCCAGTCGTTTGAGGATGAGTTCTTCAACTCAAGCCTCATCACATGGCTGAAGGATGGCAAACTCAGCCATGACACCTCCTATCTGCAAGATGTCTCCGCAAACCATGCGGTTTTGCAAACCCCAGCTGGTCAGGCGGGGCAACAGGTAGGCGAGTTCATCCTCAAGAACAAAGCCATCCTTGGTCTGTTTGATACCTTCTGCATGGGCATGATGAACGGTTACTTCCCGGTCAAAGCCCTTACAGACATCGGCATGCCGCTGGAAAGCCTTTCTCAGTCTGCGCTTCTGGTAGAAATGGAGAAAGTGCCTCAGTCACTGCGTGAGGAATGCCTGAAGTTCTACGAGGACCGGGGCATGACCTTCCAGTTCGGCAGTGATGATGCAACTGAGCTGACCCGCGAGCAGGTGCTGGAACAATGCGCTATGATGATCGCCATGGCCCGCTTCACTACGCGCTTCGGTCTCTCTGCCGTTGGTGTGCAGTATCAGCAAGGCCTGAAAGACAGCTGCGCAGCCTCAGACTTCGCCGAGGGGGCAATCGGCTCGACAGTGCGCTTCCCGATCCCGGACGAAGACGGGTCCATCATCTGGGAAGGCAAACCAATCCCATGCATCAACGAAGTGGACATGGGCACCGCCATTCCGCAAACCATGATGTGGCGCCTGCTGGATGCCATGGGCCTGCCAGCAGAAACCACACTGCATGATGTGCGCTGGGGCAGTGAGTATGAAGGCACCTTCTATTGGGACTTCGAAATCTCCGGCTCCGTTCCCTTTGAACATCTCAAAGGCGGCGTTGCAGGCGCGACAGGCTATCGCCAGCCAGCCATGTACTTCCCCAAAGGCGGTTCCAGCATTGCGGGCCAGTGTAAGGCGGGAGCATTCTTCTGGGCGCGGGCGCATTATGAGGGCACACAGGTCATTATGCACATCGGCACAGGCAATGCGGTTGAATTGCCGGAAGACGAGTTCGAGCGTCGCCGCAAAGCGACCACTTATGAGTGGCCATTAATGAACTGCACGCTCGATGGTGTTGGCCGTGACGATCTGATGGCAGGGCACCAGTCCAACCACATCACGGTGGCTTATGTGCCGGAAGACAAGCTGCGCGATGTGCTGCAGGCATTCGTGGCTCAGGCACTCACACAGGGCATTAATGTCAAAATCGCAGGCTCTGCGAAGGACATGCTCTGAGCCTTTGAAAATGAGTTTGAGCATCGCGTGGTGCTCAAACTCACGCAAATGCCGCGGGATATCCACGGACAACCAGCCCGCACCTGCCATATTCTACTTGGCAATTTGAGGAAGGCTGACTACCACTCGACATTCAAGCGTATTTGTGAGGCATGCTGAATGCACTTCGCAAAAGGATATACGCCGGAGCAATGGGTTAGAGCGTACTCTGCGACCGCAAGCAAGCGAGGAGGGGCTCTGAAGAAATCAGGGCGAGAAACGACGCAATGGCCAAAAAGCCGGATGAAATTGCAAAGGCGCTCGGCGTCTCCATCACCACAGTGCGACTGGTGCTGGGCGGCAAGGCAGAGAAGTACCGCATCAGCAAAGCCACCCAGGCCCGCATTCGTGAATATGTGGAAGAGCATGGCGTTAAGTTCGACCTGACCGCCCGCAGCCTCAAGCTCAAACGCACCAACACCTTTGGCCTGATCATCCCGCGCCTTGCTAATCCATTCTTCGCCAAACTCTCTGAAGAGCTGGAACACCGGTGCCGCGAAACCGGCTATCAGCTCATCATCAGTTGCTCCAACTCAGATGAGGAGACCGAAAAGGAGCTGGCAAACGGTCTTGTTCAGCGCAATGTGGATGGCCTGTTTGTGGTCTCGTCCACCTCCGGCAACCAGCAACATCTGGGAAACACCATAACCAAACCTATGGTGTTTCTGGATCGTGATTACGGCAACACCGATGCCCCCGTCATCACCTCAAGCAACTTCGAGGGTGCAAAAAATCTGACTGCAGCCATTGCAAAGGCCGCGGGGAATGAACCGGTCTACTTCCTGATCGGCGGCAGCAATCAACCCACAATCATCGAGCGTGCACGCGGATATCTGGATGTTATGCCAGAAAACGCAGGTGAAGACTGGACACTCCAGTCGGCGCGCAACCGCACACAAGATGGCGAGCAGATGATGCAGACCCTTTGGGACAAGCTCGGCACTGCCCCACAAAACCTGATGGCATCCTCTCTGCCGGTTCTGGAGGGAGCTCTGGCAGTCCTGCGCGAGAGGCTCGGGCACATCCCAGCTGAGTTACGCCTTGCCACCTTTGATGACGATAAGATGCTGTCCTTCCTGCCTAATGAGATCTGGTCAATCAAGCAGCAGGAACCTGAATGGGCAGAAGCCGCATTGCAGGCCATGACCCTGACCATGAGCAGCGAGCAGCCACACAGCAAAACCATTGCGACCCGCCTGATCCACCGGCCCAAAGATCAGTAATCCGTCACTATTTGTGGCGGAAATACGGCAGAGAATTATACCTCTGAAAACCATAGAACCGGAAGAAGGTGCTCATTCCGCTGCGTAACCGTTATATTCCTTAGGTATGTAGTGCAGGCAAATGCGCTAGTCTGTCTGCGGCTATGGTACTCTTTGGAGACGAACTCGGGCTTATCCCTGAAATGCACACCGGATTTCGACAGATGGATACGCGCGAAAACAAATAGTTAGAGCATTGCCGGATGCCCTGACCAGCTGGGAGCATGTAGATGGATACTATTGGGCCAATCCAAAATCGCATAAGTCGTTTCTTTATTGATGTCGATGACCGAAATTGGGCGTCTGTCGAAGCTGCGATGACTGGCCTTGTTCATCTGGACTATTCCTCCTTCGGGGCAGGGGAACCCGTTGACCTGACGCCGGAAGCGATCACAACCGCATGGAAAGAGCTGCTGCCCGGTTTTGATCAGACCCATCATCAGATCGGCAATGCACTTGTTGAATCCAAAGAGCAAAAAGCCACAGTCAAAGTCCATGCCACTGCCACCCACTTTATTGATGGAGCAGAAGGCGGCGACATATGGGTGGTCTATGGCACCTACCACATCGCGCTGGTGCATGAGGGCGGGGCTTGGAAAATCAGCAGCATCCAGTTCAACTTCAAGTTCCAGGATGGCAATATGGATCTGCCGGTGATCGCGCAGGCCCGTGCGGATGAAAAAGCCGAGTAACCAGCAATAGCATTTTTAGTCTGGGCGAATGCCCGCAGGCCGCATATAACAGCAGGTGCGATACTGCCGTAACTGGCGTGATAGGACCTGCTTATGCTGCTGAACTTGCTTTCCAAATGCACCTTAGGGGCTGCTCTCCTCATCGCGCTGGGCGCAGCCACAGCACAGGCTCAGGACAAATCCAGTAAATCGGAAAAGTTCTTTCCTGGTATCATTGGAGAGGACAATCGCGAAATCATCGACAGCTGGGACAAACCATGGAACGCCATTGGCCGGGTGAACGTCGCCGGGTTCCGCTCCCGCTCCATGTGCTCCGGTACGCTGATCTCGGATCGAATGGTCATCACAGCAGCTCATTGCCTTTACAACGCCCGCACCGGCAAAGCGCACGTTCCCTCCAAAATCAACTTCGTGGCCGGGGTACGCCGGGATAAGTTCATCGCCCACACCACAGCCGCCTGCACCTACTTGCTGGATGGTTACACCTTCACCAACCGCCCGACGTTGAAGCATGCCGCAACCGATGTAGGCGTAATCATACTCTCAAAGCCGCTGGATGTACCGCCGATGTCGGTGATCAGCAAGTCGCCGGAAATCACTCAAAACCTCGACCTCACCAGCGCCGGATATGCGCGGGATCGTCCGTTTTTGCTAGCCGCCGATAAAAACTGCAAACTGCTGAAAGACCGAGGTAACCTCTGGCTCACGAGCTGCGACACCAACTACGGCGGCTCCGGCGGTCCGGTGATGGTGGACGAAGGCGGAAAACTCAAACTCACCGCCATCATGGTCGCCTCCGCCCAAAACAAATTCTCCATCGCAGTGCCGAAGAATGTCTGGTCCCACCTTCTCGACAAAACGACCTGCGAGGGTAAATAAGCTTAAGCCTGCCTTTACCTTAAGCCCAACACAGCCTCACACACACCGATCCAGCCCGTCCTGTCTCTTGTTGCCAACGAAAAACAACAAGGGACAAACCCATGAAATTTCTGAGTATCCTTGCAGCAATTGCTGCTTTCCTATCGATTTCGGTTGAGGCAAATGCTGCCCTTCAACAATGCCGAACCATTGACAGCGTAATTGCTTCATCTGAGCTGGACACAAATCGAGACCAAGGCGGACATATCGCAAAGCATGTGATCAACGAAGGCATTTTCAGCAGTGATGCAGATGCACAAGCAAAGCAAACAGGCACATTTTTCCTGGATGAAGATCAATATGAAAGCGTTGCTGCCATTTTCCTTGCAAGAGGCGCTGGTAATTGTGAAACAACGGGTTCTGCTGCAAATGTAGAGATCGACCTTATGCAGGCAGATTTTGCAACTAAACCGGCTGCATTTATTGGATACAATTGTAAAGCTGGCTCAATCCTCACTGATAATAATCCATTTGCTGCTGGTCCACGGGTGTATTGTGGCCAGGAAGGGACATCTTTCACACCATCACAAATCCGGTTTGTCATGAAATGGACGGGTGAAAAATGGGTAATTCGAACGGCATTTCCGATGCCTTAAAATGAGTTGGGCGCAGCACCAGGCTGCGCCTTCCACCATGGCGACGCCTTAAGCAGCAACACGCTTTGCCAAATACCGCGCCCGAACATCAATGATACAGCGCTGTCTCGATGACTGACTTACCTCGTGTGGAGCAAACTCGGATTCCACACCGTCTAGAAAATCCACCGTTTGCCTCAATAGTGTGAGCTGCTCGCCTGAGAACCGGTGAGGCTCAGTCTCCGTCATGGTCTCAACGTACCGCACACCAGCCTGTTTCTGGAAGATTGTATCCGGTTGGCCATCACGGGTGCAGATGCCATAGGTGCCGTTGAGAAAGTGCCCCCATGTGCGCTCCTCCAGATCCCCGTCAAACGCACTCAGCACCTCAGGGTGGGACGCATGCAAGCGAGTTCCCAGCTCTCCGGAAAGAAAAGTCTCCTTGGCATTACGAAAACGGGAGAGGAAGAACGCCTTGGCGGCCTGTTCCTGTGTCAGGCCAAAACACTGTAAATCCTCAAACCAGCGCCGATGGCTCTTCAGGTGGAAACGATAAAGCTCCCGTTCCTGATGCTGACCAAGGAACGAGACACACAGCGAGCTGTTGGTGAACAGGTAGGAGGCCGCTGGCATCACCCGCCGCTCCAGCAGGCTCTGCCAGTCTGCGGATGAAAGGCCAAGCAGACCCAGAAACACCTGTTCCTCATAAAACTCTGAATAAAGATAGTTGAGCAGCAAGATACGCTCCTAAAGCAAGAGATGGAAAACCACCTCAAGCTCTAACTCACTTCATTCATGGAATGTTTCGATACGGATCGAATTAAGCTAACCTGCGCGCACCTGGCTCAAAAACGCCTGCATCGCATGTTGCATCTGGTCAGAGCGCTGGGAGAGGCTGGCGATAGAGTGATGGATCTCCTCGGAAAGCTCACCCGTCTTGCCAGCGGAGCCCTTCACCGTGTTGATCGCCCGGGCAATTTCCGCTGTCCCATCTGCTGCGCTGGAAATGTTCTCGGCAATGCTGTTGGTCGCCGTTGCCTGTTGGTCAGCAGCAGACGCCATAGCGGTGGTGTGCTCGCGGAAAGAATTCACCAGCGTCGTCAGCTCATCGGTTGCTGAGATGGACGCACCCACCACACACCGCATTTCCTGTATCTGCGTTTCGATCTCTTCTGTAGCAGAGCCGGTCTGTTGGGCCAGAGCCTTCACCTCAGAGGCAACCACCGCAAAGCCTTTGCCAGCATCCCCTGCACGGGCCGCCTCAATGGTGGCGTTCAGCGCCAGCAGGTTGGTCTGGTTAGAGATCGCATTGATCAGGTTGGTCACTTCGCCAATGCGTTCAACAACATCTTGCAAGCGTCCAACCGCGACGTTTGTTTGTTCAACCTGAGAAGCTGCACTTTGCGCCACTGCTGAGCTGGTGGAAACCTGAGCGTTAATCTCGTTGATGGACGCAGAAAGCTCTTCCGTTGCACCTGCCACACCCTGCATATTCCGGCTCGCTTCTTCCGAGGAAGCTGAGGCTATCTCAGATTCTTCTGTCGTCTGCGCAGCAATTTCAGCAAGGCTGCTGGCCGTTGCATCCAGCTGAGTGGTGGAGCTGCGAATGTCTGTTGAGATCTCCAGCACAGAGCCCTCCAGATCGCAGGCCAGTCGGTCTAACTCAGCACGGCGCTGTGCTTCTGCAGCCTCCCGGGCTTGTGTGCGTTGAGCCTCAAAATCCTGAGACTTCTGCAACTCGCCCTTAAACACCTCCAGAGCTTTGGAAAGAGCACCAATCTCATCTCCGCGCTGGCAATACTCAATCTTTACATCCAATTGCCCATGAGCAAGGGCGCGGGTGGTTTCGCTCAGCCGTGCCATCGGTTTGGAAACAATTGCGTAATTCAAGTACCCAAGCAGCGTTGCGGCCAGAGCTACCACCACGGCGCCCACCAGCGAAACTGTTTGCAGGATCTGCAGATCATGGGCCTGCGAGCCAATCAGCACGTCACGGCGTACTTTCAGCTCTTTGGCAATGGCCTCAAACCCAAGTTCAATCTCTTCCAGCAACAAGGCACTCGTGCCGTCCATCTCCATATCGCGGGCGACATCATGAGTGGCTTCATCGGCCATCAGCAGCATCTGTGTGTTGGTGTAAGCATCCATCCACGATTGCCATGCGCTGAGCAGTTCTGCCATGGAAGTCGCCTCCAGCTGCAAGGCATCCACGTCCGACCCAACGGTCTGGAAGATCTTTGGAATGGCGACTGCATCATGCTCCAGCTTTTCAGCCCAGTGATCCTGACCCGTCAGCAAATAGTTCTTTAATGAAATGGCCTGATCAAGAACCAGAATTTCCAGCTCTTCCAGCTCGGTCTGGATCTCGTTGAAGTGGGCAACTTCAATCGCATCGTGGCTTACACGCACGGAGGAGAAATAAGAGAGGCTGCTGATGAGCAGTCCTACAACCGCAAGGATACCAAAGGCGGCAAAACCCTTGCTGGAAACAGATAAATTGCGCAACATAATTTGATCTCGTCAAATATGAAAAGTAAATAACAGTTGCATGAACCTTCTGATTTTAAATGTGGAATCACTAAATTCACGCAAAATCGTTTTTTCAGTCTCCAGTTAATGCAACGTAAAGATGTAAGAGGTTTGGGTTAATTAAAATATTTTCAGTATTACTTTTGAAGTTTGCAGGGCCGTCATGCCCTGCGGAAAAAGTTCAGCGAAGGGCTGGCATTGCTTCATTACATTCTGTAAGACCCAATCCGACAAAAGTTTCAGCAGATTTTGCGCGTGTCAGGTGTTCCTTGCTGCGGACGGCCATAAGCCGGAAAGAACACCTTAGAACTTTGCGCCAGATGGATACCCTCAAATCTGCCCTATTAGAATACGCAGGAGTTTGCCTGCAAAAGGAGGCTCTATGAGCACAGCAGGCACGGAAGCCTATAAGGCACGCCGCACATTCGCGATCATCTCTCACCCGGATGCCGGTAAAACCACACTGACCGAGAAGCTGCTTCTGGGCGGTGGTGCGATCCGTGCTGCGGGGCAGGTGCGTGCGCGTGGTGAGCGCCGCCGCGCCCGCTCTGACTGGATGAAGATTGAACAGGAACGCGGTATCTCCGTTTCAAGTTCCGTGATGACGTTTGAGCGCGATGGCATCCTCTTCAACCTGCTTGATACACCGGGCCACGAAGATTTTTCTGAAGACACCTATCGTACACTGACTGCTGTTGACGCAGCCATCATGGTGATTGACGCTGCAAAGGGTATTGAAACCCAGACCCGCAAGCTGTTTGAAGTTTGCCGGCTGCGCGATATTCCAATCATCACCTTCGTCAACAAGATCGACCGTGAAGGTCGCCACCCAATGGAAGTCATTGACGAGATTCAAGAGGCACTGGCCCTTGATGTGACGCCAATGAGCTGGCCTGTTGGTATGGGTTCCGACTTCTTTGGTGTTTACGACCATATCGGCAACCGCTTCTTCACCTCTACTGAGGGCCGCGGTGGTGCTCTGGATACCATCAAAGATGTTAAAGGTCTGGAAGACCCTGAGTTGGTTGGTGAGCTGTTTGATAACATCCGCGAAGAACTGGAAGAAAACGTGGAACTGGGCGGCGCAGGTTACCCTGAGTTCGATCACGAAAGCTTCCTGGAAGGGCATCTGACCCCGGTCTTCTTCGGTTCTGCTCTGCGCGATTACGGTATCGACCAGATCCTCGATTTCATCGCAGCCTATGCACCACCTCCACATTCTCAGCCAGCAACGGGTGGCCGCACCATCAAGCCGGAAGAGAAAAAGGTAACCGGCTTCGTGTTTAAGGTTCAGGCCAATATGGACCCCAAACACCGTGACCGCATCGCGTTCGTACGCCTGTGCTCCGGTACATTCAAACGCGGCATGAAGCTCAAGCATGTGCGTGCTGGCAAGCCAATCACCGTGTCCGCCCCAATCTTCTTCTTTGCAGAAGAACGAGAGATTGCGGAAAAGGCCTATCCGGGCGATGTGATCGGCGTGCCAAACCATGGCCAGCTGCGTGTGGGCGATACCCTGTCAGAAGGCGAAGAAATCCACGTCACTGGCCTGCCAGCATTCGCACCTGAAATTCTGCGCCGCGTACGCCTGACAGACACCATGCGCGTCAAGCAGATGCGCCGTGGCTTGGAAGATCTGGCAGAAGAAGGTCTGGTGCAGATCTTCAAACCAGCCATTGGCACCAACTGGATTGTCGGTGTTGTGGGTGTGCTTCAGCTGGACGTTGTGGTGGATCGCCTGAAAGCGGAATACCAGACAGAAATCGGCTTTGAGACCGCCATGTACAACACAGCGCGCTGGATCGAGTGTGAAGACAAGCTCAAGCTTGATAAGTTCCTTGAGACCAACCGCGCGCATGTGGCATTGGACCGGGACGACAAGCCTGTTTATCTCTTCAAAAACGCTTGGGAAGTAAGCTACATCGGTGAAAAGAACCCTGATATCGGCTTCCGCGAAACCCGTGAAATTGTGCACACGTCTTAAGCTTATCTCCGAAAAGCGGTTTGGACTAGAATACGCCTACAAATAAAGCCTTGGGCTCGGCGCGTGACTTGAGTGAACGCGACAGGCTCCAGGGCAGCAAGGATAAGAACAAGATGAAAGATCCAGCTCTCGATACATTGCTGCTGCCATTTGAAGACGGTCTGCTCAATTTCTTCGAAGAAGGTGCCGCTGATCAAAAAGCGCTCTTCCTGCGTGCACGCATGGGCTTTGCCATGAATGGCATCGCCAAAGATCGCCTGATCTGCCAGCAGACATTCGCACCAGACAGAGACAATCTGGAACGCGCAGGCTTTACAGTTGCACCAGAAGTTGACGGCCAGTACCCGCTCGTCATGCTGCTGCCTCCGCGCCAGCGTGACGAAGCCCGCGCCCTCATGGCAAAGGCTGTAAAGTCCGCAGGTGAGGGCGGCCTTGTTGTCGTCAGCGCCTCCAACACAGAAGGTGCCAAGACTGCTGAAAGCGATCTCACCAAACTGGCAGGCAACACCGGCAAAGTCTCCAAAAACAAATGTCGTGTGTTCTGGGCAGAAATTACACCAGAAAATGTGAACCACGAGCTGGTGGAAGAATGGTCCAAACTGGATGCGCCGCGCGAAATCATGGAGGGCGAGTTCGTCAGCCGTCCGGGCGTGTTCGCATGGGATCATCTGGACAAAGCCTCTCAGCTTCTTGTCGCAACACTGCCAGAGAAACTAGCAGGCCGCGGCGCTGATCTGGGCTGTGGTTTCGGCTACCTGACCCGTGAAGTTGCCAAGCGCGAAAAGGTCAAAGCTATTGATCTTTATGAGGCTGAAAAGCGTGCGCTGGATCTTGCAGAGCAGAACTTGAAGGGTAAGACCGGAGAAGTCGCGCTGGACTTCATCTGGCAGGATGCCACCAAAAAGCTGGCACGCACCTACGACTTCATCTTCACCAACCCGCCATTCCATGCAGGCGGCAAGCAGGACCGGGCTGATATCGGGCAGGAGTTCATCAAATCCGCCGCCCGCGGCTTGCGTCCATCCGGTCATCTGTGGTTGGTCGCCAACCGTCATCTGCCATATGAAGCAACGCTGGATAAGGTGTTCGCCTCCTACGAGATCATGGCAGACCAGAACGGCTACAAAGTCATTCGTGCCATCAAGGCGAATAAGTAAGTAAAGCGCGCATACGCCCGACAAGTGGGTACCGGTTTTCGGATAAGCGTACGCGGCAACAGAACCGAAGGTTCGAAAAATGAGACTTGTAAAGCTATTGGCAAATCTGGGATACGGCAGCCGCAAAGAAATGCAGGCCGCCATCCGCAATGGTTGGGTCACTGATAAAGACGGCAACCCAATCAAAGCCGATAGCAAGCTGCCTCTTGAAGACATCCTGTTTGATGACGAGCCGCTGGACCCACCAGAGGGCTCCGTCATCCTGCTCAACAAACCGCTGGGTTACACGTGTTCCATGAAGGATCGCGGACGTCTGGTGTTTGATCTGCTGCCAGACCGTTACCGCGTCCGCAAACCAGCTCTGTCCTTTGTGGGCAGACTGGACAAGGACACCACAGGCCTGTTGCTGTTCACTGATGACGGCAAACTCCTGCACCAGATCATCTCACCCAAGGCAGATGCTGCAAAGATCTATGAGGTTGAGCTCGATCGTCCGATGACAGGCGGGGAAGCGGATCAGTTTGCATCCGGTGAAATGATGCTGGAGAACGAGACCAAGCCGCTCAAACCAGCAGAACTGGAAGTCCTGAGCGAAACAACAGCCCGCCTCACTCTCCACGAAGGCCGCTACCACCAGGTCCGCCGCATGTTCGCCGCCACCGGCAACCACGTCACCAAACTCCACCGCGCCCAGCTCGGCAATCTGACCCTTGACGGCGTGGAAGAGGGGAGCTGGAAACTGCTCTCACAAGACGACATCGACAAGATCTTTGGCTAAAGTCCATCCCGCCACTAACAATCCCGCACTCGATGCGGGATCTATACCTACGAGACTCTAAGGATCACTCAAGCTCCCAATTCTGCTCAGGTTGTCAGACCAGAAGATGAACAAGGGCTTGGCGTAAATGTTTTTTGCTGGCACGTATCCGACTTCTGAAAGAACGCGGCTGTCCAGAGAATTGTCTCGGTGGTCGCCGAGCATAAAATAGTGGCCTTCAGGGACACGATATATTGGCGTGTTGTCTAATGCGCTATTTGAGTGAGCATCAAGGATTGGATAACTCATCCCGTTGGGCAAGTGCTCTAGCATCTGTGGTACTCGGAATGTTGTACCATTCGGGCTAGTCACGACGAAATCAGGAAGTGGACTCAGCTCGGGAGCTTTTCCCTTCAAGAATACGTGTCCCTCAGTTAGTTGGATTGTGTCGCCTGGCAAGCCTATGATGCGTTTGATGTAATCAGTCTCGCCATCGATGGGTAGTTTGAAAACGACAATATCACCGCGCTCGGGTTTGATGCGGTCAAAACCGCCTGCATTAGCGACAATGTAATCACCCGAAAGCAAAGTTGGTGCATTGCTGCTGGATGGAATAAAGAATGGCTCCACCTGGCGAAAGGAGGCGAATGGCTGATCATAAATATTCAGCGAGAATGGGAACAAAAGCCATACTACAAAGTAGACCAAACCCCGATTGTAGACCTTGAGAGAGTAGTTTTGCTGATTTCTGCACAAAAGCAATAGATCAATAAACGCGATTATGTAAAAGCAAACTAAAACTGCCGAAACTGCAACAACATACAACCCGTTATCAATGTATCTTGGGAGCGGAATGAGTGTAAAAATTAACCCTGACCATAAGAGCGAAAAAAATAGAACAAAACGCTTTGGTCGTCCTAAATAAAGGTATCCAGCGCCTGTAAAAAATTGGAGCAGCAAAGCTACCCACCATATGCGCTGCTTAATAAATAACCTACTCATAGTGGCAGTTGTCATGCCAGAATCCCTGTTCGGGTATAATTTTACCCATTGATATCACAGATTGTATCTCGCGCAAGCCACACTCACAGAGCCTAGATCCCAGCCCAGTGCCCTCACCCTGGACGGCGTCGAAGAAAGGAGCTGGAAACTGCTCTCACAAGACGATATCGATAAGATCTTTGGTTAGTCGCAGACATCACCGCCCAGCCTTCTCCCGCACCATCTCCAGATGAGTCCGGATCTTCTCCTCATACGCCCAGGTGGAGAGCAGGTTGCCGAGCAGTTTTTGGTTGGGTGTGCGCAGGCAGACCATGTAAAGCTGGGTGTCCAGCGCCGCCATCCACACCAGCGGAACCCACAGCGACCAGCAGGCGACCTCAGCCAGCACATACCCGCCGGACTGTACAATGACCCAGTTTGTTACCCAGTAAATCCCGATGGCATAGATGATCGTCAGCACGGTCATCAAAACACCCGCAAACAGTCCCCAATAGAGCCCCTTACGCGCCCACAGCAGCAAAGACAGGTAGAGCCCCCACATCCTGAACAGGGTCAGGAGGCGATAGAAGAACAGGCGCCTGAATATCCAGCCGAAGACCATGAACCGCTCACGAACCAGCCAACACCGCCAAACCCTAAGGCGGCGCCTCTTAACTCCGCGATAAACCGCAGGCGCAGTTTGACAGCAACCCGCTTACCAATCACAGGGGCTTAAGAAAGAGGCCGCACCGGAATGCAGATCACCACTTCATGTGGTCCCGTCTCACCGGTCATGGACGGATACAGCTGGAAGCACGGCATATTCTCCGGCTCATAACCACTCATGGGCAACCAGTCGCCATACATATATTCCCACGCGGCTTGAGATTGATCATGGGTGATCACAAAGTGTCCGCAGGCATAGCGCCCGCCGCCAACCACCATCTTGCCCACTTCGCCCTCAACATCCGCTGGTCCGCGCAGCGTCAGGCAGGAGCTGAAACGCATCTGCTCCACATCGGTCACCTGCGGATCATCGTGGAACAGGCACATCATCTCCGCCCCATGCATCAGCCCGCGCGGTCCGGCCCATGCCATCAGCGCGCCAAACGCCTCGCCAAAAATCTCGGGCCGTTCCTGAAAGTTGCCCGTCCGGCGCACATAAGCCACCGTGCGCGGCTCCAGTTTGCACACCTCCACCTTGTCCGCCACCAGCCCGCTCGCAGGCCGTTCCAGCACCATGGTCTCACCAGCAATCGCCTCAACGGAGGCAGTCGCATCCCGCCGCCACTGGCTGGCGGACATGCCAAACCG
>NZ_LMCJ01000025.1:96091-98015 GCF_001623085.1 Pseudovibrio sp. W74
AGGGTGAGGCAAAGCCCATGTCCAGCGCCGCATCGGTAATGGAGATGCTGGCATTCTGCTTCAGCCGCCGCGCGGCCTTTTCAACCCGCACCCGGCTGGTGAACTGATTGACCGTCTCTCCGGTCATGGCCTTGAAGATACGGTGAAAGTGATAGGGAGAAAAACACGCCGCATCAGCAATCTGGGCGAGGGAGAGGTCCTCGCAGATGTTCTGCTCAATATAATCCATCGCCCGGTTAATCCGCTGCTTATAGATGTTCTTCTGCAAAGCTTCATGCCGCATCGTCAGCCTCCCATACTCGGCAGAAGCTTACAACATCCTGCGCAAAAGAGGAGCCGGAATTTGGGGAGGGGAAGGGGCAAAACATCAAGGGTACAGCTCTGTTAAAACGAAACACCGCCCAAGCTTAAGCGGTCATGGTGCACCATTCTTTGCAATTCTTGCTATGTTTGCATCCCACATGCCACAGCCTGAAAAAGCGCTGGCCTGCGAAGGGATGACAGCTCCGCAGACCAGCAGGGCACCCTTGGCGGCAATGCGGGGTGTATGCGCGTTCCGCCTCCGGCACCACAGCGGCTGGCACGCACGGCGCCAAACGCTCAAGCACAGTCGGTCTGCACAGGCTCATCGCGGCAAAACACCCGCCACGACACCCATGCGGCCATCAAAAAAGCCGATTGCCTGAGATGATCAGGAACCGGCTTTGTCTGGAAACACTACTGTTTTGGTTATGGGCTGCGGCTGGTCGACCTGCTCCCGACCGTATTCCCGAAACCTGCTTTTGGGCATGGGAGAGGAATACGCGTCAATAATCTGTCCGCAGCTTTTTTGAAGAGCTTCCAAGCGGTCGCGGAAGGCATAATGCAAAGTGAACAAAGCATCCCGTTCACTGCTGTCCTGCATCCTCTCGCTCAGCAACAGCTGCTGCATATAAGCAAGGTTCTGCAAATCAGATGCAGCGACGAGCACTTCGTCTATTTCATTTTGGAAAGTATTTGTGGCGCTACATGCGCAGAGGGAACTGGTCATTTCAATGCCCCTTGTATACGGCAGTTGAAGGACCGCACGTCAAAAGGGCTTTCGACGACCCACTGGCGAGCGGGAGGTTCGAAACCTGATACAAGGCAGGCAGGTTTATTCCTTCCCGAAGGAAGTGTTGTATTCACCGTCCTCCCGCTCATAGCAAAGGGTTTGCGCCCTTCAGAAAAAAGGCACAAAAAATCCGCCATGTACGGGAGCGGTAACCGCTTGTATCGAGGTTTCGACGCCTCACACATGAATGTGGAATGAAACACCCAACTTGTCAAATCGGTAATTTAGACAAGGGGTGTGGATTGGTGGAAAGAGTAGGGCGCTTCAACGGGTCATGAGACAAACAGCTGCCTCCCCCTCGGTGTCTTCCCGGCCCCCGAGCCGGGATCCATACCCACAATCGTCAAAACTCATGAACTCAGCACTGGATGCTTGAGCTCCACAGTGAATTCTACGACCTACTGGCGAGCGGGAGGTTCACAACCTGATACAAGACAGGCAGGTTTATTCCTTCCCGAAGGAAGTGTTGTATTCACCGTCCTCCCACTCATAACAATAGATTTGCGCCTAGACAGAAAATAGGTACAAAAATATCCGCTGATTACAGAAGCAGTAGCCGCTTGTATAAAGATTGTGAAGCATCGCACATGAATGTGAAATGGCACAGCCCCCTTGTCAAATCAGCAGTTCTGACAAGGGAGTGTATTGGTGAAAAGGAGGGGGCTCGAAAAGAGATTGAGGCGACCAGGTTACAATCTGTAATCACCCCCATGATGCCGTCATCCCGCATTTGATGCGGCAACTGTGTTTATGCATTGAATGGAACACTATCTCTGAGGAGTGCATTGGCTGTGATGAGTATCTTTCTCGCCAGAGCAATCATTGCCGCTT
>NZ_LMCJ01000026.1:0-833 GCF_001623085.1 Pseudovibrio sp. W74
ACGCCTGCAATCATTCTGGCACTGGATGCTTCAGCCATCCCAGCAGGTCAGCAAGGCTCCGTACAGATCACAGCCACACTGACAGATGCCTTCCCACATGATACCAGCGGAAATCCCATCAAGATCAACGGCATCACCATAAACGCTTCAGATCATGACGGAGACACAGTCACTGCCGACATTCAGGTCAACATCATTGACGACACGCCACAACTGGTCATCGCAGACACACCAACCTCAGTCGCAGAAGGCAACACCTTAAACGGAACGTGGTCGCTTAGCCCCGGTGCTGATGGCATCACACAGATCACTGTCTCAGTACCCGGAGAAGCCAACCAGACCATCTCCCTTTCCACCAACACACCTGCCACGTTCACGC
Organism: Pseudovibrio sp. W74; assembly: GCF_001623085.1. Classification (NCBI taxonomy): domain Bacteria; kingdom Pseudomonadati; phylum Pseudomonadota; class Alphaproteobacteria; order Hyphomicrobiales; family Stappiaceae; genus Pseudovibrio; species Pseudovibrio sp. W74. The sequence continues at coordinate 380 of NZ_LMCJ01000026.1, forward strand.
TGCCCAAAGGGACGCTCACCGTCAATCCGGATGGTACCTACTCCTTTGAAGCTACGACCAATCTCGACAACGATGGCCCGCAGGAGCAAGCCTTCACCATCACCGCAACGGATACTGATGGAGATACAACAACTGACACACAGACCATCACCATCACCGACGGAGCCTCACCGACACCACCAGACAACTTGCCCGGTGAAGCGGTAGATCTGATCCTCACGGTCAACGAGGCAGCTATTGATACAACGCAGGATCAAAATGATCTGGCAGCGGGCAACATCACAGGCTCTGATCCAACCAGCACAGCCGAGACAGACATCTCCAGCACCCTCACCTTCACAGCAGGCTCTGATGAACTCACCACATTCGCATTTGGTGATACCTCAGGCATCACAATCACCAATGGAGATGCTGCTCTTAACCTCAGCTGGGCAGTCTCAAATGGCCAACTTAT
>NZ_LMCJ01000027.1:0-719 GCF_001623085.1 Pseudovibrio sp. W74
GCGGTGCCCACCACCAGACCGTTATCGGTCAAACTGCCACCATAGGTGATCAGGTTATAGACCCCGGCGTCAAAGCCACCTGCATCGGTAACGTTGAGCGATCCATCCAGCGTCAGATCACCGCCAACGGCGATGAGGTCACTGTCTACGCCTGCTGTGCCGGATGGAGATCCAAGCTCAAAATCCAGAACGGATGCGGAGGTCAGATTAAGGTCACCGCCAATTGTCAGCGTACCCGGACTGTTTCCGGCAGAGATGGTTCCGCTTGTGACTGTTGCCGAACCATTGATCGTGCCCGAACCGCCAAGGGTGCCGCCATTGATTGTCACATCGCTAATCGAACCATCAACAACAAGCACGCCTTCCGAGACAGTTGTACCACCGGTGTAGGTATTGGCACCGGAAAGGGTGAGCGTGCCGTAATCAGTTTTTTCCAGTGAACCGGTACCGGTCAGGTTAGATGCAACGATTGCCGAATATCCCGCGCCCGCGGAGGTCCCGTCTCCGACGCGGAATCCAGCTTCTCCTGCCAGTGTAATATCGCCACCAGTCACTATATAGCCATCGGCAGCAAACTGCATGCCCTTGGAAATTGAAACCCCGGCACTATCCACTGTGACTGTGCCCGGTGCTCCCTGGAAAATCAGCGTGCTGTCTGGTTGATAAGGTGCGCTTGCTGAGCCAGTGGCATCGGTCCAGTTGGTTCCCGCAGTGCTCCA
>NZ_LMCJ01000028.1:0-5247 GCF_001623085.1 Pseudovibrio sp. W74
CCAACGACCTCCGCCTCGCTACCATTCAAGCACAAAACAAACACACAGGGACCCAGAGCCACCCCCGCCACAACTCACCATCTCAGTACTGGATACCGGATCTCCACTCCGCTCCGTCCGGCATGACGGCGAAGAGAGGCATTAGCGCAAGCCTGTCCCATTCGGTGTCTTCCCGGCCTCCGAGCCGGGATCCATAGCCACCAAGCTCTAGGGGTTAATCAGCGTACCAATTCGGCTTAGGTCATCGGACCAATAGATGAAGGAGGTCTTTGCAAAAATGTGTTCTGCAGAGATGGAGCCAACGTTTCTGATGAGCTCTCTATCTGTGAGATTGTCACGGTTGTCCCCCATAACAAAATACCGGCCCTCTGGAACACGATAAGGGTTAGTATGGACAATTGTCCCCTTTAGGTTCTGACGCAAAATCAAATGCTTTCGACCATTTGGAAATGCCTCTTCATATTGAGAGCGAACCAACTGTTCATTGAAGAAGTCGGTGAACTTGAAGTCATCAGGCAACCTTTGTGTTTTCAAAGGTGTACCATTTAAAACCACGATACCATTCTGTATCTGGATCAGATCGCCAGGCAAGCCAATAATGCGGCGAGTGTAGGTACGCCGTCCAAGTTCAGGTACGTTGAAGACAATCATGTCACCACGGCGAAGGCCCGAACATGGGCCATCGCAGATTTCTGCAAAGATTGTATCTCCAGGAATAAGACCTGGGGCATTCTCCGTATAAGGCGCGGCGTAATAAGGAATTTTGAGATTGGGTGCCGCCATAAACATCGCAGCGCCATACGCCACAGACATCGCAGTCCAGTAGAGAAGATAGACCCACCATCTGTTGTAAGTCCTGAGCTTGTAGTCCTTTTGCAAGAAAGCAAGGCGGATTGCATCAACCAGCACAAAGACAGAAACAAGCATCATTGCCGCACTAATACCGAATGTATAAATGCGGACTTCCACGAAATCGGGAGGAGGTAGTAGGCCTGCAACTGCAGAAAAGATCAGGAAAACAACATAAGCAGCTAGTCGCACGGGGCGACCCAGATAGATGTAGCCACTCCCAAAATAGAACTGCAATAAAAGGGCTACCCACCACTTCCGCTCTTTAATCACCACTGCAGTCTCAACTCGTTTAAAACACAGAGAGACCGCTATCACAGGTAGCAATGCAGTCAACATACTCTTTACTAAGTAATTGGAACGATAAAACATTAGCAGCCGCTCTAGATCCCGGCTCGGGGCCGGGAAGACGTCGGTGGGGAGCTGAGGTGATGGAGTGATGGCAGATCCCCTCATGCCGTCATCCCGCACAAGCGCAGCGCGATGCGGGAACCAGAGCGGCGAGGTAGAGCCTCTCGGTATCTTCTCCTTGGAATGACGCATCAGATTGGAAGCGACTTTGTGTAGTCTCCAAACCAGCCTCAGTATACGCCGCCCTAGGTCCCGGCTCGGGGGCCGGGATGACGTCGGTGGGGAGGTGAGGCGGCGAAGAGGTGAGGTGGTGGCGCTTAAACCTGTGCCGTCATCTCCTGAGTGTTTGCAACTCTCGATCGCAGCCTCGAAATAAGCACCGGAGGCACAGCTGATCAGCTGCAACAAAAGTGGGTACGCTCCAGTCAGAAAAGGGGCTCAGACTGGAGCGTGGGGCTGCTTAGAGGAAGAAGTCGCCGTAATCAAAGCTGCTGTAATCTGAGGCCGCGTCATAGCCGCCATAATCAGCGCCATCGTAATCCATTGGATTGCCAACGCTATGGCCACCGGTATCTATAGTAATGCCAGAACCAACGACCGTGTGACCTCCAGTATCAAGATTAACACCAGAACCAGTAACATGGTGGCCACCGGTTGTGACGGAGTTGCCGGATCCGGTTACAACATTGCCGCCGGTGTTGATGCTGTTGCCGCCAAGGTTGCCGAAGTCAAAATCATCATATGGATTGTCATAGGAAATTGGAGCAGGGCCATCTGTGATGGTTCCATTCGGCGTCGTGATCGTGTTTCCTGTGGTGTTGACTGTGTTCCCTGGTGCAACCGAGTTGTTGCCAGATGAAATGCTGTTGGTGCCAGGATTAGGAGCACCGCCGAAATTGAAGTAATCAGGATTGAAGTTGTACCGCATATAAAATTTTCCTTTTACTTTATTAGAAGTAAAAAATTTAGTAATTTCGCACTGCCCGAAAATATGAGTAAGTTAAACTTTTAAGTTTATCCTGCATATTATCGATCTAGTAAGTTGTTGTAGGAAAAAATGACGAAATGTAGTTTTGTGTGTGTCTTTTTTGAGAATATTATAGTCAAACTTGCTTCAGGCTTGTCGAAAATAAGTTGTGTTTCTAGTAATTTATTGTTGATCTGAGTCAATAATACATAAGTGAACTTGAGACTCTTAAATGTAGACATGCATAACGTGTGTTTTTCCAAACACATAACTCGGCTCAACGTCGCATGCGGGGAGTGAGACAGAAAGGCATGAGGCAAGATTGCTACGCACTGACACCCTCCCAAATTTCATGGGCAAACCCACCCGCCAGATTTCCCATTCTTTAGCCTTCTTTTGCGAAAATTAGCGCAAAATAACAAAGGAAACTGGGGTCCCCGGTGCGGTCGCAATCTCTAAAGAGTCTGTTTGATTATCGGATTGAAGTGTTTCTCTTCAGTCAGATGATGCTCATGTTCGGCGCTTTGATCTTGCCGGGCCAGACACTGGACACGCCTGTTTTCAACGCGTTTTATAGCTTCAACATCGCAACCGGCATGCTCATTACGTTAAAAAGAAGGCAGTTTTTCAGGTTGGTCGCCGTGTTGCTTGCCTGCTCGCTGATCCTGTCGTTTCTTGACACGCCAATCTTTCCGACAATCGATCCCCTGGTTCCGCAAATTGTGATTTTCTTTGCCTTCCATGCTGTGGTGGCCGTCGTGCTGATTGATGAGATGCTCAGGACGTTTGAAGAAAACTACCGCGTGGTGTTGGGGGTGCTCAGCGGCTACATTTCAATCGGCATGGTCTCGTTCTTTCTCTTTATACTTATCGAGCACGTGCACCCGGGCTCCTTTAAAGGCCTGCCCATAGAAAATGTAGAGACCCATTCACAGGAAGAAGCCCTCATGTACGCCGCTTTCATCACGCTGATGACAATCGGCTACGGCGACATCGTTCCGCTGACACCCATCGCTCGAAAGGCCGCAATCATTGTTGGGCTGGCTGGCCAGTTCTACATGGTCGTGCTCACCGCCATCATCGTCGGCAAATTCCTCAAATACAGACAGCCGAAAAAGAAGGACTGATGTGCGCTACAGCTGCAAACCCGCGCCTGCGGCTTTTTCCAAAATGGCGCCCGCAGCCCTTTTAAAAAATAGCGCCTGCGGCTTTTTTCCAAAATAAAGAATGAAAGCGACCCGTCTGATCCTGATTAAAGCTGAACGGGTTTCATTGGTGGTTATTAAGCGCAGCCTGTTTTAATTGCCCGGAAAAACCTGAGCCAACCGGAAGGTCGCCCATGCCAATGTTCTCCATGGACAATATGCGCAAGCTGAAGAAGTTCAGTTCTTTGGCAACCGGTAAAACCTGGAAGATGTTCATCGCCTTCAATGCAGAGGCCATGTCCGACGGCGTGATCTCCAAAAAGAACAAGCAGCTCATTTCACTGGCCGCCGCACTCACCACCCAATGCCCATACTGTATCGAGATCCATCGCGAGAACGCCAAGGTCTGCGGCGCCACAGATGAGGAGCTCGCCGAAGTCGTCTTCATCGCCGCTGCCATCCGCGCCAGCAGCGCCATCACCCACGGCACCCACATGATAGAGCATGATGAATAACACTGCGGGCAGGGGGATAAGCCGGCCTCTGAGCACCAGTGGTACCACGCGACCAGATTCATAAAAAACGCTGGTTTCTCCCAAACAACGCAAATGAACGCACAAAACAACGCAAACAAAAAAGGCTCCGGAAACCTCCGAAGCCTTTCTTAAAGTCATAAGGATATGAGGTGCTTAGCCCTCATCGGCAAGCATCTCCAGCTCCAGCCATTCTTCTTCAAGCGCAGCAAGGTCCTCGTGCAGCTTCCCAACAGCGGTCATCACTTTGTGAAAACGGTCCGGATTGGAGCTGAACAGGTTTGGATCCTCTAACTCCTTCTGGCCCTTAGTAATTTTCGCTTCCAGTTTTTCAATCTCACCTGGAATGTCCTTGAGGCGGTGCTGCTGAGTAAAGTTGAGGCCGGACTTCTTGGTCTCCTTCTTCGGCGCTGCAGTAGAAGACTTATCCTCCTTCGCAGCACTGGAGGCTTTGTCCGCCTTGGCAACTTTACGCGCCTGCACGCCTTCACCGCGCTGGCGCACCATGTCGGTGTAACCGCCAGCATACTCACCCCAATTGCCGCTCTCATCTTCCATCGTAATGATGCTGGTGCAGATGCGGTCAAGGAAGTCACGATCATGGCTCACAAGCAGGACGGTGCCCGGATAATCAGAAATCAGCTCTTGCAGCAGGTCCAGTGTTTCAAGGTCCAGATCGTTGGTCGGCTCATCAAGCACCATCAAATTGGAAGGAGCAGCCAGCGCACGCGCCAGCAGCAAACGTCCCCGTTCCCCGCCTGAAAGCACACGCACAGGGGTGCGCGCTTGTTCCGGCTTAAACAGGAAGTCCTTGAGATAACTCATGACATGCTTGGAGGTGTCGCCAAGAATAACCATGTCCCCGCTGCCACCTGTCATGGCATTGAGGAGCGTGTCATTGGGGTCCAGCTTCTCGCGCTTCTGATCCAGCGTGATCATCTGCAGGTTGGCGCCAAGGCGGATCGTGCCTGCATCCGGTGCAAGCTCGCCAGTGAGCATCTTCAGCAAGGTGGTCTTGCCAGCCCCGTTCGGTCCCACAAAGCCAATCCGGTCCCCACGCAAAATGCGGGTGGAGAAGTCCTTGACGATCGGGCGCTCTTCGTAGGTCTTGCCGATGTGCTTGGCCTCAGAAACAAGCTTGCCGGAGATATCCCCCTCAGTGGCAGCCATCTTCACGCTGCCCTGCGGTCCTTTATGCTCCTTGCGCTTCTGACGCAGATCAGCCAGCTCCCGCACCCGCCGCATATTCCGCTTACGACGCGCAGTCACGCCATAAACCATCCAATGCTCTTCCTGCCGGATCTTCTCATTCAGCCGCGCTTGCTCTTTTTCTTCCTCTTCAAAAACCTTGTCCCGCCACTCTTCAAACTTGGCAAAACCCTGGTCCATACGGCGGGAAATA
>NZ_LMCJ01000028.1:5313-28722 GCF_001623085.1 Pseudovibrio sp. W74
CAGTAGGTTACGCGGGACAGGTTCTCTAAAAAACGACGGTCATGCGAGATCAGAACAATGGCAGACTTCATCTGCTTAAGCTCAGATTCCAGCCATTCAATCACCGGAAGGTCCAGATGGTTGGTCGGTTCGTCCAGTAACAAAATATCCGGCTCCGGCGCCAAAGCCCGCGCAATCGCAGCACGCTTGGCTTCCCCGCCCGAAAGCGTATCCGGATCTTCCTCACCCGTTAAGCCTAAGATTTCTAATAGGTATTTGGCCCGATATTGATCATCACCAGGTGCCAGCCCACCTTCAGCATAGGCAAGAACCGTCGCATACCCCGAAAGATCCGGCTCCTGAGGCAAGTACCGGATCGTCCGCCCCGGCTGCAAAAAATACTCGCCCTTATCCGGCTCTGTTAATCCCGCGGCGATTTTCAGCAGTGTCGACTTGCCAGACCCATTTCGACCAACTAAGCAGATCCGCTCGCCTTCCCCGACTTGCAGTTCTGCACCAGTCAGAAGAGGTGTTGTTCCAAAGTTAAGGTGTATGTCTCGCACATGAAGAAGCGGTGGTGCCATTAAGCTTGTCTTTCCAGATTCCCAAAACAGCGCATTTCAACGCTAGGAGTAGATTTGTTGGTAGTGCTCTACCACAAATGAGCCAAGGTGAAAGTTTTTTGCCGCTCCTGTGAAAAAACGGGGAGCACAAATGCCGGGCGTCATAGTGACGCGATTGCAAAAGATTCAGTAACGTAATTTGAAATAATTGTTCCAAATTTAGTCTATATTGGAAATAATGCTTCCGTAATCGTTCATAATGTAAATAAGAGATTAAAATAATCTCCGATTACGAGGAAATTTTGATCCTCCGACACTTGCTATAATAACGCAACAGTGAAATGTTGCTGCGAACTGCCAGTCTCCAAATCTGGCGGAATGTAACTTGAGGAGAGGGGAGATCTGCATGATCAAGTCCATTCGTATGTCAGCGCTAGCTGCAGCCCTTATTGCTGCTACTTCGCTATCTGCCACGGCTGAAACCGTATACAACCGTGGTAATTCCGCTGACCCAGAAACACTTGACCAGCACAAGACATCTACAACTTATGAAGCTCACATTCTGCGTGATCTTTATGAGGGTCTTGTTGCTTACAACGCGAAGGGTGAAATCATCCCCGGCGCGGCCGCAAGCTGGACTGTTTCTGACGATGGTCTGACATACACATTCAAGATGCGTGACGACGCAAAGTGGTCAAACGGCGATCCAGTTCTGGCTGGTGACTTCGTTTACTCCCTGCGCCGCATCATGAACCCAATGACCGGTGCGAAATACGCAAACGTTCTCTATCCTATCCTGAATTCCGAAGCCGTTAACAAAGGCGACATGGAAGGTGAGAAGCTCGGCGTTAAAGCAATTGATGACAAGACCCTTGAAATCAAGCTGCACGCTCCAACTCCTTACTTCATCCAGCTTCTGGCGCACCAGTCCGGTCTTCCGGTACACCCTGCATCCGTTGAAAAGTTTGGTTCTGACTTCGTAAAGCCAGCCAACATCGTAACCAACGGCGCATTTGTACTGTCCAGCTTCGTACCAAACGATGCTGTGACCGCAGTTAAGAACCCTTACTTCCATGACGCAGCAAACGTTGCTCTGGATTCAGTTAAGTTCTACCCGACTGAAGACCGTGGTGCAGCTCTTCGCCGCTTCCAGGCTGGCGAACTGGACACTAACAACGATGCCCCACTGGAGCAGATCGACTTCATTCGTGGCACTTTGGGCAATCAGTTTAAAGTCGCGCCATATCTCGGCAACTACTACTACGCGCTGAACCATGAATCTGAAGCTATGAAAGACCCTGATATTCGTCAGGCTCTGTCCATGGCAATCGACCGTGAATTCCTTGCAGAAGACATTTGGGGCGGCACTATGGTTGCTGCTTACTCCCTCGTGCCTCCTGGAATCGACAACTACGGCGAACCAGCTTACGCTCCTTGGGCAGAAACTGACCTGCTCGACCGTGAGGAAGAAGCTAAGAAGATTCTTGAGTCTAAAGGTTACAACCAGAGCAACCCTCTGAAGGTTGAAATCCGTTACAACACCTCTGAGAACCACAAGAACACTGCTGTTGCAATCGCAGACATGTGGAAGCCTCTTGGCGTTGAAGTGTCCATGTTGAACACTGACACCAAGACCCACTATGCACACCTGCGTGACCGTGGTGACTTCGATGTTGCTCGCGCAGGCTGGATCGGTGACTACTCCGACCCGCAGAACTTCCTGTTCATGACTGAAAGCGACAACACAGGCTTCAACTACGCTCGCTATGAAAACCCTGAGTACGATGCGCTCATGGATGAAGCAGCTGTAACTGTTGACCTCGAAAAGCGTGCAGCGATCCTGAAGAAAGCAGAAACGATCTTCATGCGTGATCTGCCATTCCTGCCTTTGATGTACTACGGCTCCAAAAACCTTGTTTCTGATAAGGTTTCCGGTTTCGAAACCAACCTGTTGGACGTGCATCCAAGCCGCTTCGTCAAGATTAACAAGTAATCTTTAACGCGACAGAAAATGCCAGTCATGCAGGATAGCTCATGGCTGGCATTTTTGTGAACTATCGGTAAATAAAAACGATAAACAACTGGAGAAGCAAGGCCCATGTTACGCTATGTCCTGAGCAGATTGCTCAGCGCGATACCGACCTTGTTCTTGATCATTACGATTTCCTTCTTCCTTATGCGCGTAGCGCCAGGTGGTCCGTTCGATCTGGAACGTCCATTGGAAGCAAAGGTTATGGAGAATCTGAACAAGATCTACAATTTGGACAAATCTCTTTGGGAGCAGTACCTCATTTATCTCAAGAGCGTATTGTCCGGTGATTTTGGTCCAAGTTTCTTCTTCCGAGATTTCTCGATCAATGAACTTTTCGCCCAAAGTCTTCCAATCTCCATGCAGCTCGGTCTTTCTGCACTGGCTCTTGCCCTGGCTGTTGGTGGGTTTTTGGGGGTTATCGCAGCGCTGCGCCAGAATAAAGGCGTCGACTACTCTGTGATGGCCGTTGCGACACTCGGGGTGACCATCCCGAACTTTGTTGTGGCACCAATTCTGACACTCATACTGGGTGTGCATTTTGGTTGGCTCCCTGTCGGGGGCTGGGGCGGTGGCGCCTTTGTCAACATGGTTCTGCCTGTCGTAACGCTGGCTCTTCCGCAGATTGCAGTTGTTGCCCGTTTGACCCGTGGTTCAATGATTGAAGCACTGCGTTCCAACCACGTCCGCACAGCACGCGCTTATGGCCTGTCCGGATACACCGTTGTTGTCATTCACGCTCTGCGTGGTGCCATCCTGCCGGTTGTGTCCTACCTCGGCCCTGCAGCTGCTGCATTGCTGACCGGTTCCGTTGTTATCGAAACCATCTTCGGTATCCCGGGTATTGGCCGCTACTTCGTACAAGGCGCTCTGAACCGTGACTACACACTCGTAATGGGTACTGTCGTAGTCGTCGCTTGTTTCGTCATTATCTTCAACCTCATCGTGGATCTGCTCTATGCAATGCTTGATCCTCGTGTGCGTTTTGACTGAGGACTCGAATTTATGAGTGTTACCTCCGACCAGCTGAAAGAAGCCCCGAAAATGGGCCGCTCGCTGTGGGATGACGCCCGTGATCGTCTTCTCGCAAACAAAGCAGCAGTGACCTCTCTGATCGTGCTAGCAGTGATTACACTGCTGTCCGTCGTTGGGCCAATGCTGACACCGCACCCATACGATCAGGTTTATCGCGATTATGTGAAGCAGCCTGCGAGCCTGGAAGCTTATCCGAAGCAGGATGAGATCCAGCCAGCCTTTGCAAAAATTGCAAAGCGTGCTCGTATGACCGTCGACAGCTATGAGCTGAACGATGGCAAGGTGACTGCAACAGTAACATCCCGTCGTAAACTGGATGAGCGTTATGCACGTTACTTCGATCGTTCTGATCTGTTTGAGAGTGCTGCAATCAGCAACATCTCTTCAGATAAAAAGAGCGCGACTGTAACCGCTGACATTCAGTACATGCACTTCTACTTCGGTACGGATGCAAACGGCCGTGACATGCTCACCCGTACACTGATTGCAGGTCGTGTTTCCTTGACCATCGGTCTGCTGGCAACCTTCGTTGCAATCAGCATCGGTGTGTTCTGGGGGGCTGCCTCCGGTTACTTCGGTGGCAGGGTCGATCTGGTGATGATGCGTGTTGTAGATATCCTCTACTCACTGCCATTTATCTTCTTCGTGATCATGCTTGTTGTGTTCTTTGGCCGTAACTTCGTCCTGATGTTTATTGCCGTGGGCGCTGTTGAGTGGCTGGATATGGCGCGTATTGTGCGTGGTCAGACCTTGTCCATCAAACGCCAGGAATACGTACAGGCTGCGGAAGCTATGGGTGTTGAAGGTGGCGGTATTCTGAAGCGTCACATCATTCCAAACACCCTTGGTCCGGTTGTGATCTACATGACCCTGCTGGTACCAAAAGTGATCCTGTTGGAAAGCTTCCTGTCCTTCCTGGGCCTTGGTGTTCAGGAGCCAATGACCTCTTGGGGTGTGTTGATCTCCGAAGGTGCGCGTAACCTTCAAGGTGCTGCATGGATGCTGGTGTTCCCGGCAATCTTCCTCACCTCCACATTGTTCGCGCTGAACTTCATCGGCGACGGTCTGCGCGATGCGCTGGACCCTAAGGATCGATAAGAGGACAGAATGAGCAAGATTAACGAAAACACTGTTCTTGAGATCGACACTCTTAAAGTTGATTTCGAAACCAACACTGGCATGGTTCACGCAGTAAAAGGCGTGAACATCCATGTGGACTCCGGCGAGACTGTCGCGATTGTGGGCGAGTCTGGCTCTGGTAAATCCCAGACCATGATGGCAGCCATGGGTCTTCTGGCAGGCAACGGCATCACCTATGGTGAAGTCCGTTACCGCGGCACGAACATCCTTGGATCCTCCATTCGTCAGCTCAACAAGATCCGTGGTGCGAAAGTTACCATGATCTTCCAGGAGCCGATGACTTCTCTGGATCCGCTCTATTCCATTGAGCGCCAGCTCTGTGAGCCAATGGTTGAGCACGGGGAATACACCTGGGCAACAGCTAAAAAGCGCGCTGTAGAGCTTCTGGAGCTCGTGGGTATTCCTGAGCCGGCACGTAAAGTGAAGGCGTTCCCCTATGAGATGTCTGGCGGTCAGCGCCAGCGTGTCATGATCGCGATGGCGCTTGCAAACGATCCGGATATCCTGATCGCGGATGAGCCAACCACTGCGTTGGACGTGACCACTCAGGCTCAGATCCTTGAACTGATGGCAGATCTTCAAAAACGCCTCGGCATGGCCGTTGTGTTTATCACCCATGATCTGGCTATCGTTGAGCGCATCTCTGACCGTGTGTATGTGATGAAGTCTGGTGAAGTTGTTGAAGAGGGCAACACCAAAGAAATCTTTGGTAATCCTCAGCATGACTACACCAAGATGCTGCTGGATGCAGAGCCAACCGGTTCTAAAGCCGTTGTGCCTGACACCAACCCGATTGTTCTGGATGCAAAGGACGTGCGCGTTGAGTTTGAAACCGAAACTGGTTTCCTCAAGCCAAATCACGTCCTGCGCGCTGTAAACGACATTTCCATGGAAGTGCGTGAAGGCCAGACACTCGGCATCGTAGGCGAGTCCGGTTCTGGTAAATCCACTCTGGGCCGTGCTGTGCTTCAGCTTCTGCCAACAGCAGGTGGCCGTGTTGTTTACCTCGGAAACGACATCACCGGTGCAGCCAAAAAGAAGATGCAGCCACTTCGTAAAGAAATGCAGCTCATCTTCCAGGATCCGTTCGGGTCTCTGTCCCCACGTATGACTGTGGGCCAGATCATCACCGAAGGTCTGTTGGTGCATGAGCCTCAGCTTTCAGCCAAGGAACGTGATCTGCGGGCTATCCAGGCGCTTGAAGAAGTGTCCATGGACCCAGCCATGCGCAACCGCTACCCACACGAGTTCTCTGGTGGTCAGCGTCAGCGTATCGCGATTGCACGCACCATGATCCTCAATCCAAAGCTTGTTGTGCTGGATGAGCCAACCTCCGCGTTGGACCGTACCGTGCAAAAGCAGGTGGTTGAGCTTCTGCGCAACCTGCAAAAAGAGCATGGCCTGACCTATCTCTTCATCTCTCACGATCTGGCCGTGGTTCGCGCCATGTCCGATACTGTGATGGTGATGCAGAAAGGCGAAGTGGTTGAAAAGGGACTGGCAGAAGAAATCTTCTCCAACCCGAAAGAAGACTACACCAAAGAACTGCTCGAAGCTGCTGCCTTGAAGCCAGCGTAAGCACTGATTGCTTTGTGATAATAAAAACCCCGGGGCATTGCTCCGGGGTTTTTGCATTTGGAACACAGCAACGCGTGATGGTGACATTCACTTGATGGACGTGTTAACCGTTTCGAGAGGCAGCAAGACCAAACCCACTGGCAACAAACAAACCGCCTGTGGTTTTGTAAATACGAGACATGAGAGTTTTGGAAAGCTCCAGTCCGCGCACCCATGCACCAAGGCATCCATAGATCATCGCAACGAGAAATGCTCCCAAACCAACCAGCACAATCATCGTGCTCAATTGCGCCCAGCTGTTACCGTTGACGGACATGAACTGAGGGAAGAGCGCAGTAAAAAACGCGATGGCTTTAGGGTTGCTGATCGCAACTGTAAAGCCTCCAGAAAACAGTTTTCGAGATTGTCTGCCGTGATGGCTGTCTTGAGAAGCAAGCGACACCGGCTGAGCAGCACTGCGCCACATCTGAATGCCGACATAAATAAGGTAGGCTGCACCTGCATATTTAATTGCCGCAAACATAAGTGCGGAGCTTGTTATGATGACCCCCAAGCCTGCGGAGGCAGCGCTTGCTTGCAGGACTGATGCAGTACTGTTTCCAAACGCTGTATAGGCAGAACGGCTCCATCCATAGGTCGCGCCGTGTGTGAATGCGATCAAGGTGCTAGGACCCGGTATGAGAGACACACCAAGCACGGTCGCAAAAAAGATTACCCAGTAATATATATCCATTGAAACTCACCGCTTAATCCGTGTTTCAGGTGCGAAGCCAGCCTAAATTCCAGCTCGCTCCAAAACGCTGATCCAGTTCTTATGCGCGATCTTGGCGATCAGGTCCTCACCAAAGTCTGCTTTGCGGAAGGCTTCGATCAGGTTTGGCAAACCAGCCACATCCTTGATGTCGTTGGCAACCAGACAGCCGTCGTAGTCTGACCCAAGCGCAACTCCATCTTCACCCAGTTTGTTGATCAGATAGTCCGCATGGCGCAAGATCACGTCTAAAGGCATGTCAGAGTTCAGCTGACCATCAGGACGCAGGAAGAAGACCGCAAAGTTGATACCCACCAGTCCTTTAGATTCAGCAATCGCATCAAGTTGCTTATCTGTCAGGTTCCGGCTCATCGGACAGATCTTGAACACGTTGGAATGGCTCGCCACGATCGGTTTGTCGGTGATCTTGGCCAGATCCCAAAAGCCTTTCTCATTCAAGTGAGACACGTCCAGTTGAATCTTACGGTGATTACACTGGCGCACCAGCTCTTTACCCACATCAGTAAGACCCGGACCAATGTCTGGGCTGTGCTCAAACTCCATCGGCACGCCATATCCGAAGATGGTCTCACGGCTCCAAACAGGACCGATAGAGCGCAAACCGCGATTATACAGCAGCTCTAGCGCTTCAAAGTCCTTGTCGATGCACTCGGCGCCTTCAACATGCAGCATCATCGCCAGTTGCTCAGCCGCCATTGCCTCCTTGATTGCAGCAGTCGAACGGCAGATCTTCACCTCGCCATTCCCCTTGGCTTCAAGGTCCTCTGCGATATCAAGAAGCTTCAGAGTATAATCCAGCGCTTCCTGTTGGGACACGCCTTTGAAATGCTCAGGGCTTTTGAAGTCAACCTCTTTACCTTCCTTCGGTTTGGCTCGCACAGAAGGGGTAAACATGGCAAACAGTCCACCAGCAAAACCGCCTTTGCGGGCGCGTGGCAGATCGATGTGATCGTGACCAGCCTCCTCAAAGAAACTGCGTTCCTTGGGAGTATTCGACCGACGCTCCAACGAGAGCAGCGTATCGTTATGGCCGTCAAAAACCGGAACCAGGTTGGAGGCAGTATCTGTCATGAAGAACTCCGAAAATAAAAAATGCTATGAGAAAAACCAAATGTGAAAAGCAAAAGGGATCTACGCAAAGCCCAAGGCCACTGGCACAAAGCTAGGTCACATTGGCGGAATTTGAAACTACACTGTTAAATATTAAACCCTTAAAATCAATAGGATCAGCGGATATTTCTGGATGGTTTTATGAGGGAACAGCGCAATGGCGACAGTGATCAGAAGCTCTGACTTTACGGCAGACAAAGCCTGGGGCGCACAACAGATTGCTAACATGAATGGCATTACCACACGGCTGCATTGGACGGATCAGCCCTACAAGTGGCACGTGAATGAGGGGGAGGAAGTGTTTGTCGTACTGTCTGGATGCGTGGAGATGAAATATCGCCAAAACGGCGAGGAACTCTCCGCTCTATTGAACACAGGCGACATTTTCTATGCTTCAATCGGCACTGAACATATAGCACAGCCCCAAGGTGAGGCGCGTGTGCTGGTCGTTGAGACTGAGGGCAGTGTCTGATACCAGGCGATTTGGGGAAGGGGACTGCTGTCCCCATCCTCGGTCTTGAGCGAGTGGGTCAGGCCAAGCCGGGCAAGGCCACATCTACCATGATCATCGCGAAATGACAGGCCGCTGCTGACAACACAAAACCGTGCCAGATTGCGTTTTGGAATGGCAGGTTCTTCCAGATGTAAAACAGGGTGCCAACCGTATAGAGGCCACCGCCGGTGGCAAGCAGCGTGAAGCCTGCCAGGGATAGCTCATTGTAAATAGGAACGATTGCAAAGAAGCTCACCCAGCCCATCGCCAGATAAATAGGCACAGCCAGCTTATCCATGGAAGTAATGTGCAAGATCTTGATGGCCGCACCCGCCACCGCACAAATCCAGATCCCAACGAGCATGGAAATCCCAAGCCACCCGCCAAGGACCATCAGGCATAGGGGAGTGTAGGTACCGGCAATAAGGAAATAGATTGCGGAATGGTCCAGACGGCGCAGGATGCCAATTTTGTTATCCTTCTGCAAAATATTGTAGGTCGCAGAGCAGACAAGCATGGCCAACAGCGTACCCGCATATATGTAGATGCTGATTTGCCGGGCGTAATCATCCGCTGCCCACAAGACCATAACAAAGGCTGTTGTCGCAGCAGCTCCAAACGCAATGCCCACAACGTGGATGACGCCGTCAACCACTCGTTCTGCGTAGGTTTCTTCCCTCATCCGCGGACAATCCCCCAATTAATCCAATATATACCCTCTTCCATAATGCAGGTCCAAGCTCGTAAACTCAACTGTAACTAAGTTGCAATCTGGTCATTTACTGGGCAATTCTCAATTCTGAAGGTCATGCCCTTGGAAATCGGGCATATCCAATTGCCAGTCTCGCCCAGATGTGGCATTGCCTCTCTCGGCTTCCCAAAAGAAGCTGCTCTGATTTGAAAGACCCTTTGGGCTCTGTGGGAAAGAACGCGAAAGCGAAACAGCTTCTTTGCAATTTTCCCTAGAATCGGAGATTTTGCGCTGACTTCCCAAGCAGCAGTCGATGCCATTTTCGGGTTTGTAAGCGTTGGTTCTTGCCAGCGTCGAAATCTGAGAAGCGAACCGCAGCGCACTTTAAAAAACGTTTATTGCCGATACCCGGTTAATCACCTGCCTCTTGCGAGGCGCAACAAGAGATTTTGAATGACGGTCAGCATCGAAATGGGTGTCAAACCTAATGGCACCTCCTCTGTTGTCGATCTTGAAGAATTGCTTGCAACGCGACTACTCGTGCAGGGAAACTCCGGCTCGGGCAAATCGCACCTGCTACGCCGCCTGATGGAGCAAAGCGCGCCATGGGTGCAACAGGTGGTGATTGACCCGGAAGGCGACTTTGTCTCGCTGGCAGATGAGTTTGGGCATGTGGTGATTGAGGCGACCATGAATGATCGCGAACTCACCATGATCGCCGCTCGCGTGCGCCAGCACCGCATTTCCGTCATTCTCAACCTGGAGCATCTGGAACCGGACAAGCAGCTCAAAGCCGCTGCTGCCTTCCTGAACGGCCTGTTCGATTCCGACCGCCAGTACTGGTATCCGGTTCTGGTTGTCGTGGATGAAGCCCAGCTGTTTGCGCCTTCCGCCTCTGGTGACTACGGCGAAGAAGCCCGCCGCCTTTCCCTGATGGCCATGACCAACCTCATGTGTCGTGGTCGTAAGCGTGGTCTGGCAGGCATCATCGCAACCCAGCGTCTGGCAAAGCTTGCCAAGAACGTGGCTGCGGAAGCCTCCAACTTCCTGATGGGCCGTACCTTCCTCGATATTGACATGGCCCGCGCCTCCGACTTGCTCGGCATGGACCGGCGTCAGGCAGAACAGTTCCGTAACCTTGAGCGCGGACAGTTCATCTCCCTCGGCCCGGCAATGACCCGCCGACCACAAAAGGTGGTGATTGGTGAAGTTGTCACGGGCAGTCGAGGCGGCTCGCCAAAGCTGATGCCAATGCCAAACCAGCCAGTTGAAACAGCTGCTGAACTGATCTTCACAGCAACGGACAATGATCCGGTGTTACATAACAACCGTGTGGCCGCGCCTTCTGCAAAAGACGTTATGCTACAGCTGTCACAAACAGCCGCCAGCAACATGCAGGCACAGCATAAGGAAGTTGTTGAAGCCGAGCCGGAGGACCTCTTCAATCTGGAAGAGAAGAACCAGCAGTATCAGGAGATCATTGCCAAGATCCTTGAAGACCCTGAAGCTGCCTTCGCACCGGTCTCACAGCTCTATCAGGATTTTCAGGTCCGCTGCCGCATTGATCGGTTGAAGTCTCAGGATCTTGCCAAGTTCCGTAAGTTTCTTTCCGTGGCCCGTGCTGGTGTCGATAAAAAAGAAGTCGAAGAAGGCGATTGGCAGCAAGCAGAAGTGATTGCTGGACAGCTGCCAGAAGAAATGCGCGGCGTCTATCTTCTGCTGGCCAAAGCTGCCTTTGCAGATGAGCCGTGCCCGGCAGATCTGGACATCGCGAAAGCGTATGGCACCCGCTCACCGGGCAGAGCGCGCTGGCTGCTCACTCATATGGAAGAGCAGGGCTTCATCATCTGTGCCAGTGATTTGCGTGGAAACCGCATCGTGACCCTGCCGGATATCGGCAAGCAAACCGCAACCAAATAAGCCGTGGGTCAGCGGCCATCCGGCAAGGAATGGCCGCCCGCAGGCCCATCCACTTCATCAAAGAAGGTTGTCTCGGTGCTTCGCGAGCAGGTGGAGCACAAATGCGGTTTAGACGGCAAGACATACTTCAGGCAGCACGCTTTGCGCCGCGGAGCATACTCCGTCAGCCCCTCCTGCTGACGCTGACGCCAGACAATCCCGCCATTGATCTTCTTCCCAAGGCTCGCAAGATAGGCACGAATCAGGCTCGCCACATCTGATGGTTTTGCACCATGACGGCGCAAGACAAGAAACGGCGATATGATGGAAACAGCCACGGTGGAATAAAACACCGAAGGCGCTACTTTCCGCCGCCCAAGCTCCCGGTGGAAGACCTGAATGATTTCCTCAAAGCAAATGGATAGCGCAAACAGCTCCGCAGGACCCTGATCCGGATTAAGCTCGAAATCCTCTTCCGAAAGGCGAGGGTCAAAGAATATCTCCACCCAGGGGCCCTTGCCATGCAGAACAAACCGTAGTTCATCAATGCGGGGTGCGCGGCCACTCAACAGGTAACTGACTGAAATCCGGTTGAGCAGGATCTGGCAGATTGTCTTCAGGGCAAGGCTTGCGGCAATCTTTGTCGTTGGTGCACCGCGATCTTCCTTGATGTAGTCGATCATGCGCTTTGCAACCAGACCGAAGTTGCTGTCAAAACCGGAAAACTCCCGCAGCTCTGCAGCCACCACGTGCGGTGCAGGAGCGGTGATTGCCCGCGCAGCAACCAGCTCACCACCTTCAGATAGAGCAGCCTTAATGAGGCCTGCAAAACGTGCGGGGATGCCCGCTGTTTCGAAAGTGGGAATATCTGAGGGTGATAGACCGGTGGACACTGCCTGCAAAACCTCTGGATCTACGACTGCGCATATCCGGAAAGTGGAATTGAATTTCCGAAATGGATACGCTGAAACTTATAGTTACGAGGCGCGCATGTTTGGCTGACAGTTGGCTGAACACGACACAACAACACTTTCGCGTTACTTAGCACAAAAACAAAGTCTACTGAAATGGTAGACTTTGAAGTCTGTGAGTAATGCACCTGTCTGTTGCAAAAGGATCAGGCTTTCGCCTTGTTGGCCCGCTTCTCCCAGGCAAATTTCTCTGCAATCCAGATGCCACCCAGCACCAGCGCCAAAGCAGCGCCGTGATAAAACGCAAACACTTCCCCAAGCAGCACAATTGCCATCACCGATGCAAACACCGGAACCAGATTAACAAAGACACCAGCCCGGTTAGGACCAATCAGTTCCACCCCGCGCATGTAAAAAATTTGGGCAAGGAACGATGGGCAAAGAGAGATGTATAAAATAACCAGCCAGCCCTGCAGAGAAGGCCAGACCAACGTTTCCTGACTGTATTCAACGGCCAGCATCGGCAGTGACACCAGCGACGCCACAAAGGCCATCACCGCAAAAAAGGCGAGTGCAGGGACCTTGGGTCGGTTTCTCAAAGCCAGCGTGTAGCCTGCGTAAAACACCGCAGCAACAAGCATCAGCGCATCACCCGGGTTGATGTGCAAGTTGAGCAGAACCTGAATGCTGCCTTGACTGGCCACAACAAAAACCCCAAGCAACGTCAGCAAAATGCCGATGAACTGGATAAGCGTCACCCGTGCGCCAAATAGAAAGTAAGCCCCAATCACCACGATCATCGGAATGGAGCCCTGCAAGATGCCCATGTTCACCGCCGTGGTGTTATGAGCTGCCAGATAGAACAGGCCATTGAAGCCGGAGAATCCGAACGCGGCCATCAAAGCGATGCTGATCAGGTGAGGGCGGATGTCCGCCCAGGAGGCGACAAGATCCCGCCAGGCAATCAGGCTCATGAGCGCAGCCACAATCCCCCACCGCAAGAACACGATCACCATAGGCGAAACATGCCCCACAGCCAGCTGGCTCGCCACGGCGTTGCCGCTCCACATGAGTGTGGTCAACACCAGAAGCAGCATTGGCCTGCTGTACAGCGGGGTGAGAAAAGGCATGTAAAAAGTCCGTCGGTGAGCGGGCAGGAGGCACCGCTGAAAAGGAGCTGTCACCCTTCACCGTCCCCCTATCAAATGCAAGGTGAATTTCCGCAAGGGCTGTAGAGGTTTCGTCAAGTATGCCCTTTTGCCCGGCATGTAATTGTGAAGTGCAGACAAACCCACCCAAAATCAAAGCATTAGATCGCAGGACCAACACCTGTTGTTCAATCACCTGTGTTTTGAAAGAGCCGGAAACGAATTGATGCATTGAAACTTGAGATTGAATTTGCAAGGGTTTGATCTGAAAAACTCAGCGGCAGGAAGTGACGGCATATCCTGCTAAAAAATGACAATACGAGGGGGACCCATGTCGCAAAGAGTAAGTGTTGCATCACTACAGGTTTCACCGGAGCTCCATAACTTCATCGAAAACGAAGCGCTTCCGGGAACCGGAGTGTCATCCGAACAGTTCTGGGAGGGCTTTTCGCAGATCATCAAGGATCTGACACCGAAGAACCGCGAGCTGCTTCAAATCCGTGAAGACATCCAGACCAAGATCGACGACTGGCATAAAGCCAATCCCGGCACCATTGATCTTGAGAGCTACAAGGCATTCCTCAAAGAGCTTGGCTACCTCCTGCCAGAAGGGGACAGCTTTGAAGTTGAGACAGACAACGTAGACCCGGAAATCGCAGAGATCGCTGGCCCTCAGCTCGTTGTACCAGTCATGAATGCGCGCTACGCCCTCAATGCTGCCAATGCGCGCTGGGGCTCCCTGTATGACGCGCTCTACGGTACCGATGCAATGGGGACCACCCCACAAGCCGGCGGATACGATGAGAAGCGCGGCGCAGAAGTGATCGCCTACGCACGCGAAAAACTGGATGAAGCTCTGCCACTGGATGAAGGCAGTTGGGCTGATGTCAAAGAATTTGCCATTATGGGCGGCTCTCTGGCGCTGACCCTTGAAAACGAAGAGATGGCTGGCCTTCAGGATCCTCTCGGGTTTGTTGGCTATGCGGGCGATAAAGACGCGCCAACCTCTATCCTGCTGCAGAAAAACGGCCTGCACTTTGATGTCCTGTTTGACAGCACCAGTCCGATTGGCGCTGCAGACAAAGCTGGTATCAGCGACATCATTTTGGAATCTGCCATCTCCACCATCATGGACTGCGAAGACTCTGTTGCTGCCGTGGATGGGGAAGACAAAGCGCTGGCCTACCGCAACTGGCTGGGCTTGATGAACGGCGATCTGAAGGAAGAAGTCGCCAAGGGCGGAAAAACCTTCACCCGTACTTTGAATGCAGACCGCCACTATACAGATGCGCAGGGCGATGCACTGGCTCTGAAAGGGCGCTCCCTGATGTTGGTGCGCAACGTCGGACACCTGATGACCAATCCGGCAATCCTTGATGAGGATGGCAATGAGGTCTTTGAAGGCATCATGGACGCCATGGTAACAGCCCTTTGCGCAGTGCATGACATTGGCCTGCGCACAGGCGCAACAGCCCGCAACATGAACTCTGTGTCTGGTTCGGTCTATATCGTGAAACCAAAGATGCATGGCCCGGAAGAAGTCACCTTCGCAAACGAGCTGTTTGGCCGCGTTGAAGATGTTCTGGAATTGCCGCGCAATACCCTGAAAATGGGCATTATGGATGAAGAACGCCGTACCACGGTCAACCTCAAAGAATGCATTCGTGCAGCCAAAGCCCGTGTCTGCTTCATCAACACCGGCTTCCTTGATCGCACTGGTGATGAAATCCATACCTCCATGGAAGCTGGCCCGATGATCCGCAAGGCGGATATGAAGCAAGCAGCTTGGATCAACGCTTATGAGAGCCACAACGTGGATACCGGTCTTGCCTGCGGCTTGAGAGAGCATGCACAAATCGGTAAAGGCATGTGGGCCATGCCGGATCTCATGCACACCATGCTGGAGCAGAAGATTGGACATCCAAAAGCGGGCGCCAACACCGCATGGGTTCCATCTCCAACCGCAGCAACTTTGCATGCCATGCATTACCATCAGGTCTGTGTGCCAGCCGTTCAGGAAGAACTGGCAAGCCGCGAGCCAGCCAAGCTGGATGACATCCTGTCCATTCCGGTTGCGACCAATCCAAACTGGACACCGGAAGACATCAGGTCAGAAGTTGAAAACAACGCACAAGGCATCCTTGGTTACGTTGTCCGCTGGGTAGAGCACGGCACAGGTTGTTCCAAGGTGCTGGACATCCATAATGTGGCTTTGATGGAAGACCGCGCCACCTGCCGCATCTCTTCTCAGCACATCGCCAACTGGCTGCATCACAATGTCTGCTCAAAAGAACAGGTGATGGAGATTATGAAGCGGATGGCCGCTGTGGTGGATGAGCAGAACGCGGGCGATCCAGCCTACCACAACATGGCACCGGACTTCGATAACTCCGTCGCCTTCCAGGCCGCTTGCGATCTGGTGTTCAAGGGCCGCGTCCAGCCAAGCGGTTACACCGAACCAGTGCTGCACCAACGCCGTTTGGAAGCAAAAGCCAAATTCGGCGTTTCTGCTTAAAACACATAGTTTGAGTGTATTCCCGAAAAGTAGCTCCGGTTTTCGGGAATACGCCTGCAAATAGAGATTTAGAGCATGGTGCGTGAATGTAGATAAGCGCACCATGCTCTAAACCCAGAGTGAAGCTCAGGTGTCGGCCTGCGGCACGAGGTGTGTGAAACCTCCGAAGCTGCCTTGGGACAGGTTCATTGTATCACTGTCGAAGTCAGTTCCTGAGATACGAACTGGCGGGCCTTGTAGGATGTTCCATTTGTTGGAATCCTTAAATTCCTGATAGTTTCTAAACCCGGTTGATTGGCTCAGCCACGTAAAGTCCACCAGCTTGTCGTCTAAAAGTTTCTGATTGATCAGGCCATTGGCATAGACCCCGACTTTGTAGGGTGAGCCAGCTTCTGAAAATGCTTGATTGATCGCTTCAAAATAGGGGCGGATATGCTGGTCGTGGTCTTGTTCTGAAGCATCATAATCTACCGCAAAATAGATAGCTGTCCCCTTGGGCTGGCGGATCACGGTTTGGGCCTGCCGCATTGCTTCTTGCGCCTGGGCAGTTCCCGTTTCACTACTAAATTGTGCAGCTGAATTGTTCGCATCTTCGTAAACGGTAAAAACGGTCAGTCCGGCAGCAATAAGCTGTTGTGCTTCTGTTTGTGTCAGGCGTTTCCAGTCCGATTTGGAATAGTAACGGCCGATGGCTTTGTACCCCTTCTTAGCCAAACTGCTGGCGAGTACTTCTGCTGAAGCCGCTCCGTCTACCCCAGGTTCCGTCTTTATGGCTTGTTGCTTTGTCATTGTTCTCTGCTTTTTGTTGTTATGCAGAGCCATGACGAGCGCACGACACTCACCGTGAGGCATCAGGTGGTGTTAAGGTAAGGCAATCCTTAAAACATTTTTCGAAAAAAGCTGGAACGGTTTGTCGACAGAAAACGGCAAAGGCAACCCAAAGGGCAAGTACAGGCCCAGAAAAAAGGCTTGGTGATAAGCCGCCTTAAAGCGGCAGTCTCACAATTGCGACAAGGCCGTTTTCCTCGCTATTCTCAAGGCGGATTGTACCGCCTTGCGCATGAATGATGCTGCGTGTGATCGCAAGGCCCAAACCGATGCCACCTGTTTCTTCATTTCTGGATTCTTCCAGACGTACAAACGGCTCAAACACATCTTCAAGGCGGTTCTGCGGGATGCCTGGCCCCTTGTCTGCAATACGAACTTCCGCATGAGCCTCGTCAACTCGGAACGAAACCTCAGCCTGCTCGCCATAACGGATTGCATTGCCAATCAGGTTCTGGAAAGCACGTTTAAGAGACATCGGACGACACTTCAGCACAACACGGTCGTGAGCCTCTACGTTCACATGGTTGCCCATGTCCTCCTGATCATTGGCGATGCTCTCCAGCAAACCGCCAAGGTCGACAGAACGCAGCTCTTCCTGCTTGGAATCTTCACGGGTAAAGGCCAGCGTCTCCTCCACCATGGCCTGCATTTCATCCAGCGTGGCGATCATGCGTTCCCGGTCTTCATCATCATCAATAAACTCGGCACGAATACGTAGCGAGGTGATCGGGGTACGCAAATCATGGCTGATCGCCGCCAGCATACGGGTACGGTCAGAGATAAACCGCGTCAATCGCTCCTGCATCTGGTTGAACGAGCGCGTCACAGCCTGCACTTCAGCAGGACCTGCTTCTTTCAGCGGCTTCACATCGGCACCACGGCCAAGATCATTGGCAGCTGCTTCCAGTGTTCGAAGCGGCTTTGTCAGGCGGTACACAGAGACCCAGATGATCAAAATGGTCAGCAAGGCCATAATGATGATCGGCAGCAATATCGGTACAAACGAGGGCTTCGGAAGCCGGAAGTTGCTCTCGATGTTCAGCCACTGGCCGTTCTTCAGCTCAATGGCAGCAAAGAGCTGGACGCCCTTGAGAGAAAACCAGCGGTATTTTTTAAAATAATCATCGCGGCGGTCATGCATCGCCTGCATGGAACCATGAGAAGACCGGTCACGTCCTTCTGGAGGCGGAGAGGATCGCTCACGCCACTTCTCTTCTTGAAAACGCTCATTGTAGATAACGGCAACACGGGCCTGTCGGTCATGATCCAGCTTGCGCTTCAGGTAGTCGGCAAGCCGAGCTTCCATGCTTTCATCACCACCCGTTTCGGCGACGACCGGAGTGTCTCCAATCGAAAAGCGCGTGCGTGTGTTCGAGACCGTACGCAGAACCTGCTTCTGCAAGCGCGGCGGCGTGGCTTCCAGCAGCTTCACCACATTGGCAGTACGCCACAAGGCATTGTCGCGGGCAAGATTGGCAAGCGCCACCTGACGCTCTCGTCCAAGCAGAACAAAACTGACGACCTGCGAAAAGATAAGCGCAGCCAGCAGCAGCAAGATGAGCTGGGGAGCAAGACGGCGGGGGATCAGGTATCTGAGAAATTTCATTGGGTGACTTCTTTGACTTCACCGGTAAAGGTGTAACCGCCCCCCCAGACAGTTTTGATCAACTCCGGATTTTTGGGATCAATCTCGATTTTCCGGCGCAAGCGGGAAACCTGATTGTCGATAGACCGGTCAAACACTCCCAGTGACCGACCAGAGGTCAGATCTAGCAGTTGCTCGCGTGACAGCACCACACGGGGCCGCTTCAAAAACGCCAGCAGCAACTGAAACTCACCGGAGGACAGAGGCACGCTCACATCTTCCGGATCAATCAGTTCACGCCGTGCTGTATCCAGAACCCAGCCGTTAAACGCCAGTTTTTCTGTATCGATAGGGTCACGTTCCCGCGGAACACTGGTGGCACGGCGCAGCACAGCGCGGATGCGAGCCAGCAGCTCACGCGGATTGAAGGGCTTGGTCACATAATCATCTGCACCAATCTCTAGGCCCACAACGCGGTCTGTATCTTCAGCCATCGCTGTCAGCAGGATCACAGGGGCCTGATTGGTCTCCACCAGATGCCGGCAGAGTGACAAACCGTCTTCACCCGGCATCATGATGTCCAGCACTACAAGATCAATGGAGGAGTTTCTCAGAGACTTACGTGCAGCAGCTGCACTTTCTGCCACGGTCGTACGCATATTATTCTTCGTCAGATACCGGGCAAGGCTTTCCCGGATATCCCGATGATCATCGACGATAAGAATATGTGCTGTACTCTGAGACATGCATCCTCGCTGTGAGTCTCGTCTCCCATTACCTGTGAAAGACCATATAGTATGCGATGCCTAACTTATGCCGTATTCCCGGGGCCTGCGAAAGGTTCTCAGGACCCAAAAATGTATCAAACTGTCCCAACCCGATATTCTGGCAAATACTGTGACAAAACAGCGTGTTTTCTGGTGTAGTTTTGCGACAGTTCGCGCCTACCTTCTGTTTATCGAAGCACACTCACACAAACCTTCCCCTCGTTTTAGGCTTTGATTTTTAGGAGAACACGACATGATGAATTTCAAAACGATTATGGCTGGCTCTGTAGCTGCATTGATTGCTGGTACCGCTCTGTCTCCTGCCATGGCTGCTCCAGGTTTTGGCGGAAGCTTTGGTAAGAAGATGTCTTCCCAGTTTTTTACAAATTTTGACGCAAACAAGGACGGCTCAGTCACCACTGCTGAGATTGAAGCAAAACGCAAAGCAGACTTTGCAAAAGCAGACACAGCTGGTGACGGCGCAATCACTCTGGAAGAATGGAAAGTCTTTGCAGCAGATCGTTCATCCGAGCGCAGCAAGGACCGTTCAGTCCGCATCTTCCAGCGCTTTGACAGCAACGGCGACGGTCAGGTGACCCGCGAAGAGTTCCTTGATCAGGCAGAACGCATGACTGCGCGCATGGACAAGATGAAAAAGCGCATGGGCGACCGTATGGCCAAGATGCAGGACGGCAAGGGCGGCAAAGGCAGCTGGGGCGATGGCCCACGTGATGGCAAACAAGGCAAGGACGGCTGGCAGAAAGGCCCCCGCGACGGTAAGCTAGGCGGCAAACAAGGCAAAGGTGGCTGGGATGATAGTCCACGCGATCAGGGCATGATGGGCTTTGGCAAGCATGGCGGCAAAGGCATGCGCGGCGAAATGATGGGCGCAATGTTCGCCAAGGTTGATCTGGACAAGAACGGCCAGATCTCCAAGGATGAACTGAGCAAACTCGCTGACCAGCTCTTCGCAAATGGCCCGGTTGATCTGGCTGGTTTCAGAACCATCGCAGCTGAATTCAAAGAGCCGATGTACGTTCGTTCCTTCCAGCGTCTGGATGCTAACGGCGACCTGAAAGTCACACAGGAAGAGTTCTTTGCTCCAACTGCTCAGATGATGAAACGCATGGACCGTAATAACGATGGTGTCATCACCTCCGCAGACTTCACGAAGATGAAGAAAGACTGGCGCAAAGGCCAGAAGGACCGCAAAGGTGGCCACGGTCATGGTTACGGCAAGGGACAAGGCCAGCGCGGATAAACCAACCCGCTTGAGCGAATAAAAAAGGCGGAGCCATCGTGCTCCGCCTTTTCTGTATCAGCTTAGGAAACCTGCATCAGCTTGTGGCTGGCTTGGTCTCTTGCATCTCTGCATCATAATCGACTGCAATGCCGTAATGCGGATCTTCCAGAACGGCGACCTCAACCATGCTGCCAGCTTTGTGCAGCAGGTCTTTACAATCCGGAGATAAGTGACGCAGATGCAAGGTCTTGCCAACCTGCTCATAGCGCGTTGCCAATGCATCAATTGCCTGCAAACCGGAATGGTCCACCACGCGGGAATTGATGAAGTCAACAATCACGTCATCCGGGTCAGACTGAGGATCAAAGATCTCCTGGAAACCAGCAGCAGAACCGAAGAACAGCGGGCCTTCCAGCTTGTAGATCTTCTGGCCTTCAGAGTTGGTTGTTGTGTGTGCATCAATACGCTTGGATGCGTTCCATGCATAAGCAAGCGCAGAAACAATCACGCCAACCACAACAGCAACAGCAAGGTCAGAATACACAGTCACACCAGTCACCAGCGCAATAACAATCGCATCAGTTCGTGGAATCTTGTGCAGGATCTTGAAGGTGTTCCACGCAAAGGTACCAATCACCACCATGAACATCACACCAACCAGCGCTGCCAGCGGAATCTGTTCAATCAGTGAAGACGCAAACAGAATGAAGCTGAGCAAAAACAGCGCAGCAGCAATACCTGCAAGGCGTGTCCGGCCACCGGATTTCACATTGATCATGGACTGACCAATCATCGCACAACCACCCATGCCGCCGAAGAAGCCAGTCACAACGTTTGCAGCACCCTGAGCAAGACACTCTTTGGAGGCGCCACCGCGTGTATCTGTCATTTCAGAAACAAGGTTCAGCGTCAAAAGGCTTTCAATCAGGCCGATTGCAGCAAGAATAATGGAGTATGGCAGGATGATCTGTAGCGTCTCAAGGTTCAGCGGAACCATCGGGATGTGGAATTCAGGCAGGCCACCAGAAATCGGAGCCAGATCACCAACGGTCTGAACGTTAAGCCCAAGGCCAATCACGATCACAGAAACAACAACAATAGCTGCCAGTGGAGCAGGAATAGCGTTGGTCAGCTTTGGCAGATACCAGATTACAGCCATGGTCAATGCAACAAGACCAAGCATCAACGTCAGGTCCATGCCTGCAAGCCAGCTTGCTGTGCCAGTCACTTCATCAACGGTCTGGAACTGGCCCATCTGCGCAAGAAAGATCACGATCGCAAGGCCGTTCACAAACCCAAGCATAACTGGATGCGGCACCATGCGGATGAACTTACCCCAGCGCATAACGCCGAAGATCAGCTGAAGGATGCCCATCAGCACAACGGTCGCAAACAGGTATTCCACGCCGTAGGTCACCACGAGTGAGACCATAACAACGGCAAGCGCGCCGGTTGCACCAGAGATCATGCCCGGACGACCACCGAAAACAGCAGTAATAATGCCGACGATGAAGGCCGCGTACAGACCTACAAGCGGTTCAACCTGAGCAACAAATGCGAATGCAACAGCTTCTGGAACCAGAGCAAGAGCAACGGTAAGCCCGGAGAGGAGCTCAACCTTAATAGTATTGGCTGTAAAGCCAGTCTTTTCGGGCGCGTGCGCCTTCGAGGACGAATGCAAGTAGCACCTCCAATGGGATTCTTGGTACTGTTTTAAAGTAGTGGGCAAATCCTAGGCACGCACTGTGAAGTCCGTGTGAAACCAAGAGGTTTCCTGCTCAAGGACAAGAGCTATTCAGCCAGGACACCGCTAAAATTTGAGCGGTTTTTGTCTCCCTTTTGACGCGCTTATACGGGAATATCGTCAAAAACACCATCCCCCCAACGCATAATAGCCATGCACGGGGTGCGGGGAGGGATGCCTGGTGGATGATCTTGGCAATGCATCAGAGATTGGAAACATAAGGCTTCATAGCTTTCATAGACTAAGAAAGCTCGGATGCGGCCAAAGCAATTTACATATATGCTAACTACGTATTGCAAGTCCTTTCAAAGGCTCAAACCATGATGATTTATTACTATATGTCGGTCGAAGGTTATGATTCTAATGGTCGGAAAATTGACTTCCTCAAAGACAATTTAGAAAATCAACACCTGAAAGTTTCCCGTCTAAACGCCCTCAATGATATCTTTGAGTTTCGCAGCCACAACCTATCGAATTGTGAAATGAGAAAACTCTTCGAATGGGTAAGAAAAGAGCAAAGTAGAAAACAAGGCATCATCTGTTTTAGCAGGTCATGGCAAAACCCTGTCATGTGGGGCCACTATGGAGATAGTAACCGTGGTGTATGTCTTGGCTTTGAAGCGAAACAAGAGACATTGAGAAATTTAAGCGAAATAGAATACATCAATGAACGTATTGCCTTAGAGAAAGATGACCTTCCTAATCGACCTAATCAGCCACAAACAAAAATTAATAATTTTCTCAATATCTTGCTTGAAACCAAATTTAGAGATTGGTCCTATGAGCAGGAAATGCGGCTACCTGTTGGTTTAACCGAAAATGAGGCGGAAAATCCGCCTTCCTTTTATCCATTTAAAGATGTTGGAGCACTTAAAGAAATCTACGTTGGCGCGTTCTCGGAAGTTACAAAGGAACAGCTGGAAGAGTGGCTCCAAAAATATCCGCATCAAGTTGAATTCCTTAAAACACGGGCGGCATTTCAATCATTTAAGATTTGCACCAATCGACTTGGGTTCTCAAGAGGAGGGCAGGCAAAGTTGGAAAACGCATGAGCGATAGAGCTTTGCCAAAGCATTAGTATCGAAGCTGTTTCGCCTGCATTCGCTGGATCCCGCATCAAGTGCGGGAAGACGGCTGAGGATGAGCTGTCAGGTTCGCTTGGACCACCGCCGTCATGCCGGACGGAACGGAGTGGAGATCCGGTACCCAGAGCCAAAGGCACCACCTTCTCGATTTTAGAAGAAAAAGCCGAGCAGATGCCACCAACTCAATCAAAAAACTTATCCCCCCAGCCTCAAATCATGCCCATACTAATCCCATGCCTACGTAACGGGCTGCTGGCGGAGCGACCGTCAGTTTGTCGTAGGCTGGGTTGGGCT
>NZ_LMCJ01000029.1:0-3243 GCF_001623085.1 Pseudovibrio sp. W74
ATAACCACCGGGGCCTAGCAAGTACCAAAACAGTCTTGGCACTCGCATAAGGAGAACTACAACTTCTAATTTTAGTCGCAGTCATCTCTCATGTCTCGAATGGCGTGAGACTTAACGCATTTCCGCATGGAATGCGATGAGTCGAACTGTGTCTAAGCCCTTTATCCAAATATTAAACATCAGGGATACCCGCGTGATGCGCGGGTAAACGAGCAATGGCACTTCCGTGGGGAGATGCCCGAACTGAGTTTCAACTTGTGCGTGCGCATGTCGAGGCTGAGATCGGGAGAGGTGTATCTAAACGTAGGATCTTTGAGGCCCTTTCCCAAAAAGGAAAGATCACTATGTCGATACAAACCTTCTATAAATGTGCGGCTAAGGCTTTGAACCCTAGGCCTAATTCGCCTTCAGGAGGTGCCATTGCACCCCCACCCCAAGCAGAGCAGGAGCGGGCGTCTCCAACAAAAGGCCCGCTCCTGACATCGCAACCTGAAGGCAATGGCCGGTTCCAAATGGCCGACGAAATTCCCAACTACGACTAGCTGAATTGAGTAATCATGAAGTACGTAAATATAGTCCTGCAAGGAAAAGGCGGAGCCGGTAAGAGTTTCGTATCGCTTTGTCTTTCAGAGTTCTTAAGACACAAAGAAAGAAAACTGATTGCAATTGATACGGACCCAGTAAATCCCACATTGCATTCTTACAAAGCCCTCAATTGTAACCTTATCCGCATGATGGATAACGGAGAGATCGATCATCGCAGCTTTGATCAGATCGTTGAAGGCATTTTGGAAGCTGAGGACGAAACGCACTTCGTCATCGACACCGGTGCAACCACCTTCTTACCGATGCTCAAGTATCTGGACGAAAACGGTGTGCTGGATCTGCTGCACGAGAGCGAATGTGAAGTTGCCATTCACACGGTTGTCAGTGGGGGAGGGGCGATTGATGCAACAATCTCCTGTGTCGAGAAGATCTTCAAGGTGTTCCCCAAGCAGAAGATTATCATCTGGAAGAATGAATACTCCGGTCTTGCAGCGAAGAACGACAAACCCTTCGAAGAGATGAAGGTCTTCAAGGACAACATTGAACGCATTTACGCAGTGCCTACGCTCAAACAGCGTACTGGAAGCTCTTTCAACTTCGACATTCAGCAAATGATCGAAAAAAGGAAGACCTTCAGCGAAGCAATCAATGACGAGGCCTTCGGGCTTATGTCTCGCCAACGTCTCAAGATGGTTCAAAACGATGTGTTTTCCCAGCTTGAAACCATGAATTTGTAAGCCTGAAGTGAGGATGTGATGACCACTGAAGCTTCAGCTGCAAATGATGACAGCCAGCCAAATTTCGATTTCATGGATGAGAGCGAGCCAGATGCTAAAGATCTGCAGATCTCAACCCTTGAAGACGTTCAGGCACTCATCGCCAAGAAGCATAACGGGCGCAGCGTGGGCTCTGACGATCCGATCTGGTTACTCCATACAATGTTTGGTGTGCTTGTTGAGGATCTGCTGAACCTGCTTGAGGACACCAACTCACAGCAAGGCGAAGAGCGTGAAAAGCTCAAAGCGTTGCTGCCTGAGGTGGCAAAGACGCTTTCTGAAAGCTTGCAGAGTGAGCTTTCCGGTCTGAGCTCAACTCTCGGGCAATTGCGTCAGGACGCAGAAGCCAGCTCCGTTGAAAATCTGCTGAAGCAGCAAGCTCAGTTCTCCTCAGAACTTGGAACCCTCACATCCAAAGTCAGAGGCCTTAAGTGGCCTTTTGTTCTCCTAACCGCTCTCAACTGGTTCGCCGTTGGGGCTTTCTATCTCATCATGATCAAATAGGTTTGTCATGCTTTCATCTCGAAATTCCAAGACGCTCCTCACCCGTGAGGTCAAACTCTTTCTCTTCGCTGTTCTGCTCCTGAATCCAGCCATAGCTTACGCAGGTGCTGAGTGGGCGAGCCCAGTTGTCACAACCTTTGGCTTCCTTGAAAGCGGCATGGTTCAGATCGGTGCTGTCGTCGTCGGACTTGGTGTTGTGGCCTTCGGTGCTTACTCGGCCATGTTTGGCAGCATGCGCTGGGAGAGACTGGTCAACTACGTCATCGCAGCTATCATCATTGTAGCCGCCCCAACGGCTATCCGCGCCCTTGTTAATCTAGCCTAGGGAGAGTGGTATGCGAGTGCAGAACGGCGTTTATCGGCATCTACAATCTCCCTCAACCATCTTTGGCATGCCGCCCTTGTTTGCGGCGTTTGCGTTGGGTGGAGTGTTCTTTGTGGGCGCTATCTTAACCTTGGTGATTGATCCGCCGGTTGTCATGCTGCTCTGCATTTTTGCCATTCCTCCTGCTCTGGTGTTCACGATCACACTTCGGCGTAAGGACGCTCATTGTGAGGCGACACTGCTGCTGCCTCACACCTTCTTCAAAGGCAAGAAAGAGCGCTGCCTTGTGGCTGGCGGCTCTACGGCTAAGGCGAAAAAAGGCAAGGGAAAATGAGCATCATTCTTTCAACTGTTGCAACATTGGGCGTTGCTGGTGGCGCAGCCATGTACGCCAACAAACTGCTGCGGGCCAATGATGGTGGTGAGTTTGAACAAGACTGGCTGGCAGATGAGCTGGACTTTGACCACTTACTGGAAGACCGCTCAACCGTAGTCATGAAGGATGGCACACTGTTTCGTGTGTTTCGTCTGCGCGGCATGTCTTACGACACCATGAACTTTGACGAGCTGTCTTCGCTTGCCAATCAGCGCACCAACATCCTGCATCAAATTGGTGCAACTGGATGTACTTTCCGATTTGTAGCCGTCAAGCGCCTTAAAGATATCTCTTTTGATGCTGAATGGCCGTCACCAGCCTTGCGCGAGATCGGTAACGCGGAAAAGGAACTCTATAAACGGGCCTACTCCATGCACTGGTTTGTGGTGGTGGAGGCCAAGACTTATGAGGGGCTGAGCAAGAACACTAAAACGTTGCTCTCTGGCTTTGAAAAATACCAGATTGAGCCACTTGAAGCAGCAGCAAACCTCACCGACCATTGCGAACTGACCGCGTTTCTGACCTATCTCGTCTGCGGTGAGATGCCGAACAATATTACGCGGGTAAGTCGGTCAATTAACGCAAACCTGCCCGTTTGTGATCTCATTATCAACAAAGACGGGACTGTCTTAACCCAGTCTCCGCTTAAACATTTTCATAAGACAATAGGTGTTCATGAATACCCTGACAGCGTGTCAGGCATGATGATTTCCAAA
>NZ_LMCJ01000030.1:0-230 GCF_001623085.1 Pseudovibrio sp. W74
GTGGTGAAGAAATGCTCCTGCTTGCCGGAAGAATTGGTGCGGTACCATTTGACTTCACACTTAGGCAGCATCTCACCGGAAACCAGCGCATTATAAAGCAGCGGGATGGACTTATTCATGGAGCAGGTGAACTTGAACGGAGTGTGCACGCGCTGACCAGCTGGCTGACCGGACTGGATATCACGAGGAATGATGACGGTGTGATCAATGGCCTGCACCATGATCTCGTC
>NZ_LMCJ01000031.1:0-1311 GCF_001623085.1 Pseudovibrio sp. W74
AGTGAACTAAACCGCAACTGGGATGGCTTTGCGCGGCTATCTGCGTTTGCTGGCATATGCACACGTATTGTGTCTCCACGCCTGCTGCACTTGCGAAGGTAATGCGGGGGCAGTTGTGCATCAGGATGTAATCGGCGGGATTGAATCCGTAACTGCACCACGCTGTCGGAACGGCGGTGCGCTCCTAGCTGCGTTCGTTGGCGGTATTTTCACTCGAATTTGTGCCGCTATGATTGCTACGCTTTCGAAGGTAATGCGGAAGGCCATTCTGCGTAAGGATGAGATAGATGGGATAGATGGGATAGATGGGATAGATGGGATAGCACCCGTAACTGCTCTACACTGTTTGCTGACTATAAAAGAGATGGAACTATTCTTGCACTACCTGGGGTAAATAAGAGAGAGCGTGTGCGGCACTTACTCTTTACCGGTAGCCAAATCTGAAAGTTAGTTGAACGGGTACCGAATTGGATTTTGATTGTGTTATCTTCGTTGCAGTTATTGGCTGTGTTTGATGCCTTTTATTGATTGCTAGGGAGAGACTACATTGACGCGGGATGAGTTTGATAATTATTGCAAGTCATTGGTTGGGACGAGCAATGTCATTCAGTGGGGGAATGCTTCGGTTTGGAAGGTTGGAGGGAAGATCTTTGCGATCTGTTCTAACTGGGGAGAGGACCGGCCTGAGATGGAAGGGATCAAGATCAGCTTTAAGTGTTCGGAGCTTTCCTATCAGATTCTGACGGAACAGGAGTGCGTTATTCCGGCGCCTTATCTGGCTCGGGCGAAGTGGGTTCAGATTGAGACTGCGCAGGCGATGGCTGATGAAGACATCAAGGATTATGTTCGCGAGGCGCATAGCATTATTGCGAGGAAGCTGACCAAGAAGCTGCAGAAAGAGATTGGGTTTGTTGCAGCTTAAGTGTGTCTGATCACGTGGGGCTCTGAATAACTGATCGTGCTGATTTTAAGGTTTGCGTTCTTTTGTGCAGATTTGCGTTATTTGCGCGAAATGTGCGTTGCTCGTGGTTCTTATTGAGTGGTTTTGTGTCTGGCTTTTGCACCGCATGCATTTAATTTTGAACGGGGGAGGTTCTATCATAGAACCGCCTAGCGGGCATATGTTTACCCCGTGGAATTCGCCTTATTTTTTATGCCCGGTTTTTCAGATGTTGCGCTCGCATCCGCTAATAAAAGTTATCCCCCTCTGAGGATCTTTCTTTACTCATAAGCTTGTCTTTGCGTAGCATTGCGATCATTCGTGCTCGGTGCTCGGTGCTCGGTGCTCGGTGCTCGGTGCTCGGTGCTCGG
>NZ_LMCJ01000032.1:0-1280 GCF_001623085.1 Pseudovibrio sp. W74
TCGGGCTCAATGATGGATCGTGTGTCCGCTTCTGTCTTGAGTATTGCGACCATACTTGGTCGCACGACTTCGTGCATCATCGAACTGACGATAACGCGGGGGTGCCAGTACCTGGCTGCCTTGTACACCGCGTGATCCCTTTGCGCAAGAAAGGTGCCGAACTGCTTTATATCGCCTGCACAAGGCAAGGCCTGGCAGTGTAACCCAACGAACTTTGGATTCCAGCAACTGATCTTAATCGCTTTGAAAAAAGCATGCTCTTGGCCAGCGTGGTGGCTGGAGTGCTAATCGGGGTGGGCGTGAACCGAAGTACGACTGGAAAGGGATGTGGACACCACCTTGTATCCGTCTGTTTACGCAAGGCCTCCCAAATACACTGAATGAGCTCGCCAGTGCGATGCGGGACTGGGTTATTGAGGTCTCTCCAGCCGGAGAGGCGCTTGATTTGAGTACCATCTGCCGTTATATTCAGCCTCATTGGCAGACGCTGAAAACTGCTCGGGAGAGCTAGCAGCCAACGTTGGTGCAGAAAAAATAAGTGAAGTTGGAGTAGGTGGGACAACTTGCTGCGAGTGTCAGCTCTTGCAAGATCTCAGTTTCAAGTTGCTTGCCCACATACATACAAGAAAGCCTAACAGGGGCAAGTCTTGGGCTTATAGGCGTTCGAAGGTAGTGAAAAGTAGAAGGGTATGCATAAAGCGCCAGATCAGGAGCAAAATGATCCCTGCGAAAAGCTGGAAAATGAGTAGCGGCAATCAGAGCTGCCAGCTTCAAACAGATTGCATGTCAGGCAGAATGCTGAGCGATCTTTATCGGAAGGCTATTTTTCGCTGGCAGGGGCCGACAATTGCGCTTCTCGAAGAAACTGATTTGAAGGGCATTTAGGGCGCGAAGGGTCTCTCATGCGGCTCAAATAGCGCTTTGCCTTTGAGGGGCTATCCTGATTTTCCTTTATATTTCAGGGACGGGCGATTGTTGGTCAGGATTGGGCCAAAATTGGCTCGCTGTTTTCTTATATTTATCAGATACTTATCTCGAGCGTTAGAGTTTTAAGCCATCTTTGGCTCAATTTTACGCAGCGGCATTTAACTTGATGCTCTGCAGCCAGGCCAAGTTTACGAACGCTTCCGATCTATTTTCCTTTGTTATTTCAATGGGGTGAGGCTGAACTGGAGCGTTCTTTTCTTCTACTTTCTCACTTTAGCATGCAAGTTGCAGTTGTGTTGGTACGCTGTCGCAGACTGGGGTCTGGGGCTGTGGCCCATTCTCATCAAATGGGG
>NZ_LMCJ01000033.1:0-397 GCF_001623085.1 Pseudovibrio sp. W74
GGATCTGCGCATTGCTTGTCCGGGAGGACGGCGATGGGTGAATTGCGTGAAGAGAAGGTGGTTGGCGTAGTTTTCGGTTGATTTTCATGAGTATGCACAGAGGGGGATGCTGTTCCGGGCTGATGTTTGTTATATGCATGCGGAAAAGCGGCTTCCCCCGGTGTCTTCCCGGCCTTTGAGCCGGGATCCATAACCCATTGCCTTGCTTTTTCACCAACGCGTTTGGCCAATCTCTAATACTGGGGGTATGGGTCCCGGGTCTTCGCCCGGGATGACATTGATGGGTGGGGCAAAGACTGTCTCAAAAAACTTATTCCCCTTCTGAAATCCTCCCATATTCTGAACCTATGCCTACGTAACGGGCTGCTGGCGGAGCGACCGTCAGTTTGTCGTAGGC
>NZ_LMCJ01000034.1:0-571 GCF_001623085.1 Pseudovibrio sp. W74
CAGCTCCTGATGGTGTGACAGGAGATAGTTTTGGAAGGTCAATCTCAATCAATGAAGATGGTGTCGTCACAGTTGGTGCGCATCTTGATGATGACATGGGTGATCAATCCGGTTCTGCGTATGTTTTTACACCTAATGATGATGATAGTTATATTGGTTTAGATGGAACAATCTATGAGACAACAGAAACTCCGCCAGTGATCTATTCTTATGGTGAGTTCCACGAGATCAATGGAGAGGGAGCTGCTTCTAAACTTGTTGCACCAGATGGGGACAAGGATGATCACTTTGGTGTTAGTGTGCAGATGAATGACCATGGAGTTGTCGTCGTTGGAACTCCCGGTGACGATGATAAGGGTACAAGGGCTGGTGCTGTTTATGTCTATACACCTGATGGTGATGGGTATGTTGAAACCAAACTAGTAGCTTCAGATGGAGCAGGCGCAGATATATTTGGTGATCAAAGTGTAATCAATAATTCGGGTGTCATTGCCGTCAGTGCGCATTACGACGATGACATGGGTGATCAATCTGGTTCTATTTATGTGTTTACTCCAACAGAGGGTGGGGG
>NZ_LMCJ01000035.1:0-13411 GCF_001623085.1 Pseudovibrio sp. W74
AGGGTAGATTCTTCGGGGATCTGAAACGGCAGATCAGCAAACGTGTTGATGGACCAAGTAATCGGCATGGCGACCCAGAACAAAGCAATATGGGCTGCAGTAGCAATGATGCTCCAGGAAATAAACCAGTTCAAATCGATAGCTATATGTCTGAAAAGATTGCGCATTTGATTAGTCCTCTACTGGACTTATTTTATAGTAACCTAAGGTTGCGCTCAATGAAACTTGTCTTAGTTCCGCATTTGTTCACAAGTAGTTTTAAGACGGTTAACAGTATATCTAACTTATTGATTATCAATAATCTTGGTTGGATTAAGTGGTGATCACATGAAATAGAAAAATTGATGAATTTACTTACCTAACATGTGCGTAACATGCGATTTAGTTAAACTTTTACTTTTTTGGGGGAGTGGGCGTTTGTAACAATTCTATGCAAATTCGATCAAAACGCACCTTGGATATCGGATTAGAGTTCGGGCTGCGTGAATTAAAATAGAAAGGCGATTTGAGGCCTTAAAAAAGTAAACCCTGGAAGCCAGGAGCAACCAGGGAGAACAATATAAAATTAAGTTTAGCACCTAAATTTTTATGTTGTCCTCCCAGAAATTGCAAGAGTGCAGAACGCAATTTTTTTGCGAACGGGATTTTGCACTCTCAATTTGGTTCCTGAGCATCCTTTTGATGCGGAATTTTGGAATGTTTATTGATGCCTTTATGCTCGATGAGCCCACGGCAGATTTTGGTGTTGGCAATACATCGCGCCAACAGAACGAGAGTGCAGAAGTTGCGGCCAGAAGTTTTTCTGGATTACCGGTCGCAGTATCCAAATGGGATGTGCTGTCACTTGTGAAGAAGTTGCAGCGCGAACTTGGTTTGACTGCAACACAAGTCGCGCACCTGGAGTTTCTGGTTGGTTACACACGCGACCAGGACTGGCAGTGTGGCAGTAATCCGATTGTGTATTTGACCGTGAGTGCGACCGCCAACAAACGGGTGATCAGCGAACGCCAGGTTCTCAACATTGAGCGAGCATTGAATCGCGCCGGTCTGGTGTGCTGGCATGATAGCGGCAATCTGCGTCGTTTCGGTCATCGCTCTGCAGACGGCGAACTGGTTCAAGCTTTTGGTGTCAACCTTGCGCCGCTGGCAGCAAGCTATGAGCGCCTGTACTGCATGGCGCAAGAGCTGGAACAACGCGCTCGTGTCTGGAAACAGCAAAAGACAACGCTCCTCCTCCATAAGCGGGTTTTGAGAGAGCAACTGACATTGCGTCCGGAACATCCAGCTGCAGGAGAAGCTCAAAAGCTGATCACATCATTGCCCCGCCGGATTGAGGCACGTTTGACCATCACTCAGCTGCTGCAATGGAGTAAGCAGATGCTGCAGCTGATAGCTGAGTTTCATGAAGTGAATGAGCAGGCATCAGCTGACCTGAGTGAGCAAGAACCAGCATCGGAATCCGATACTCAAATATGCTCCGGTCGGAAGAAAACTTCCGGCAGGTCGGAAACAGAGTTCCGACACATAAATACAAACAATACAAACCAAACACTTTCTAACGAAAGAAGTAATGCTGCGCACAGGCGGCCAT
Source organism: Pseudovibrio sp. W74 (assembly GCF_001623085.1). Classification (NCBI taxonomy): domain Bacteria; kingdom Pseudomonadati; phylum Pseudomonadota; class Alphaproteobacteria; order Hyphomicrobiales; family Stappiaceae; genus Pseudovibrio; species Pseudovibrio sp. W74. The sequence continues at coordinate 1,592 of NZ_LMCJ01000035.1, forward strand.
TGCCTCACGGCAATGACTTAAATTCATGTGGTTCCGCTCACGCGGAAAGGGCTCTTGAAAAAATCAAGTGTGGGAGCGAGGCCAGAGCCAGTCAACTGGAACTTGAGATTGTCGAGATCCAGCAAAGCCCCCTGCCCTCACCTCCTGCAGGTAAAGCAAACACGCAAGGCGTTGCTTCGGGCATCGAGCACATTACCCTCAAGCAAGTTCTCGCCTGTGCCAGTCCAATCTTGCAAGAGATGATCAGGAATGCACAGCGAACAAATGAAGCTGACTGGTCAGCTATTGTTACTGCCGCTGAGCAAGCGGCAACCTATCTCGGGATCTCGCAGTCAGCCTGGAAGCAGGCTTGTTCTGTGGTTGGAGATACAGCTGCTGCAACGATAATCATCGTGGCAGAGCGCAAAGGGACAGATCCAGCAACGCCAATCAACTCATATGGCGGGTTTTTGCGCGGCTGTCTCGCCAAGGCCGAACGCGGAGAGCTGCACCTTCACAAATCGGTTTTTGGCCTGCTGAACAAAGCGAACCTCAATGAGTAGGCCGAGGTTCAGAAAGGGGCTTCGCCCCAGTTCGCTGACAAGGACATGGGCGCTCGCGCTTCTCGCTTTGCTGGTCTCCCCATCCTTCCTGCGTGAGTTTTGCGCCGGCAGATCCGGCCCAAAATCACTTCGTGCAGGACACGAGCTGAATCCGCTAGATGCGCCTTCAGCTCTACCTACGCGCAAGCGCTTCGGTGGGCGATACCCCACCAGCAAAACGATCCTTGTCAGCGAACTCCCCGCTTTTGCGACGGAAGAAATGAGCCGATCTGATCAAGGTCTCAGAAACCAATCAGATCTTCATTTTTATACGCGAAATCGGAGTTTTGTTATGCAAACCAATTATTTAGCTGATCAGCTATCTGCAATCAGTACGACTTTGGAAGATACCTGTACGAAGGAATATGGTGGTCTTCCAGTCAGTTCTGTAGCAGTGTTGATGCTTCTCAACAAAAGTGTGGCCCCTTCCCTCGGCTCTATCGCGGATCAGATCCAGCTTAGCCATTCAGCAACCGTGCGCGTGATCGATCGCTTGGAGAAAAAGCAACTGGTAAAGCGCGTGAAACGCCAAGGGCGAAACGTCAAGGTTGGTTTGACGTTTGAAGGCAAGCGAAGAGCAGTTGAACTCGGACAGGCCCGTACACAAACGGCTGAAGCATTGCTGAAGAACCTGAACGCAGACCAGCGAGCCACTCTCTCAGAGACCTTCAGCAAGATGCTCAAAGGTTTGGAACAGAGCGCAAGCACGCGGTTCTGCTCTTCAAAGTTAAAAGCTGAGGCCAGCACCTAAACACCCCAAAACAAACGCATTCAAGTTCAGATCTCCCATCGCTCAGCGGTGGATCAAACAAACGGAGTATTCTATGAAAAAGCTTTTCACTATTCTTGTCGCAACAGTGATGTTGGCTGCGTGTCAGACAACATCGGCTCAGGTGTCCTCTAAACAGCCGCCACAAATTGTAACTGAGAAGCCACTTCCTGCAGCTAAGAACGCATTGATCAAGGCGTTTAAGGATCGCGGCTTCAAGGTCGTTCGCAACAGCTCTAACACTGTTGTTGTTGAGCAGATCCTCACCCCAAACAGCTCTGAGCGTAAGCAGCACGCCTCCAGTAGTTCAGGCGTACCACGTGGGCAGATTTCAATGAGGTTCGCACGCATCCAAGGTGGAACCCAAGTGACGGCCACCTATGACATGTTGCTCAATCCAGGCAAGAGCAACCAGCAGAGAGTAACCCTGCTTGATAGTCCAGATGGAGCACGATTGCAGCGATTGCTTGATAGCGTGAAGTAAATGCAGCAAACAAAAAGCCGAGAGAAGCATAGCTTCCTCGGTTTTTTCATCAAATTTTTTACTGAGTATGAGACTTTATTACTCTTCTACATCGGGCTGCTAAAAATCATCGTCATAGGTGACCTCTTCGATGCTTTGTCGGCCTTTCGTTCCTGAGTGATTATAAGGATCAAGCCCTGTAAGACGGTATCTGTATGAGACGGCTGCATCATGGAGTGTGCTGCTAACTGCATCGATGACCACAAGATTTTGAGCAGCAAGAAAGCTTGTAGCAGCCTTTATTCGCGGTCTAGCTATACCAGTGCGGGCTTCAATCTTCATATAACTTAAAGCAGCATAGTTCGTTTTTCGGTCCCTGGCTGCTACTAATAAAAAATAGATTTTAAGGGCGTCTAATTCAACAATACTTCGCAAATGGATACTGTTGCTAACAGTGAGTGATTTCCCTTTGTATAGCTTCTTACAAGGTAGTTTGGCCCAGCCCTTATTTTGCCTGTATCCTACGAGTTGGTAATGACTCCGCTCACCCGTCATGCTTACCAATTGAAGTCTTTTGAGGACCGCTAGACCACGGGAAATTGAACTTCGACTTTTCGAAAGAGCTTCCTGGAACTGATCATAAGTAACGCGAGCTAATCCTGTGTCCTCATCAGCATTATGAGCGATAACCAATAGGCATAGTAATGCCATGGTGTTGTCGGCCATAACTTTTTTATTGAAGGCTGAGTAACAGTCATCTTCTGATAGCCACGAGGTGGGAAGGCGTACCCACTGTAAGTTCGATCTCATGCAGTCCTCTCAGTTTGCACCCATCATATAAACTGACAGCCCAGCTACTCCGACAGCTACAAAGCTTAACAACAGCGAGAGTGTGGTTGGGTTCATCTGATTTACTGCTTCCAGAAAAGCGAGAATGTTTTTCATACTGGCTCCGTTGTCTGTTTGGAGATAAAAAAACATGCTCTTAATTATATATCTAGAAACAGTTTAGCCCAATAAGTTAGCAAGCGTAATAAATAATAAATAATAACAGCAACTTAGGATAACATAATCAGTCCATATGATTTCCTATTTTAGTTCATAAAGCAGTTTGTCGCAGACTGGATTGGCTTTGAAATCTTCATTTAGGAAGAATTGGCCCGATGCTGCATGGAGTAGCGTTTGATATGCTTGGCTAAGTTGCAATTGCATTGGCATCTCCATGTCTCTTAATTAGAGCTCAGATATGTGTAACCGATTCTGCTTTTCTCCTGAAACTGCTTGGTTCCACTGGAATGGAGATGAAAAAGAGGCAAGAAACCTCGTCAATTTTCGGCTTTTTTGCGGTTTTCCCAAATTTTGAGATACTCTTAACGTGAATTAACCCTTTCTTTATTGATTTTACCAGATTGTAGGTGAATGTTGAGAAACAGCATTGTTGCCATTGCGATCTGGAAATTGATTTATGAACACTGAGATTGATCACGACTCCAACATTTTGAAGCACATGCGTGCTGATCATGAGGCGCTGCAAAGTGTTTTGGCAAGCATGTCGGAAGTTTATTTCCCTCCTGCTGCCATTAAGACTTTAAAACGGTTTTCGACTGTTCAAGCTGCCAGCTGGGTTGGTGTATCTCGTGCTCATTTCAATAATCATGCTGACGAGTTAGGCCTCACTCCCGAGCTGGTAGGTAAGTCTAAACAACGATTTTATACGCTCGCGGACATTAATGCGGTACGGCAGCATCTTGCGCAGAAGACAACGAGTGATGAAAAGGCGCGCCTCTACGATCCTCGTCGTAGAGGTGATGAAGAGCTTGCAGTTATTTCCTGCGTAAACTTCAAAGGTGGCTCTGCTAAGTCCACAACAGCAGTTCACTTTGCTCAATATCTCGCATTAAAAGGCTATCGAGTTCTCTTAGCAGATCTCGATCCGCAGGGATCTACCAGTGGAATGATGGGTATCGTTCCGGAACGTGTTACACATGATCAAAGCCTTTATGCAGCTATTCGGTATGACAACCCTCGCCCTATGTCTGAAGTTGCGCAAAAGACCTACTTTGAAAACTTAGATATCGTACCGAGTGGTTTGTGGGTCGCTGATTGGGAGTTTGATGCTCCACGCGTGACGACTTCAACGATGGAAGAAGAGCGCGAAATGCGCCTTCGTTTAGCTGAGTTGGAGAACAGTCTGGCTTCTGGCAACTTGCCGCGATCAGAGTTTGAACGCCTGTCTCAAGAAGTTGATAGTCTGAGAGTAAAGATGCGAGGGATGTCACTTCAAAGGCTATATTTCTTGCGCCTTCAGGCTGCGTTGACTGACGTTCAAGATCAGTATGATGTTGTGGTTTGCGATACAGCTCCAAACCTAGGTTATCTATCGAATGCTGCCATTGGAGCCTCTAATCATTTGCTCCTCACTATCCAGCCACAAATGCTAGATTGTGAATCCATGGCCCAGTATTTGATGACCTCTATTACTCACCAAGAACAGTACGAAGCGGCGATCAAGCGAGCTTTAGGGTCAGAGTACATCACGGATAAAACGCTGCACTATTTGATCACTCGCTTCAACACAGCGAGTACGCCACAAAATGACGTTTCGAAAATTCTCCGCACCTATCTGAAGAACGTTCTGGACCATTCAATGGTTAATACGACTGCAGTTGAGGAAGCCAGAACCCGTCAGCTAACACTTTATGAATCTGATCGAAATCAGTTCAATCCAAAGACATACGACCGTGCAATCGAGTTCATGAATCAAGCAAATGCTGAAATTGAAAAAATCATTTTGCGCGGATGGGGTAGACTATGACAACTAAGCGTAGTGAAAGCAGAAAGCTGTTGAACTCCATTATCAGTGGAGATGTGTCAAAACCGACAAATCCCAGCCCCGCACCAAGCGAAAGCACTAAGACTAAAGTCAGTAGAACCAGCCCATTGGGCTTGATGACAGATGCGCTTTCAGAGGTTGGCAGGACTAGTGGTGTTGTTAGTCGAGATCAGGTTCAAAGCATTGATCCCCACAAGTGTATCCCATCTATTGTTCAAGACCGGTTACCCTCCGATCATGACGAAGACTTTGAACAGCTTAAAGTGTCTATCAAACAAGATGGTCAACAAGTAGCTGTTTTGGTCCGTCCTGTAATGGGAGAACCGGACAAGTTTCAGATTGCTTACGGTCATCGTCGTTGGAAAGCATGTCTTGAGCTAGATGTCATGCTTAAGGCTGTTGTCCAGGATCTGTCCAACGAACAACTAGTAATAGCGCAGGGTCAAGAGAACCATGAGAGAAAGAACCTCTCATTCATTGAGACAGCATTGTTTGCAGCGAGGCTAAAGGTAGACTATCCGTCTGAGGTAGTTATTCGTGCTATTGGCGCTAGATCCAAGGGAACGCTTAGCAACTACCTAAAAGTTCCAAGCCTTGTTCCATCAGACGTTATTGAAGCTATCGGTCCTGCTCCCAAAATTGGCCGTCCAAGTTGGATGAAGTTGGGGGAACTCATAGATCACAATCCTGCCCATGCTGGAAAGCTGGCAAAGTTACTGAATCCTATCAAGATCTCTACGCAATGGCGTAATAGTGATAGCGATGAACGCTTTCGGCTGGTGTTAAAAGCTGCTCAGAATAATTTCGCGGGAAAAAAGCGTCCGACTAAAAAAGAGCCATCTACCCTCCCCTTCTCTGGTGGCGATTTAGCGGAATATTCGAACACTGCCAAGGGAGCTTCCTTCGTTTGGAAGGGAGAGTTCGGGCAGGAGTTTGGTGAATACCTGATCGATCAGCTTCCGGATCTGGTGAAAAGATTTGATGAGCTGAAGAAAGAGGAAACATGATCTAGAAAAGAGAAAGGCCTGCACTAGGCAGGCCCAAATCAAATTCAAAACGCAATCAGCGCTTCGAAGTTATGTAGCAATTTCTTTGTAGAGCGTTCGAGGAAAATATACAACCCCACTTTTTAAGTGAGGGAATGATTTTCTGCGCCGTTTTGAGCTAAAACTAACATGCAATAATCTGCAGTATTCTGCGGAAAAGGCTTGCTATGCTCGCTCAATCCATCGCCTCATTTAGGCAAATCAACCCAGCCATCATTGCTAGTCAACGTTTAGCTAGTGAACCGCTGAATGAAAGTGTGACTAAGAAAGAACTGGCTATGACACTCAAGCGAGTTGCACCAGCTCTTAAGATCTCTGGAAGCACTTATCATATCTTAGATATTCTGCTTGGATTGGTACGAGAAGCCGATCTGAAAGCGGGTAAGAAGCCTATGGTAGCTATCTCGAATGAAAAGCTTGCTGAGTATACTATGCGCTCTACACGCACGGTCAGTAGGTGTATCAAGCGCTTGGTAGAAGCAGGTATCCTAGCATATGCGGATAGTCCAAATGGTCGCAGGTTTGTTTGTCGAGACCAGAGCGGAGCAATTGACTATGGGTTCGGCCTGGATCTCACCCCAGCATGCAACAATCTCCTTGAGTTTGAAGGCATAGCAACTGCGTTTCAAGAGCGTTTGAAGTTTGAAAAGCAGGCAAGACGCTTGATTACATCAAGAACACGGGCTGCCAAAGATTTGGCCGATCTGATTGGTAGAGAGGCGGTTCCATTTATCAGGAAGCTGGAGAATGTAATGTGTCAGCAACTTGATGTGTTTACGAGAGCACAAGTGGTTGAAGCAATTTATGAACAGATGCTTATTATTGAAGCTAATATGTCATCCGAGGGTGACACTAATGGCGTCGCTATATCTAATACAACACCATCACATCGTGAAAAAATAGTAATAGATAAGCGGCATGGCTCTAACGAGCCACACTTAGAATTAAAAACTGACAACACTTGCTTACGCAATGTTGAAATGGCTTTTGAAAAAAAGCCTGAGGTGCCTGCTGCTGGCAAGCAAGCAAATTCAGACGATTTAAGAACGTCCTTCAAAACTAATGAACTTAACCAACTGCCTTCAACAAACCTTTCAGGTGTATCCATTGGGCTTCTTGAAAGCGCCTGTTCAGATGTCAAAGAAACATTGCAACTCGAACTTTCAAGTTGGAGTGGCTTGTTAGAGCGCACCGAGGATCTGAGACATTTGATTGGTTTGTCTGAAGCTGCTTGGCAATCTGCGTGTGTTTCCCAAGGAAGGCATTTGTCAGCGGCTTGCCTTGTTGTTGTTGCCGAAAAAGCGTTGAGAGATCCGGACGCAATTGCCCGCCCAGGAGGGTATTTCCGCGCAATGATCGACAGAGCTAACGATGGGAAATTGCATCTCCAAAAATCCGTTTTTGGTCTCGCTAGTGGCGCATAATAATGTGAAAAATTGTAACCTACTGAATTATATGCGTTATTTGAAAGAAGTTCACAGTTGTGAACTTTTGAGGGATTGGTGAACTGAAATTGAGCTGAATTTCATGGTTGCTTTGATGTGTTTTGGAAAAGTTTATCCCCTGCCCTGCTGCTAGCTTAAGGGGCTTTGCCCCATCACTGGCGCAAGGACTAAAGCCGCTTCGCGGTCTCCAGGCCGGTCTCCCCATCCTTCCTTAGCTTTGCTTGTGCCGGCAGACCGGCACCGCAAACCTGCGTGCAGGACTCGACCTGCAGCTGCAGGTCGGCTTTCGCGCTATTGCGCTCAAGTGGGTGATACCCCTCCGGCCTTCCGATCCTTGCACCGCTCCCCCCGCTGTCTTCGACAAGAAGAAAGAAACGGGTTTTAGGGGTGCAGAATGCCAACCATCGTGAACACTAAAGTGAGCTTGAACAAGGGCCGCAAGAGGGTCTGGATTGAAGGCGAAAAACTAAGACGCGAAGGCATCGAAGCTGGACAGTATTATGATCTGGCAGTCGAGGGCGAACAGCTTGTTCTTACCATTAATGACTTCGGAGCTCGGAAGGTAAGCCGTCGCAAAAAAGGGAGTATCATCAATCCTGTGATTGACCTGACTTCCTCTGAAGTTGCTGAGCTGTTCTCCGACGCACAGATGATCAGGGTTCTGATCAAGGATCAACAGATCACAATCTGCGCTCATCATAAAGACATGCGCATTGAGGAGCGCGTGTCTCGCTTGATGCATAAACTAAACAACAAGATGCCGCTTGATGTTTGCTCCCTCTTTCATGGAGGTGGGGTTCTTGATGCAGCGATACATGACGGCCTTGAGCAAACGGGACTTAAGAGCCGCCTTTCTGTTGCCGTTGAAATTGAACCAGATTATCTGGCAAGCTCAATTAGAAATAACATCTTCTGGGATAGCAAAAGCATTGCTATTGAAGGTCCGATTGAAGCCGTTAATCTTGGCAAGTCCCCTGCCCCAGCTTCGATACTTATTGCTGGTTTGCCGTGCACTGGCGCCAGCAAATCAGGCAGAGTAAAAAACAAGCTTCAGTATGCTGAAAGCCATGATTCCGCCGGTGCAATGTTTTTTCATTTTCTCCAGTTCGTTCAAGCTGTGAACCCAGCCATAATTTTGATTGAGAACGTTCCTGAGTACTCCAGTACTGCGAGCATGACCGTTATTCGCTCAGTCCTTGGATCTCTTGGTTACAAACTATCTGAGCGTGTTTTTGAAGGTAATGAGTTTGGTGCCTTGGAAGCTCGCAAACGCCTTTGTGTGGTTGCGATGACAGAAGGCCTTGAACTTCTGGATCTAGATAGTGTCGAGCCACTGATTAAAAAGCCAGTAACCCTCAATGAGATCTTAGAGCCAATTTCTTCTGATAGTGAGCGCTGGAAGGACCTTGACTACTTGGCTAAAAAAGAGGCCCGCGATATGGCTGCAGGGAAAGGCTTCAAGCGTCAGCTCTTGAATGCGAGTGCTGAAGCTTGCGGAACCATTGGCCGAGGCTATGCCAAGTACCGCAGTACTGAACCCTTCCTGAAGCACCCAACCAATGAGAAGCTATCTCGACTGTTTACTCCACTGGAACATGCACGAGTAAAGGGCATACCAGCAAAGCTGATTGAGGGCCTGTCATCTACGACAGCTCACGAGGTGCTTGGACAATCTGTCATATTTCCTGTGTTTCAAGCGATTGCAGCCTTTCTGGGTAAGACACTGCTACACCTGTTTAAGACCCCTCACGAACAGCTTCCATTAGCTGCGTAGATCCCACCCCATTCAAATTTTCGAGGTCAGCTAACAGCTGGCCTTTCTTTTTGTCTTCTAAAGCTCTTTCAGATTTGTGCTGCGCCCGCGCCGGTAAAGGCGACCTGCAAGCAGGCATCCAGCCCACCTTCATCCACTCGCTTTGCTCGTTCCTTGCAGCTGGTTCCCTTCGGTCCGGATGACCTTGACCGGCACTCCGGCCTTTCGTGACAGCAAGAATGAAAACCACATTCAGATGGAGATCCGGATGACCTGTCAGCCTCACAGCTTTGATGATCAGCTCGTGATACCAGCATTGCAAGCGCAGTTGGATTTATTCAGACCCTCAGACGACAACCACAATGTTTATTACTCCGCACCGGTCGTGGATCTGGATGACTATGACAACATCATTGTTTGCATGTCTGGAGGCAAAGATAGCATTGCCTGTCTGCTGCAGCTCCTTGATCTTGGGGCGGATAAGTCCAAAATTGAACTCTGGCACCATGACGTTGACGGAGCTGAAGGTTCCACGCTCATGGACTGGAGTTTCATGAAAGACTACAATCGGCATCTGGCACGAGCTTTCAACTTACCGGTTTACTTCTCATGGCTTGAGGGTGGCTTTGAAACTGAGATGTTAAAGCGAGACAGCTTCAGTAAGCCGCATAAGGTTGAGACACCTGCAGGACTGCTCACGCTGTCCAGGAACACAAAGCGAGCGAAGCCAGCTACCCGTCGCCGATTTCCGCAAGTTGGCGCGGATCTTAAAACCCGATGGTGTTCAAGTGTGCTGAAGATTGATGTTGGCAGACGAGCTCTGACCAATCAGCAGCGTTTCAATGACAAGAAGGTTCTGTTCATCACTGGAGAGCGAAGAGAAGAGTCAGCGAACCGTTCAAAGTACAATCAGTTAGAACCGCACACCAACTCAAACAATGTTCGCCATGTCGATGCGTGGCGACCGGTGCTGCACTGGACAGAGGAACAGATCTGGGACGTACTCAAACGTCATAACGTACTGGCTCCCGTTCCGTATCGCCTTGGCTGGAGCCGGTCATCATGTATGACATGCATCTTCAATGGAGCGCGGATCTGGGCAACCATCAAAGAGCACTTTCCGGACCGCCTTGAAGCGATAGCAGCTTATGAGCAGATGTTTGGCACCACGATTTCTAGGCAGGGTTTGAACGTGCTGGAGCTGGCAAGCAAGGCGAGACCGATCAAGATTGAAGATGCTGAAGCTCTGAAGCAGGCTTTGAATGAACGTTATGAGCTGCCAGTGTTTGCAGCTGAAGGCAAGGGGCAGGGGTGGAGCATTCCCGCTGGTGCTTTCGGAAACGAGGGCTGCGGAGCTTCATGACTCTCACGTGAAGAGTCTGCTTTTCTCGTTGTGAAAGACTCGGTTTATTTATAGACTGTAGATATGCAGAGGGCGCCCTGATTGCTCAGAGCGCCCAATCCTAGAAGCAACAGATCTTTGCTGGAGCGTTGCTTTCTACTGCTGTAGTCATGAAAGGGTCAGGTTCATCGAGAGCCTGATCCATTCAAACACCACCTCAAATTTCATATCAAAACTGAGACGGTCAAACAGCTCCCCAAGCGTTGGGGCATAGCTGAGCAGTTTCATGAGCTTCCTTTCGTGTAGTTAGTTTTGCTTCTTACAATTTGAGGGTGCGACTCAGGACTGCAACTTTCAACTCCTTTCCTCAAAGAATGGGGGCTTATCCAGATCTTGGAAGCTTTGATCCCTGAAAATCGCATATTACCATCCACCCTGCGAGTTTTACCTCCTTGCAAACGGGAGCAAACATCTCACGCCGCTATTTCTTTTTGAACATTTTATCTAGCAGTGCTTTGGCAACCTTGGGGGATACCTTGTCCGGATACCCTTTAGGTTTCTTGACTTTGCCTTCCTCAACGAATTTGGAAATCCACGTCATCTGGCTCTCACTGGCAAAGTTGTTAGCCTCAATCCAGCTGCTAAGCGCTTTTGCTGAGCCTTTGGCCGCATCTGGAAGCGGGAGAGCTAAGCGCTCAGCTATCGACAAGGCAAACTTGAGTTGTGCTGGACTTGGTGCCGATGGTTCTTCTGTCCGTTCTTTCATTGGTCCAAGATATGCTCGCAAGGTGTCATAGCTTGCCAGATCTGTACGGGTCAAACGCTTGCCCTCGCGCTCCGCCTTGCCTTTAGCGGCTTTGACCATAGCAGGGCTCGGTTTACGCTGAATATCAAGCTGCGGGCCTTGTTCACCAAGCACGTCAATAGCGGTCGCTGCAGAGTTGCAAATTTCATGGATGATTTCATCAGCACCGGCACGACCACTCACAATGTCATCAAGACGCGCTTCCATTGTTGCGGTGGTCGCTGGGTCAAGGAGTGAGGGACACCGACCTTGCAAAAGGTGGTAGAGCTGCATAGCCGTATCGCTTGCAAAGAGTTTGCCCTTGGTGACAGAGAGGAAGCCTTGCTTCTTCAGTCCCTCAATAATGGTGTCTCTGGTTGCCGGTGTACCAATGCCCTTGGCTTCCTTCAGCCGTGCACGCTGGCCCTCATCTTCAACAAACCTCCATGCGTTTTGCATGGCTTCAATCAAGGAACCTTCCGTGTAACGGGCAGGTGCTTTTGTCTTCTTGGCATCAATGCTGACAGCCGAGATCCCCACGCCTTCACCGTCTCGAACCTGAGGCAGTTCTGCCTCGCTATCTGAGGACGACCTGTCCTCGATGAACTCACTGTAAACAGCACGCCAGCCTAGATGGATTGTAGAACGGCCCACAGTCTTGAAGACAACAGCCTGACCATTCACCGGCACACTGATAGCAATCTGTGTTTGGTGATATTCGTAATCAGGGCCTAGTGCTGCAAGGAATGTCTTGGCTATGAAATCAAACAGCTTTCGCTCATCAGCGTTCAGCCCTGCAATGAT